>CAMNVD010000010.1 GCA_946562005.1 uncultured Clostridia bacterium | reverse complement strand
ATTTACGGGATAATATGGCGGTTCATCCTGTGCAGATGGTGCAACGGCCGCTAAACTATGCCATCGTCGATGAAGTGGATAGTATCTTAATCGATGAAGCAAGAACACCGTTAATCATTTCTGGGGTGGCGGCAAAACCAACAGAAATGTATCTGAGCATTAGCCGGGCTGTTTCCCGCCTGAAACCAGAAGTGGACTATACCATAGATGAAAAAATGCACGCAGCTACCTTGACCGCAGAAGGCATCAGCAAAATGGAAAACGCCTTGGGGCTGGAAAATCTCTATGACGATGCCAATACAGAATATTCTCATCATGTAAATCAAGCTTTAAAGGCCTATGCGCTCTTTAAGCGAGATAGAGATTATGTGGTTCAGGATGGGCAGGTTATTATCGTTGACGAATTTACCGGCCGTTTGATGTTTGGCCGCCGCTATAGTGAAGGCCTGCACCAGGCTATCGAAGCCAAAGAAGGGGTAAAGGTAGAAAATGAAACCCAAACCCTGGCCACTATTACCTTCCAAAACTATTTCCGTATGTATAAAAAGCTCTCTGGTATGACTGGGACAGCCGCTACAGAAGAAGACGAATTCCGTAATATTTATGGACTGGATGTGGTAGTCATCCCCACCAATCTGCCTATGCAGAGAATTGACTATCCAGACCTGATTTATCGCACTGTGCCAGGGAAATTCCAGGCAGTGGTAGAAGAAATCATCGAGCGTCACGCCACAGGTCAGCCGGTGCTGGTGGGCACTGTATCTATCGAAAAATCTGAAATGCTTAGCGATATGCTGAAAAAACGGGGCGTGCCGCACCAAGTATTGAATGCGAAATACCATGAAAAAGAAGCAGAAATCGTATCCCAGGCAGGGCGACCCGGCATGGTAACCATTGCCACCAACATGGCCGGCCGCGGTACTGATATCGTGCTGGGTGGGAATGCAGAATTCCTGGCCCGGATGGAGCTTGCTAAAAAAGAGGATTATACCTTAGAAGAAGAACAAGCTCTCATTCATGAATATAAAGAACGGACCAAAGAAGATAGCAAAAAAGTAGCAGAGCTGGGTGGTCTTGCAATCATCGGTACGGAACGCCATGAAAGCAGACGCATCGATAACCAGTTGCGAGGTCGTGCTGGGCGACAGGGGGACCCTGGTTCCAGCCGGTTCTACATCTCTATGGAAGATGACTTGATGCGGCTTTTCGGTTCTGACAGCTTCAAGGGTATGCTGGATAAGATGGGCATGGACGATACGACGCCTATTGACTCTAAGCTGGTATCCAAATCCATCGAAACAGCTCAAAAACGGGTAGAAGGCAGAAACTTTGAAATTCGGAAAAATGTCCTTTCTTATGATGATGTCATGAACCAGCAGCGGGAAATCATCTATGCCCAACGCCATGAAGTATTAGGCGGGGAAGACCTGGCAGAGCGTGTCTCTGGTATGATAGATGATGTGGTAGAAAAGACCGTTGGTAATTATTCCGGCGTTAGCAAATATCCAGAAGAGTGGGACTTGGCTCAGATGCGGGAGGATTGCCGTGTATTCTTGCCGGAAAATATGCCGGAAACAGAGGATCTAGTAACCTTAACAGCAGAAGAAATCATCGACCTCTTCAAAACACGGGCTCATGCTTTTTATGCTGCAAAAGAAGAACGGCTTAGCAGTGAAACCATGCGAGAGCTGGAACGCCGCATTATTTTGCGTATCGTTGATACCAAGTGGATGGACCACCTAGACGCTATGGACCAACTGCGGACAGGTATCGGCCTCCGTGGTTATGGGCAGAAGGACCCGCTGATGGAATATAAATTTGAAGCCTATGATATGTTCCAACAGATGATAGATGACATCCAAAAAGAAGTAGTAGAATTTTTATTCCGGGTAGAGGTGGAAGAAGCGCCCAAAGAACGGGCAGTGGTGGTAACCCAGGCTGCTGGCGGTTCTAGTGAACCTACTCAGAAAAAACCTATGGTCAAAAGCGACCAAGAGGTCGGCAGAAACGACCCTTGCCCTTGCGGTAGCGGCAAGAAGTATAAAAAATGTTGTGGACAAGATAAGTAGAGGTGTTGGATTTGTTAGAAGATTTTAAGAGTGAAATCGGACAGTGGCAGGAGAAAATCAAAGCATTGCAGGTGTCTCTTTGACATTGATGGCAAGCAGCGGGAAATTAATGGGCTAGAAGAAAAAATCAACGAACCTGACTTTTGGCAGGATAAAGAGGCGGCGCAAATTGTGCTGCAAAAATCTAATCGCTTAAAAGATAAGGTGGCGGGCTTCCAGGAAATCGCAAATCTGAATCAGGATACCAGCGACCTATGGGAGCTGGCAAGGGAAGAAGACGACCAGTCCTTTTGCGGGGAGATTGAGGCCAATCTTAAAGAGCTAGAAAGGCTCTATCAGCAAATCCAGCTGGAGATGATTCTTTCTGGTCCTTATGACAGCCACAGTGCCATCATGTCTCTTCATGCAGGAGCTGGTGGTGTAGAGGCCCAGGATTGGGTAGAAATGCTCTACCGGATGTATACTCGTTATTGTGAACGGAAAGGCTATCGCATTAGCGTCCTGGATTATCTGGATGGTGATGAAGCGGGCATTAAAAGTGTGACTATTTCCGTAGAAGGGGAAAGCGCCTATGGCTACTTAAAAGGGGAAAAGGGGGTGCACCGTCTGGTGCGTATCTCCCCTTTTGACGCCAATAGCCGCCGCCACACGTCCTTTGCCTCTGTAGATGTGATGCCCCAGGTAGAGCAGGATAATGAAATCGAAATCTCTCCTGACGAACTAAAGGTGGATACCTATCGTTCTGGTGGCGCTGGGGGGCAGCACGTTAATAAGACAGATTCAGCAGTGCGTATTACCCACCTGCCCACAGGGATTATCACCCAGTGTCAGGAGGAGCGGTCTCAGCACTCCAACCGGGAAAAGGCTATGAAAATGCTCCAGGCAAAACTCCTGGAAAAGAAAATCGAGGAACAGGAGGCGGAGCTTTCCTCTCTTCGTGGAGACCAGCAGGATATCGGCTGGGGCAGTCAGATTCGTTCCTATGTGTTCCAGCCTTATCGCATGATAAAAGACCATCGTACGGGGGTAGAGGCAGGCAATATCGACCCTGTAATGGATGGCGACTTAGATGAATTTATCTCAGCGTATCTTTATAAATTTCGTCCGAAAGATTAACCCTTGATGAGACGATAACGGCTATACATAACAGCAAAAACAGGGGGGAGTCGTTTTGACAGGAGTGGGCTTAAAAAGAGAAACATTATTAAAAGACAGCGTTTTGCTGGTGGTGGGCTGTTTTATCATGTCTTTAGGACTTCACGTTTTCTTAGTTCCTAATAAAATTTCTACCGGCGGTGTTAGCGGGCTGGCGACGATTTTTTATTACCTCTATGATTTGCCGGTGGGCGTGGGCATGATGCTTTTGAATGTGCCGTTGTTTTTACTCTGCTGGCGGTTTTTAGGCATTGGTTCTATTGTGAAGTCCTTGGCAGGCACAGTACTTTTATCCTTGTTTACGGATTTAGAGGCTATGTATTGGCCGGAGGGTGCACTGCTTACGGATGGGCTCTTAGCGGCGATTTACGGCGGTGTGCTGGTAGGTGCTGGTTTGGGTCTAGTCTTTCGGGCAGGATGCACTACTGGTGGGTCTGATTTACTCACTATGCTTATTTATAAATATTCCCGTTACAGCAGCGGTATGATTTTGCTGGTGGTGGACGGCGTTATTATTGTGCTTGCCGGTTTTGTCTTTGATGTGGAGCTGGCGCTCTATGGTTTGGTGGGGGCTTATGCTACTTCTCATGTGCTGGATTTGGTGCAAGAGGGGATTAGTCGCTCTAAAGCGGTGCTGATTATCTCTGACTGTTATGAGGAGTTAAGCAGGACGTTACCGCAGGGGATTAATAGAGGACTGACAGCCTTCCCCAGCACAGGCGTATATACAGGAAGAGAGCGGCAGGCGCTCCTTTGTGTGGTAGCCCAGAGTGAAATCTCTCTTTTGAAAAAAGAAATCTACCAGGTAGACCCGAAAGCCTTTATCATCGTAGCCAATGCGGCGGAGGTGTTGGGTGAAGGGTTTGTTCGTAAAGAGATAGCGTAGAGATAAAATGTTACTTCTTGTCATCCTGCGCAAAAGGGAAGCGTCTTATAGATTCTTCGTCATTTCATGCCTCAGCATGACAATGGGTAGTAAATTATAGAAAATAGAAATAGGGATATTTAAGGGAGGAAATGGTTATCATGGCGGAATGTAAACGAGAAAACCTTACAGCCACTGAGGTTGCCGCAAAAGCCCTGGAAATGCGGCGGATGATTATTGAAATGCTGACAGAAGCGGGCTCTGGGCACCCGGGGGGCTCTCTTTCGGCGGCAGATATTATGGCAGCGCTCTTTTTCCATGAAATGAATGTTGATGCAGCTCAGCCAAAAATGGCGGAAAGAGACCGTTTCGTTCTTTGCAAGGGACACGCAGCGCCTGCCCTTTACAGTGTGTTGGCATTAAAGGGCTTTTTTCCGAAGGAAGACGTCTTTACCTTGCGGAAGCTGGGCAGCCATTTGCAGGGGCATCCGGATATGAAAAAGCTGCCGGGGGTGGATGTATCTACCGGTTCGCTGGGACAAGGGCTGTCTATGGCAAGTGGTATGGCGCTTGGCGGGAAAATGGATGATGCGCCTTATCGGGTATATGCAGTATTAGGCGATGGAGAGTTGGAGGAAGGGCAAGTATGGGAGGCGGCTATGTTTGCCGCCCATTACAAGCTGGATAATCTTTGCGCCTTTGTCGATAACAATGGCTTGCAAATTGATGGCAATATCGATTGTGTGTTGTCACCGAACCCAATTGCTGATAAATGGCGGGCTTTCGGTTGGCACGTCATCGAAATAGACGGCCACGATATCCAGGAGATTTTCATGGCTTTAGACCAGGCACGGACAGTGAAAGGGCAACCTACCATGATAGTGGCCCATACGGTGAAGGGCAAAGGCGTCTCCTTCATGGAAAACCAGGCAGGGTGGCATGGCGCAGCGCCAAAACCAGATGAAAAAGACCGAGCTCTGGCGGAATTGGTCTAAGGGAAGGGAGAGTGGAAAAGATGACAGAAAAACAAGCAACCAGAGACGCTTATGGCAAGGCATTGGCGGCTTTGGGACAAGAGAATAAACAAATCGTCGTATTAGACGCCGACCTTTCCAAATCTACCAAAACGGCAGATTTTCAGAAAGTATGTCCAGAGCGATTCTTTAACGCTGGCATTGCAGAGCAAAATATGTTGGGGGTAGCGGCAGGTCTTGCTGCTAGCGGGAAGCGCCCAGTAGTCAGCAGTTTTGCAGTCTTTGCCACAGGACGAGCCTTTGAGCAAATCCGCAACAGCATTGCTTATCCGAAGCTATCTGTGATTATTGCGGCAACCCATGCAGGGGTGACAGTAGGGGAGGACGGTGGTTCTCACCAGGCTATCGAAGATATCGCTATCATGCGTGCGCTGCCTAATATGACAGTCTTAGTACCGGCAGACGGCCCCCAGACGAGGGCTGCGCTAAAAGCCGCTCTGGAGCATGACGGTCCTGTTTATTTGCGATTAGGACGACTGGCGGTGCCAACTGTCTATGGGGAAGAGGAACCGCTCACCATCGGCAAAGGGAAAATCCTTAAAGAGGGCAAAGATGTGGCCATTATCAGCTGCGGGCTGATGACGTCGGTAGCCATAGAAGCAGCGGAACTGCTAGCAGCAGAGGGGATTAGCGCCACTGTTTGCGATATGGCAAGTGTAAAGCCTATCGATAGGCAACTGGTTTATTCTTTAGCTGCTGGTTGCGGCTGTGTAGTAACGGCAGAAGAGCACAATATTATCGGCGGCTTAGGTGGCGCTGTGGCGGAGGTCTTAGGTGAATGCTGCCCAGTACCTCTGGAGCGGGTAGGCTTAAACGATGTCTTTGGGCAAAGCGGCAAGCCGCAAGAGCTTTTAGATGAATACGGACTGACGGCGGAAAACATCGCCGCCAAGGCAAAAAAGGCCATAAGCCGGAAATAAATCAAAATAAAATAAAAAGGACTTGCAATTTATATTGCAGGTCCTTTTTTATTTTAAAGTTTAAGCGGGACAGCAGTCGTAGCCCAGGTTGAAGAAAATCCAGAGGTTCTTCTCAAAGGGGGCGTAAAGCCGCTTGTAGAGCTGGTCTACTTTGAAGAGTCTGTTTTGGAAATATTCTGACGGCAGGGACTGCATCAAGTCCTTGAATATAGATTCTTGTCCCTTTTTGAATTCCTGGTATCGCTCGCTGCTTTTGATATTTGATATGTAGAATTTGTAGGCGATATTTTTATCCATTTCGCCATCTAGTTTCGCCTCCCTGCCGGCGATATATGCCAGTTGTGGGTCGAAGAAGTCGGCTTCTTCATTTTGCATATTTTTGTAGGTTTTCCAAAGCGCGATTTCCATATCACCGGTTAAGGCTTTTTCTAACTGACTGCAATAGGTGTTATAGATGTCATAGGAACATAGTTGTATATTTTCTTGATGGTTTTCTTCTCTGACTAAAGCCATGAGACGGTCGAGACACGCTTTCGCAGTAGGGCTAAGTTTTACCATTGCTTGCATGGTATTCATAACTATCAACTCCTTAAAAATATTTCATATTCGTTTTTAGCAGAACACATACTCCTAACTTTAGGATGTTACGGGTTTTTTAATTGCTATTCTAGGAGTATAAGCCCATTGATTAGGGCATATCCTAAAATAGCAAAAGGGGGAAAACTATGAAATACGATTATATCCAAATTATTGCACGTAGAATACACTTTCTGTGTGAGCAAAGAGGTATAACGATGTATCGGTTAGGTATTATGAGTGGACTTAATCAATCAACAATAGATAATCTTGTCAACAACAGAACCTTTGACCCCAGAATCCAAACGTTGCATAAGATTGCCCTAGGTTTCAGCATGACGTTGGCAGAGTTTTTAGACTTTGAAGAATTAAATAATTATTCTTTTGATGAATAGGTTTGTAGTCCTTTTACAAGTCTTGTTTTTAGAATAACATATTGTGGATATAATCACAATATTTGATTTTGTATTTTCTAGATAAGATATTAATAGAATTGTCAGAAAAGGTGGGCGATTGCTATTATAGATTTTAGTCCGCTCTGGAAAACCATGAAGGAAAAGGGTGTATCACAATATAAACTTCTCAACTCTGGACTTGACAATAAAACCCTTGATACCTTAAAGAAAAACAATAATATTACATTACTAACTCTTGAAAAATTGTGTAATATTATAGGTTGTACCCCTAACGACATTGTGGAGTTTCTTCCCAACCCAACAGACAAAAAAGATAAATAAAAGCCAAGGAGCAAAGAAAAATGTTCTTTGGCTTAATTTTTTATCTTCATTGACGGGGAACAACTGTTCGGGTATAATAAGGATACAAAAAAACCACGCTAAAGCCAGGGCAGAAAGAGGTGTTTTTCTTGAAAATTGCAGTCTTGTCTGATACGCATTATATTGCTGGTTTTACCCGCCTTCCAGTGGATTTTTGGCGGCATTTCGATGGGGTGGAGCAGATATTCCACTGCGGTGATATTGGCGATAAAGATTTATATGGTGACTTGGCGGCTATTGCTCCTGTGACAGCGGTCTTGGGCAATAACGATGGCCTGGTGTTTGGCGGAACACTTCCAGAACGACAGATATTTACCATAGAAGGCGTGCGCATTGGTATGTTCCATGGACACCGCTGGAAAGCGCCCTTCGGCTTTACGAAAGAGGATATCGACCTTTTACTCTGTGGACATACCCATGTGCCTCGGGATGAAATGATAGACGGCATTCGGGTAATCAATCCGGGCAGTGTTACTAGGCCTAGAGGGGGCTCGCATCCATCTATGGGTATTTTAGAAATCTGCGACGGGGGAGTAAGTTGGCAGCCCGTTGCGTTGCATAGAGATTAAAAAGGATTCTTCGCTACGCTCAGAATGACTTGCTATGCCACGTCGCACCAAAGCCTACTAACTATTTCTGACAGCTATATTTTGCCTAGGAAGTAGCAAGTTTCGCTTTCGTACTAAGTGGTAGGTCTTTATCATTCTGAGGCGTGAAACGATGAAGAATCTTATAGGCAGGTGGAATTATGGGATTGTTTCAGTTGCATAGTAATTTTCAATTAACAGGCGACCAGCCCAAGGCGGTGGATTCCCTGGTGGCGGGCATCGAGCGGGGTGAGCGGCACCAGGTGCTTCTGGGGGTGACGGGCTCTGGGAAAACCTTTACCATGGCAAATACCATTGCTCGTATTGACCGGCCTACCCTTGTCATCGCCCACAATAAGACATTGGCAGCTCAGCTTTGCGGGGAGTTTAAAGAGTTTTTCCCGGAAAACGCTGTGGAGTATTTTGTGTCTTATTACGACTACTATCAGCCGGAAGCCTATATCGCCCAGAGCGATACCTATATCGCCAAAGACGCTGCCATTAACGAGGAAATCGAGAAGCTGCGTCACTCGGCTACAGCCGCTCTTCTAGAACGACGGGATGTGATTATCGTTGCTAGTGTTTCTACCATTTATGGCTTAGGTGACCCAGAGGAGTATCAAGGTATGTCCTTAAGTCTCCGAGTAGGACAGGAGATTTCCCGGGAAGCTATCCTCAAAAAGCTAGTGGAAATCCAATATATCAGAAACGACATAGATTTCCAGCGGGGTACCTTCCGGGTGCGGGGGGATGTCATCGAGATTATTCCTGCGGGCATCAGTGAGAAGGCCTTGCGGGTAGAGATGTTTGGTGATGAAATCGAGCGTATCAGTGAAGTGGATATTGTCACCGGGGAGATTTTAGCTGGTAGACGGCATCTCTGGGTATTTCCTAACAGCCACTATGCGACTAGCAAGGAAACTATGGAAAAAGCGGTGGTTTCCATTAAAGAAGAATTGGCAGTGCGCTTAAAGGAGCTGAGAGAGTCCAATAAGTTATTGGAGGCACAGCGGCTGGAGGAGCGGACCAATTTTGATTTGGAAATTATGATGGAAATGGGCTATTGCCAGGGCATCGAGAACTATTCGCTGTATCTTTCTAATCGGAAGGCAGGGGATGCTCCTTATACCTTGTTAGACTATTTTCCTGACGATTTTGTAGTGTTTATCGACGAAAGCCATGTGACGGTGCCGCAGATTCGGGGGATGTATAATGGTGACCGGGCTCGGAAGGAAAACTTGATTAAGTATGGCTTCCGTTTGCCTTCGGCTCTGGAAAATCGGCCTTTGCAATTTCCAGAATTTGAAGCCAAAACTCACCAGCTGGTCTATGTATCAGCAACGCCGGGACCTTATGAGCTGGAGAATGCCGGCAACATGGTGGAACAGATTATCCGTCCTACCGGTCTTTTAGACCCGGAGATAGAAGTGCGTCCTGTTCAGGGACAGATAGATGACTTATTGGAAGAAATCCGTATTTCCTGTGAAAAGGGACAGCGGGTACTGGTCACGACCCTGACCAAAAAAATGGCGGAGGACTTAACAGATTATCTGAAAAAGGCTGGAGTCAAAGTACGCTATCTCCACTCTGAGGTGAAAACGTTAGAGCGGATGTCCATTGTCCGTGACTTGCGGCTGGGGGTATTCGATGTGTTGGTGGGCATTAACCTGCTGCGGGAAGGGCTAGATATGCCGGAAGTAGCGCTGGTGGCTATCTTGGATGGGGACAAAGAAGGGTTTTTGCGGTCGGAGCAATCTCTTATCCAGACCATTGGCCGAGCAGCACGAAATGCCGAAGGCAGAGTAATCATCTATGCAGATAGAATCACTGGCTCTATGGATAGAGCCATTACAGAAACGGCCCGTCGCCGAAAGATTCAGCAGACCTATAACGAAGAACATGGCATTACACCGACGACCATTATCAAAGCTGTTAGTGATGTGCTCTCTGCTGTGGTACCGGTAGACGAAAAGAAAAAATCTATGCCGAAGCCGCCGGAAATGATGACGAAGAAAGAGCGGGAGCGGCTTATTCGTTCCCTGGAAAAGGAAATGCGGGATGCTGCAAGACGGTTGGAATTTGAACAGGCCGCTCAGCTCCGAGATGCACTGATGGAAATCCGTGCAGCTAACGGCTAATGGTATTTTAAAGAAATTTGATAAAGAAATAGAAAGATAAGGACAGAACCATCATGGCAAAAGAAAAAAACACAGCTAAACAAACAGCAGAAGAAAATTATCGTGATAAAGACTGTATCGTGGTGCGGGGCGCAAGGTCTCACAATTTGAAAAATATTGATATTGATATCCCCCGGGATAAGCTGGTGATTATCACTGGTCTTTCTGGCTCGGGAAAATCCTCTCTTGCCTTTGATACCATTTATGCAGAAGGACAGCGGCGCTATGTGGAGTCTCTTTCTGCCTATGCCCGGCAATTCTTAGGGCAGATGGATAAGCCGGATGTGGACTACATCGGGGGCCTTTCTCCTGCCATTGCCATCGACCAGAAGACTACCAGCCGGAATCCTCGTTCTACCGTAGGGACGGTGACGGAAATCCATGATTACTTGCGGCTTTTATATGCTCGCATTGGTGTGCCTCACTGCCCTCATTGTGGCAAAGAGATTACCCGGCAAAGTATCGACCAGATGGTAGACAACCTGATGTCTTATCCCGAAGGCAGTAAAACCCAAATCTTAGCGCCGGTGATTCGTGGTAAAAAGGGCGAACATATCAAAGTACTGGAACACATCAAAAGTCAGGGCTTTGTCCGGGTGCGGATAGACGATACCGTCTATCCTATCGAAGAAGAAATTAAACTAGAAAAAAATAAAAAGCATACTATCGAAGTGGTAGTAGACCGCTTAATCTTAAAACCTGGTGTAGAAAAGAGATTAGCCGATTCTTTAGAATTAGCCTTAGAGCTGGGGCAGGGGCTAGTCTCCATCGTTTTTTTGGATGTAGAGGAAGAGGTGCAGTTTAGTCAGAACTTTGCTTGTCCTGATTGCGGGATTAGTATGCCGGAAATCAGTCCCCGGTCCTTTTCCTTTAATAACCCTTATGGTGCTTGTCCTGCCTGTAGCGGCTTAGGCGCTACTAGGGAAATCTCTGTGGATTTGCTTATGCCTGATAGAACCTTATCCTTAAATAACGGCGGACTGGCTAAGTGGAACGCTTTTACCCAAGGATGGTATTTCCGTCATATTGAAGCGGTGGCGAAGAAATATGGCTTTTCTATGGATACGCCTATCCAAGACTTAACGGAGGAGCAGCTAGGCTATGTGCTTTATGGCACGGGAGAAGAGAAACTGCCCCTGACCTATGAAACAGAAGATGGTACCAAAACCTGGATGCATAAGTGGGAAGGCATTGTCAATAACTTCCAGCGACGCTATGGGGAGACCACCTCTGACGGGATGCGAGAAGAATTTGAAAAATACATGGTCGTGAAGCCTTGTTCTACTTGTCATGGCGCACGGCTCAAGCCAGAAATCTTAGGTGTGACGGTTGGCGGTAAAAACATTCATGAAGTTAGTGAATTTTCCATTGCTCGGGCGAAAGATTTTTTCAGTAAGCTGGTTTTGACGGAAAAAGAAGCCATGATAGCCAAGCAAATCTTAAAAGAAATCCGCGCTCGGTTAGATTTCCTTATCAACGTAGGATTGGATTATCTGACCCTTTCCCGTCCTGCCGGTTCTCTTTCCGGTGGGGAGGCCCAAAGAATTCGTTTGGCAACGCAAATCGGCTCTCACCTCATGGGCGTGCTCTATATCTTGGACGAGCCCAGCATCGGGCTGCACCAGCGGGATAATGCTCAGCTCATTGCTACCTTAAAACAGTTGCGGGACTTGGGCAACAGCGTCATTGTGGTGGAACATGATGAAGAAACCATGCTGGAGTCTGACTACATCATCGACATCGGTCCGGGAGCAGGTGTTGCCGGAGGAAATGTAGTGTCTCAGGGCACAGTGGAAGAAGTCATGTCTGATACCAATTCTATTACTGGGGATTATCTTAGCGGACGGAAGCAAATCCCTGTGCCGGAGTGGCGGCCTACTGGGGACAGGTGGCTGACGGTAGTGGGCGCCAAAGAAAACAACCTGAAAAATCTCATGGTAAAAGTGCCTTTGGGTGTGCTTACTTGTGTGACGGGCCTTTCTGGTTCTGGGAAAAGTACTCTCATCAATGAAATCCTCTATAAAGCTACTGCACAAAAGCTAAACCGTACCCAAACCCAGCCTGGTGCCCATAAGGAAATCCAAGGCCTGGACCAACTGGAAAAGGTTATTGATATCGACCAATCTCCCATCGGCCGGACGCCCCGGTCTAATCCGGCTACCTATACGGGGCTTTTCGATATGATAAGGGAGTTATTTTCTCAAACCAACGACGCCAAGATGCGGGGCTATAAGCCGGGCCGTTTCAGCTTTAACGTAAAGGGCGGCCGGTGTGAGGCCTGCCGGGGAGATGGTATCCTGAAAATCGAGATGCACTTCTTGCCGGATGTGTATGTGCCTTGTGAAGTGTGTAAGGGCAAGCGCTATAATCGGGAAACTTTGGATGTCCAATACAAGGGTAAAAATATTGCGGACATTCTAGAGATGACCGTAGATGAAGCGGCGGAATTTTTTGCCAATCAACCGAAAATCTATCGGAAGCTCCAGACGATGCAAGCGGTAGGATTAGGCTATGTTTCTTTGGGACAGTCTGCTACCACGCTCTCTGGTGGGGAAGCCCAACGGCTGAAGCTAGCCACGGAGCTCTCTCGCCGTAGTGATGGTAAGACGCTCTATATCTTAGACGAACCCACCACCGGGCTCCATATTGCAGACGTTCACAAGTTGATAGAGGTGTTAAACCGTCTGGTAGATGGGGGCAACTCTGTGGTAGTCATCGAGCATAATCTAGATGTGATAAAAACGGCTGACTATGTAATCGACCTGGGACCGGAAGGGGGCGAACGGGGCGGCGAAATCGTCGCTGTGGGCACGCCTGCGCAAGTAGCGGAAAATTCAGGAAGTTTTACTGGGATGTTCCTGAAAAAAGAATTGGAAAAGGCAGCCCAGCGCCAAGGGGAAAAACCTGTTACCTCTAAGAAGAAGATAGCTGTTAAAAAGAAAAAATAGGCCTTTTCAGAAAATAGTTTTTTATTGTTTGGAGAACCAGAGAAAAATGATACGACTACCGTATCATTTTTCTGCTATAATAACAAAAAGAAACAGGATATTGATTGGGGAAGGAGCATTGTTATGGAATCCTGGGTAAGTGAAGCTTTGAGAGAGCAAATCGCCAATTTGCCGGACCATCCTGGGGTGTACCTGATGAAGGATGAAACCGGGACTGTCATCTATGTGGGCAAGGCCATTAACCTGAAAAATCGGGTGCGTTCTTATTTCCAGGGCTTTTCCCGGCATAACCCTAAAACCCAAGCTATGGTGAAAAAAATTCATAGTTTTGAGCTGCTGTTGGTAAATAATGAAGTGGAAGCATTGCTTTTAGAAAGCAATCTGATTAAAGCCTATCGTCCAAAATATAATATCCAGTTACGAGATGATAAAAACTACCCCTACTTGTGTCTTACCATGACGGAGGAATATCCACGGCTTATCTTAGCCCGGCGTTATAAAGATAACGGTGATTTGTATTTTGGTCCTTTTGTGAATACGGGGAAAATGTGGGAGACGGTGAAGCTGATTCAGCAAATATTCCCTATGCGTACCTGTAAGGAGCGGCAGCTATCTAGACGAAGCCGACCTTGCCTCAATGCCCATATCGGTAAATGCAAAGCGCCTTGTGCAGGTAAAATTTCAAAAGAGCAATATATGGAAATGGTGGAGCAGGTAAAGCTGTTTCTCCAGGGGAAAATCCAGACAGTGGCGGATAGCTTGCAAAAACAAATGGAAGCGGCAAGCGAAGCCATGCGTTTTGAAGAGGCGGCTCACTATCGGGACCAGCTCCTTGCTATTAAAGAAATCGTTAAAGAACAGCACATCAGTGAAAGTAGCGCTCATAACCGGGATGTGATATCTATGGCCCTGGGGGCGCATTTCGGTGTAGTGCAGTTATTCTTTGTTCGCTCAGGGAAAATTGTAGGCCGGGAACATTTCTTTTTAGAGCAAATCGAAGAAGAAGCGGAACAAGACGTGCTGGCCAACTTCTTACAGCAATATTATAGTGTAGCGGACTACTTGCCTAAGGAAATCCTCATTTCTCACCAGATAGAATCAGAATTATTGTCCCAGGTAGAGACGTTACTTTCTGCCAAAAAAGGCAGCCGTATCCATTTAGTAACGCCGCAAAAAGGCGATAAACGACGGCTCATTGAGCTTGCGCTGGATAATGCAAAATTAGTCTTAAACCAACGGCTGCAAAAAGAAGAACGGGAAGAAAATTTCGGCGTAAAGGCGATGGAGGAACTGCGGCAGATTTTAAATTTACCGAAAACGCCGCTGCGTATTGAAGGCTATGATATTAGCCATATGCAGGGGAGCTATACGGTAGGAGCTATGGTCGTCTTCCAAAACGGTATGCCGGATAAAAAAGAATATCGTCACTACCGTATGAAGACCATCGACTGGATAGACGATTATGCTTCTCTCCGGGAGATGGTAGGCAGGCGGATGCGCCGGGGACAGGCAGAAAAAGACCAGCAGTTAAAAGAAGGTAAAATCGAAAAGCAAACCTTTGCTCGTTTCCCGGATATGATACTCATAGATGGTGGCAAGGGACAGCTCTCTGCGGTGAAGTCTCTTTTAGATGAGATGGGCTATGGCGATATGCCTATCTTCAGCCTGGCGGAACGATTAGAAGAGATATACTGTCCCGGCTGTCCAGAGCCTATCGTGTTGCCACGGGAGAGCTATGCGTTGCAGCTGTTGCAACAAATCCGTGATGAATCTCACCGCTTTGGCATTACTAGACACCGCTACCTCAGAGGGAAGGGGCAGACGATGTCTGTACTGGATACCATCCCAGGCATTGGAGAAAAGCGACGTGTAGCGCTTTTAAAGCATTTCGGTTCTCCTGCAAGAGTGGCGAAGGCTGAAATAGAAGAGCTGGCGCTGGTACCTGGTATGGACCACAGGGCGGCAGAGGCGGTCTATACGTTCTTCCGCAAGGAAGCCCAGGCGGCAGCAGAGGTGATAACGACGGCCATGGAACCTACCAATGAAGAAAAACTAGCTGTTGCCGTAGCCGCTCAAGAAAAAGAGGATTTAAACGGATAAACCTGGTATACTAAAATATAATAGATTATAGTGGCAGTAGTTTTTTTAAGAAAGGAAACACAAAATGGATGCAAAAACCGAGGCTGGCGGCAGTCGTGAAGAAAATCTGAAATTAAAAATTATCACCGGTATGAGCGGTGCCGGTAAAACCCAAATTATCCACGTGCTGGAGGATTTAGGGTATTATTGCGTGGATAATCTGCCGCCTAAGCTGTTTATGAATTTTATCGAGACGGTGCGGCAGACCCACGGTTCCATTACAGAGACGGCCATTGTGGCAGACGTGCGAGGCGGTTTGTTTTTTCCAGATTTATTTGAGGCGTTCCGGGAAATGCATAGGGCTCAGATTGATTTTGAGATTATCTTTTTAGATGCGGCAGACCATGTATTGGTACGCCGTTTCAAAGAAACCCGCCGTCGTCATCCCTTGAGTCAGGGTGACTCTCTTACAGACGCCATTGCCCAGGAACGGCAGCGGCTCCAGGAGCTTCGTGGTATGGCCCATTATATTATCGACACTAGCAATACCACAGGGAAAGCCCTCTATGCCCAGGTCAGCCGTATGTTTGGCCAGCAGGAGAAGATGGAAATCCTTATCACGTCTTTTGGCTATAAATATGGTCTGCCTATTGATGCAGATATGATTTTTGACGCACGGTTTTTGCCTAATCCCTTTTATGTAGCGGAATTAAAACCTTTATGCGGTCTGGATAAGCCAGTAAGGGATTATGTGCTGAATATGGAGGCGGCAAGGGTGTTTATTCACCAATGTGTGAAGCTTATCGATTCCATTATGCCTTCTTATGAAAAAGAAGGAAAACGGTATCTTCATATCGGGGTAGGCTGCACCGGCGGACAGCATCGTTCTGTGGCTATCGTGGAAGGATTGGCAGAAAAATTACAAGGGGCAGGATACAGCGTCTATGCCGACCATCCTTATTGCTATCGGGCAGGTGAAGGTTTTGAATAAAATTATTGATTGGCTAAAGCCGGGGAAACATTTCAAACGGTGGATTGTTATTGCCTTTGTGGGACTGGTGCTGCTTTTTGACGGTTGTTCTGCCATTTATGGTAGAGGCATTGTTTGTTCTTTTTTGCGGCGATTTTCTCCGGATATCTCTTTTTTGCCTTGGTCTACTCGTCTTTCTATTGTCGTACCGCTATTGGCGATAGGAGGTGTTCTGCTTCTCATCAGCGCCTATCGTTTGTGGCAGCGGGTGGTGCTGTTAATCTTAGACGATAGCATGGAACGAGCAGAGGAAATCTTCCATCAGAATCTCTGGCAGCCGGAAAATGTAGTGGTACTGGGAGGCGGTAATGGGCAGGCCAATATGTTGCGGTCTATGAAAAATCTGCCTTTAGACATTACGGCTGTGGTAGCGGTAACCGATGATGGCGGTAGCTCTGGGCGGCTCAGGCAGGATTTGGGTATTTTGCCGCCGGGAGATATTCGCAACTGCTTAGTGGCCCTTGCGGATACTGAAGAAGTGGTGGCCAATATGCTGAACTGTCGGTTTCAGGCCGGTGTCGGTTTAGAAGGCCATAACCTGGGAAACTTATTGATGGCAGCCCTTACCCAGAACTATGCTGGGGACTTTGGCCGCGCTATCCAGGATTTAAGTAGTCTCCTGGCTATTAAGGGGCAGGTATTGCCGATTTCTCTGGATAATGTAGTATTAAAAGCTGAAATGACGGACGGACGGGTGGTTACGGGAGAAAGCAACTTGGTGGCGGATGCCGGCGTTATTAAGACGCTCAGCTTAGAGCCTGCTAATTGTCGTCCTTTGGATAGTGTTATCGCCGCTATCGAAAAAGCGGATATGATTATTATCGGTCCCGGTAGTCTCTATACCAGCTTGATTACTAATCTGTTGGTGCCTGGCGTGGTAGAAGCTATGAACCGCTCCCAGGCGAAAGTATATTATGTTTGCAATATTCTGACCCAGCAGGGGGAAACGGATTCCTTTACCGCATATGACCATTTGCAGGCTATCCGTAAGCACGTGCCCCATTTGCACATTGATAAAATCTTGATTCACCAAGGAGATTTGTCGGTAGAGCAGGAGGCATGGTGCGAGGCAAACCGCTGCCGTTTGGTGCTGCCGGGAGAACGGTTATCAGCAGAAGATATTGAAGTGATAGAGGCAAATTTTCTTTATGCGGATAATTTGTTTTTACATAACCCGGAAACCTTGCAGCAGGTCTTTGGCGCTGAAATCAGCCTGGAACAGAAAAATTCTTTTTATGAGACGATTGGTAAAGAAAGCCATGTAGCAAGTTTTTTGCAAAAGCAAAGAAAGATGGATAACCAGAGATAGGTGGTGGAAAGGCTGTGTCCTTTTCTGTAACGGTGAAAAATGAATTAGCCCATTTAAAGACGGAAAAAGAGTGCTGCCGCAAGGCGGAACTAGTAGGCTTCTTGCGGATGGGGGGCAATATCAGCATTGGCGGCAAAGGGAAAATCTCTATTTCCATGGAGACGGAAAATGCTGCTGCCGCTCGAAAGATGTTTACTACTGTGCGGGAGGTCTTTGGCCTCAAGGCAGAAATCCTCATGTATAAAAAAAGGAAACTGCGGAAAAACCAGATTTTCATTGTTCGGGTGCCCAGTCAAGAGGGCATTGAAAATTTATTAAAGCTGTTAGGCCTCTTTAGCGATGATATTTGGGGTGCCGGCATGGAGGAAGCGGACCTGAATCAGGTGATTACGGGCAGTTGCTGCGCTAGGAGCTATCTGAGGGGTGTGTTTTTAGGGGGCGGCTCTATCAATAACCCCGAAGGCAATTATCACTTGGAGATTACCACGGCAGACGAGCGCCATTGTCATTTAATCGTAGAGCTGTTAGGTCAATATGATATTGCTGCTAAAACTATGGAGCGGAAAAACAGCTATATCGTCTATCTCAAAGAAAGCGACCAAATTGTCGAATTTTTAAATGTCATCGAGGCCCATCATAGTTTGCTGGAGTTTGAAAACACCCGGGTAATGAAGGATATGCGCAATCGGGTAAATCGTCTGGTCAACTGTGAAACGGCAAACTTAAATAAGCTGATTAATGCTTCTATGCGACAGGCAGAGGATATTCGCCTCATTGATGAGAAAATCGGCATTGAAAAGTTGCCTCTTTCTCTTAGGGAGATCGCCCGCATTCGTCTGGAATTTCCCGAGAGTTCTTATAAGGAGCTGGGGGATATGATGTCGCCGCCTCTGGGAAAATCCGGCGTCAATCATCGCATCCGCAAGCTTACGGAAATCGCTGATGACTTACGCGGAAAAAACTGATTTCTTTTCGTGATTTTTCCCTTGCAGTGAGCAGGATTTTGTAGGAATATGTAGAAGTGAATATACAACTATTTATTTTTTAATAAAAACCAGGAAGAGATAGAAGGAGGGTTTCCCTATGTCAGTGAAAATCGGTATCAATGGATTCGGCAGAATCGGTCGGACTTTTTTTAGAGCGGCTTTTGACCAGCCGGAAGTAGAAATCGTTGCCATCAATGATTTCACCGATGCTAAACAGGTAGCCCATTTGTTAAAATATGATTCTACCCACGGCATTTACAATAAAGAAATTTCTGCCGGGGATGACTATATCGTGATAGATGGCCAAAAGATTATGATTACTGCCATCGGTGACCCTGCCGGTATTCCTTGGAAAGATTTTGGTGTGGATGTGGTTATCGAAGCGACCGGCCGCTTTAATGACGGTACCAAAGCTTGCGGACATTTGGCAGGCGGCGCTAAAAAGGTCATCCTTACTGCTCCCGGGAAAAATGAAGACATTACCATCGTCATGGGGGTAAACCAAGATAAATATGACGCAGCCAACCACAATATTATCTCGAATGCTTCTTGCACCACCAACTGCTTGGCTCCTGTGGCAAAAGTATTACATGAGAAATTTGGCATTGTGAAGGGCTTGATGACCACCGTTCACTCTTATACCAACGACCAGCAGATTTTAGATAAATATCACAAGGACCCCAGACGGGCCCGGTCTGCGGCTTGTTCTATCATTCCTACTACTACTGGGGCTGCAAAGGCTGTAGCGTTGGTACTTCCTGAGCTGAAGGGGAAATTAAATGGTTTCTCCATGCGGGTGCCGACTCCTAATGTGTCTGTGGTAGACTTAACTGCTGAAATGGCGGTACCTGTTACTGTAGAACAGGTAAATGGCGCTTTGAAGGCGGCCGCAGAAGGAGAACTAAAGGGTATCTTAGGCTTCTCTGAAGAACCGCTTGTTTCTATCGACTATAACGGCAACAGCAATTCCTCCAGCGTAGACGGACTTTCTACTATGGTTATCGGTGATAACATGGTAAAAGTGGTTTCTTGGTATGATAATGAATGGGGTTATTGTAACCGTTTGGTAGACCTGCTGTTATTCGTGGGGCAAAGACTGTAATATTTAAATGTAACATAGGGGAGCAAACAACAAATCATCGGTGTTTGCTTCCTTTTTGTGTTTCTGGGACGGGGAGGTAGATGAATCAAATGGAAAAGAAAAGTGTACGGGATATTGATGTAGCAGGCAAAACCATTCTGATGCGGGTGGACTTTAATGTGCCTTTAGATGAAAATGGCTGCATTACCAATGATAGCCGCATCCAGGGCGCTATCCCTACCATTACGCATTTATTGGAAAATGGCGTTAAAGTGGTGCTGGTATCTCACTTGGGCAGACCAAAAGGCAAATTTGTGGACAGCATGAGCTTAAAGCCAGTAGCAGACCGTTTAGGTGAAATCTTGCAAAAGGATGTGTGCTTTATCCCTGCTTGTATTGGGGAAGAAGTGAGAAGCGCTGTCCAAAAGATGTCTGGCGGTGAGGTTGCTATGCTGGAGAACATTCGCTTTTATCCGGAGGAAGAAGCCAATGACGATAGCTTCGCTAAAGAACTTGCCGCTCTTGCAGATATCTATGTAAACGATGCTTTTGGCACGGTGCACCGGGCCCATGCTTCTATTTCCGGTGTGACCAAATATCTGCCTTCCGTATGCGGGTTCCTTTTAGAAAAGGAAGTCAATACTTTGGCTCGGGCCTTAGAACAACCAGAAAAACCATTTATTGCTATTGTTGGCGGTTCTAAAGTCTCTGATAAAATCGGCGTCATTAAAAATCTTTTAGGCAAAGTAGATTATCTTCTTATCGGCGGCGGCATGGCCAATACCTTCTTAGCAGCAAAGGGCTATGATATGCAGAAGTCTTTAGTGGAAGAAGCCATGCTGGACTGGACCCGAGAACTCCTAACCCAGCCGGGCGCAGAAAAAATTTTGTTGCCTGTAGATGTGGTGGCAGCAGAACGGTTTGCTGTGGACAGTGACAAAGCAGTGGTAAGCTGTGACAAGGTGCCGGCTGATTGGATGGTATTAGACATTGGTCCAGAGACGGTGGCCGTTTATGGCGAAAAAATCGCTGCCGCAAAAACAGTCATCTGGAACGGGCCTATGGGGGTCTTTGAAATGGAACCGTTTGCGGCGGGTACCCGTGGGGTAGCCCAAGCCGTGTGTGACAGTGATTGCCTCAGTATCATTGGCGGCGGGGATTCTGTGGCGGCTATTACCCAGATGGGGTTAATTGATAAAGTGAGCCATGCTTCTACCGGTGGCGGCGCATCCCTCAAAATGCTGGAGGGTGCGGCACTTCCTGGGGTAGTAGGCTTGGAAGAAAAATAGAATCATAAGGGAGCGTTGCAGCTATGCGTAAACCAATCATAGCCGGAAACTGGAAAATGTATAAAACGGCCAAGGAGGCAAAGGCTTTTATTAATGAATCATTACCTCTGATGAAAAATAAAGATGTGGATGTGGTGGTGTTCCCACCGGCCATTGCTATTCCGGCGGTAGCAGAGGCTCTTGCAGGACAGGAGCTGGTGAAATATGGTGCGCAAAATGTCCACTGGGCGGCAGAAGGGGCCTATACCGGAGAGCTTTCTGTGGGGATGTTAAAAGATGCCGGCTGTGCTTATGCCTTGTGCGGGCACTCGGAACGGCGGCAATATTTCGGCGATACTGATGATACGGTAGCACGTCGGGCCTGTGCTGCCCTTGCCGGTGGTATTATTCCGGTGATTTGTGTGGGAGAATCCTTAGAACAGCGGGAACAGGGTATTGCCCTTTCTGTGTTAGCAGAACAGTTGGCGGGCAGTGTTGCAGGGATTCCTGCTGGGCAGGCAGAGAATATTGTTATTGCTTATGAGCCGGTCTGGGCTATCGGTACCGGGAAAACAGCTACAGCGGCAGATGCTCAGGAAGTTATTGGTTTCCTGCGTAAGGAATTGGGCAAATTATTCTCTGATGCTGTAGCAGAGAAAATCCGTATTCTTTACGGCGGTAGTGTGAAGCCAGGAAATATCCAGGAGCTAATGTCTCAGCTGGATATTGATGGTGCGCTAGTAGGCGGGGCAAGTCTGGAAGCGGTCTCCTTTGCGGATATTGTAAATTATTCAAATAAATAAGTATCCTTTATTGCTTGCCTAGTCGTTACCCTAGGCGTAGCTGAAGGAGTTAAAAGATTCTTCGCTAACGCTCAGAATGACAATACGAAGTACAGACAGAGCACCTCTCTATGTCATCCTGAGGAGTGAATGCGACGAAGAATCTTTTTTAAATCCTTCACATTGGTTCAGGATGACAAGATGGTTTAAATAATCCAGGGATTCCCGGGACAAGCGGAATTTCCATAAAATAGGATTATCAGAAAAAAATTTTAAAGAGGGATATCTATGGTGAAAAGCCCTTTATTATTGATGATATTAGATGGCTGGGGGATGCCTACCGGGAAAGCCGGCGACGCCTTGAGTCGGGCTCATCTGCCTTATTTTCAGAAGCTCTGGCAGGATTATCCTCATACTGTCCTTTCTGCTTCGGAGCTTGCCGTAGGACTGCCTGCGGGACAAATGGGCAATTCAGAGGTGGGACACTTAAATATTGGTGCAGGTCGAGTGGTGTATCAGGATATTACTGCCATCGACCAAAAGATAGAGAGCGGCGCTTTCGGTGAAAATCCAGTGCTCCAAGCGGCATTGGCTAAGGGGAAAGATTGCGGGGTGCTCCATCTTATGGGGTTAGTATCTGACGGGGGGATTCACAGTCATATTCGCCATTTAAAAGCGTTGCTGAAAGAGGCGAAAGCGCAAGGCATTGCTCATGTTTATCTTCATTGCTTTACTGACGGCCGGGATACTTTGCCGGAGAGCGGATATGGCTTTATATCTGATTTAATCCAGCTGTGCGGGCAAATGGGCATTGGCGAAATCGCAACCATTAGCGGACGTTATTATGCCATGGATAGGGACTGTCGCTGGGAGCGGACGAAAAAAGCTTATGACGCTATGGTTCATGGCCAGGGCTTCCAGACGGATAATCCTTTAGCGGCTATCAAGGCTTCTTATGAAAAAGGGATTACAGACGAGTTTCTGGAGCCAGTTGTGGTAGTGACGGGGGCCG
>CAMNVD010000009.1 GCA_946562005.1 uncultured Clostridia bacterium | reverse complement strand
AAAAATCACCGTCTGAAAATGCCCCAATACCTGGCTAGTTTTCTTCAGCGCTTTTCCATTGACCTTCCACAGCTTCCGTTTTTCCCGGGTATAGCCTACAGACATTTCCAGAGGCGCTTCTACCCCAGAAAAGGGGTCTCTCCCCCTAATCTGCGCACATAAAAAAAAGTACGGTTCCTGCCAACGGATTAAATCCATATCACTGCTATCCCGGTAAGAACTAGCTAGAGAAAAATAGCAACAAGCTTCTATGAGATTGGACTTACCCTGTCCATTAAGACCTGTTATCAGGTTGATATTAGGGTGCCACTGAATCATTTGTTCTTGATAATTGCGGAAATTCCGCACCAATAGAGATTCTATACGCACCCTTTTTCACCTGCCTTTTTATTTAGACGTACACTTTACCAATAAAGTTTCTTTTATTTTAATATGACTGATTTCACTTTATTTCATCCTAATGAAGCGTTAGATTCTAATTCTATTTGATATTTGGTTTCATCTATGGCTATGATATCGCCAGCGTATATTTTTTTTCCAGGGGCAGTTTCTATTCTTTCATTGACGGTTACCAAACCATCCCTGATGATTTCTTTGGCCATGCTGCCGTTTTCTGCTGCGCCGCACCACTTCAAAAGTTGTTGCAGCTGAATATATTCTGTATGAATAAAAATTTTCTCCATAAAAATATGCCTCTTTTTATCTTCTTAACTTATTTTGTCATATTATGGTTTCTTATTACCCTGAGGGTAGCCGAAAGGGCTTAATAGATGCTTCGTCGCTCTGCTTCGCTTCACTTCTCAGAATGACAGTGATTTATAAATTATACTTATTATAACAAATATCTATCTGAAAAAAAATAATAAAAAACAAACTACCCCTTATACTAAACAATAGCATAAGAGGTAGTTTATATCGCCTCTATTTTAAGGAGCAAATTACCCGATTCTTACAGGAAGAATCAGATAGAGAAAGTTTTCATCAGCGTCGCTGGTAATAATCCCTGGCGTTACTGGCCCTGTTAATTCTATATAAAGAGAATCACCTTCTATATTTTTTAATACTTCTAAAATATATTTGCTGTTATAAACGACTTCAATCTCATCGCCCTGGTGAAGGATAGCCATATGCCCATCGATGGTACCTAAGTCTGGAGCGCTGGCATGAAAGCCTAATATATCCTGCTGAAAATGAAGTTTAATAACGCCGGCGCCTTCTCTAGCCACAACAGATGATCGTTCCATTTCTTGTAAAAACCGACTGCTTTGAATGACGCTTTTAGTAATAAAAGCTTCTTTTTTTGGAATTACTTGATTATAGTCAGGATATTGTCCATTAATAACTCTAGAAATAAAGGCAACTTGTCCAGTGCGGAAATAAATCTGGTTTTTAGATATAATCAAATCTATTTGTTGGTCCTCTGCTGCAAAGCGGGCAATTTCCTGCATGGTCTTGGCCGGAACTATCACCTTACCTACGCCTTTACCCTGCCAAGGAATGACTTGCTTTGCCAAACGGTGCGTATCGGTAGCTACCATAACAAGCTGACCTTCGATAAAGTCTAACAACACACCTGTAAAAACAGGTCTTGCTTCATTGGTAGAAGCAGCAAAAGCAACTTGCTTCACGATTTTCTTAAACAGAGGCGCCGGAATAGAACCTTCAATATCACCTTGAATTTCTGGAAAAGCTGGAAAATCTACTGGGTCCATACCACGGAACACTGTTTCTGAATTTTCATAGCGAACAGTCAAATCAAAGTCCCCTGTTTGTTCCAAAGAAATGGTACCTTGTGGTAAAAAACGCACCAAATCTAAAAAGTTTTTACCAGGAACCACTACCTTACCAGGTATTTCTACTTCAGCAGGGATAAAACACTCTATCGCCAACTCTAAATTGGTAGACTGCAAAAAGAGACGGTTATCCTCTGCCCATAACAAAATACCAGCTAATACAGGCAGGGTATTTTTACCAGAAACAGCTCTACTTACCGTCTGCACCCCATAAAGCAAATCTTCCATTTGACAAGAAATTTTCATATTATCTGATTCCTTTCTCTTCATCCTCAAATATACCAATATACAAAAAAACGTTTATGAAAACGCTCTTCCATTTATCTCTTACATTGTCTTTGATAATGTTTCTTTTATTGTACCTATTTTTACCAAGAAATAAAATACCTTTTCAAAAAAATATTTCTTTTCTTTCGAATGATTATTTAGCAGTTACACACAATGTTATCCACATTATCCACAATCCTTGTGTATAAATAAATGCCTCTAAAATGAGGAGATGCTTTAATGTGTTTTTTGGGGATAAATAATATTAAAACTTATGTTAACATGGGGTTTTACTAAGTTATCCACAATTAAAAATATAGTTATCCGAATGAATAGTGGAATATTTTCATAACGTTGTGAATTTTTTTTGACGTTGTGAATAAGTGTGGATAACTACGTTATTATGTTTTGATTATCCACTGCTAAAAAATTTAAATAAACCGCTGTAAGAATATATGATATTTGGGTTATCCACAAAAAAATAGACTGCTTATTATTATTGCTATTTAAAATAATAATAAAGATAATACTATGCACAAAAGAAAAAAGAATGACTCCTTTGACTATTTATTTATTAAATCAATTAATTCATTAATAGCTCGATTCAAATTATCGTCCGTTACTCTCTCTGTAGAAATCTTTTCATAGGCATGAAGTACGGTGGTGTGGTCTCTACCACCAAATTCTTGTCCTACTTTTTGCAATGGTTCTTCTAAAATATCTCGGCAGAGATACATAGCTATCTGACGAGGATAAGCGATAGCCCTATCTCTCCGTTTATTTTTAAAATCTTCTACTTTTAAATGATAATAGTCCGCTACCACTTCCTGAATGGTATCAATGGTTACCGGTTTTTTAGGTTCATCAGGCAGCAGTCCTTTTAGGGCTTCACCAGCAATAGCTGGGGTGATAGTACTCAGACAATTAATCTGTGCATGATAAATAACCTTGTTTAAAGCCCCTTCTAATTCTCTGATATTCGAGTGGATACGGGATGCAATGAAAAATAGTACTTCATCTGAAACAATAATGTTTTCCCGTTGCGCTTTATATTGCAAAATAGCAATGCGCGTCTCTACATCTGGAGGCTGAATATCTGTGATTAATCCCATTTCAAAACGGGAACGCAAACGTTCTTCTAAGGTAGGGATATCCTTCGGAGGACGGTCGCTGCTTAAGATAATTTGTTTGCCAGATTCAAATAAGCTATTAAACGTGTGAAAAAATTCTTCCTGGGTGCTTTCTTTCCCAGATATAAACTGAATATCATCCACTAACAGGGCGTCTGCATTACGGTATCTGTTTTTAAAGCTGTGCGCTTTCCCTAAGCGGACAGAAGCAATAAATTCATTAGTAAATGTTTCGGTAGAAACAAATACTACATTAAAGCCGGGATTATGCTGTATCAGATAGTAAGCAATAGCCTGCATTAAGTGGGTTTTTCCCAGTCCTGACCCGCCATAAATAAAAAGAGGATTATAAGCGCGGGCAGGGCGTTCCGCTACGGCATGAGCTGCTGCATGGGCAAAGCGATTAGAATTACCTACTACGAAGGTATCAAAGGTATATCTGGGGTTTAGCTTATAATTGTTGCCAGCAGAGATAAAGGAATCTGTTTGGATAAAATCTTCTTCCTCTTTCGGTTGGGTAAAATTATTGGTAAAAGAGGAATTTTCTCCTCCTGAAAAATCAGTGGGAAGGCTAGATATAACGCTATCTTTGTCTTCTTCTGGTTCATTTAATTCGTTTTGATGAAAAGAGATAAACAAGGGGTCCAGTTCTTCTCCGGATACGGTGCAAAGGGCCTCTTTTACAATATAAGACATATTTTCTTCCATCCAATCACGGGCTACCTCTGTAGGCATAGCGATGATGAATTGATTTTTTTGACGGGTGACGGATAAAATAGACCGAAACCAGCGTTCATAGCGGTCTTCGGGTAGTTGTTGTCTAATGATAGTTTGGGCCTTTTGCCAAATGCTGCTCATGGATAGGACGCCTCTTTCTTTTCTTAGAGTCAGAGTTTTTTTATAAGAGTTTTTCTATATTTGTGGATATTTTTTTATAAAAATGAAATAAAAATAGAAAAAAAGCAAATAAAAAGGATTTTTAAAAATATATAATCATATATTATTGTGTATAACTTGTGTATAAAAGAGATTCTTTTCCATATAATGGATAAAAAATACCTTATAAATCCAATGATTAATTAAAAAATGAAATTTATCCACAAATTGTGGATAAATTTGAAATAAAACAAGCTCAGTCTCATAATAACAGAGAGACCTGTCAAATTCAAGTAGATATTTTTTCCTCTATCTGTAAAAATGCCAGGAAAAAACCAGAAAGATAGAAAAAAAAGAAGAAAGGACAGAATGGATATTTTATTCTAGAATCCCTTGACATTTATTATGTAAAAAGATATAATCTTTTCGTTATACTGGGAGTAAACCACAAGATATTTATCAGCTTGCCGGTAAGCAGGATAGCTGGCCCTATCTTCGTGGTAAAAATAAGAAAAAAGAGAGGAGAGATAAAAAGTGAAACGCACTTACCAACCAAAAAGAAGAGTTCATAAAAGAGTTCATGGCTTCTTATCCAGAATGAGCAGCAAGTCCGGTAGAAATGTATTAAAAAGAAGAAGAGCTAAAGGTAGAAAAGTTCTTTCTGCTTAAAGACCGCCTTCCGCGGTCTTTCTTTCTATTCTGACTCATCATGTTTAGATCAAAAATAAGATAAAAAGATGATAGGGTTATATTTATGTTAGCAAAAACATATCGTTTAACCAGGAGAAATGACTTCCGCCGGGTCTATACGAGAGGTAAATCGGCGGCAAACTATAGCTTAGTGCTATACGTTGCTCCCAGCAAAAACCAAACGATGCGAATCGGTTTTTCTGTTTCGAAAAAAATAGGCAAAGCAGTGGTAAGAAACCGGGTGAAAAGACTAATGAGAGAAGCCTCTTTTCATTTATTAACGTCTTTTGATGAACATAAAGATTATGTGTTCATTGCTAGAAGTGGCATCAAAGAAAAAAATCTTGCTGAAATAGAAAAACAAATGGCCTCTTTGTTAAAGAAAATTCAAAATAATAAACCAATTAAGAAGGTTTAATGCAATGAAAAAGCTATGTATGGGTTTGATTTTATTTTATCAAAAAGCCATTTCGCCTTTATTCCCTGCACGGTGCAGGTTTTATCCTACTTGTTCTCAATATGCTTTGGAAGCAGTGGAAAAATATGGGGTATGGAAGGGCGGCTGGATGAGTGTGAAACGCATCTGCCGTTGTCATCCTTGGTCGCGCGGCGGCTATGACCCTGTCAAATAAGTGAGGTGAGCCGCAGTTATTGCGGAATATAATTGAGTAGTCTCGTGAATTTAATTCAACAGTTTGTTGAATATTTATTTGGTTTGACCCAATCTTTTGGGTTTCCTAGCTATGCCCTGGCTATTATTTTGTTGACTATCATTGTGAAAATATTATTGTATCCTTTGATGCGGAAGCAAATGCAGTCTATGGCAAACTTAACCAAGTTGCAGCCTAAGATAGCGGCTATTGAAAGAAAATATGGTAAAAACCCTGCTAAGAAAAATGAAGCGCTGGTGAAACTCTATCAGCAAAACAATATCAACCCAATGGCAGGATGTTTACCTTTACTGATCCAATTACCTATTTTTGTTTGTCTTTATCGGGCGCTTTTAAACTTTGAATACACTGGCGGTTTTGATAGCTTCTTTTGGGTAGAACATATTGGGAATCCTGACCCTACCTATATTTACCTGCCTGTTTTAGTAGGTTTGAGCACCTATGCCCAGCAGAAAATCATGATTACCAATAAAAAAGACCGTATGCAAAACACCATGCTCTATGTGATGCCGATTATGTTAGGCTTCATGGCTATGCGTTTTCCGGCTGGTCTTTGTCTTTACTGGGTTACTTATAGCGTCATCGGCGCTCTGCAACAGCTGGCAGTAAATCATGGCAGCTTATTCGGCGCTGTGAAACACTATATGGATAAAGACGCTGCAAATACCCAGGAAATGGATGCAGCCGGAGAACAATCTGAAAAATCTGATAAAGTGAAAAAATCAGAGAAAAAACAAGGCAAACAAAATAAGTCTGCCGGTAAAGAGGAACAACCGTCTGAAGCGCCGGAAGATGATAGCCAACAGGATGAACAATAAGACATTGATAAAGAAAGAGGGAAAAAGATGTCTATTACAATAGAAAAAACAGCGAAAACCGTAGATGAAGCTATCGATAAAGCATTGAGCGAATTGAATGTATCTATGGATGAAGCTGATGTAGAAATATTAGAAACCGGCAGCAAAGGTATTTTTGGCTTAGGCGGAAAAGAAGCAAAAGTACGGGTGACCATCAAAGGGAAGGATGGGGCGGTAGCGCCTGTAGAGGCAGAAAAGGTAGCGTCTGTATCAACTCCTGTAAAAGCTGCTCCCGTAGTGCGTGAAGGCGTAACAGATGAAAAAGAAGTAGAAACCATTGCCTTAACCTTTTTGCAAGGCATTTTTGAAAGCTTAAAGGTAGCGCCTGATATTGCCGTAGAAAGAAAAGAAGAATCTCTCTGGATAACGATGACCGGTGCTAATTTAGGCGTTATCATTGGCAGACGAGGGGAAACACTGGACTCTCTGCAATACCTGACTAACCTGGTGGTAAACCGCAAGGTAGTAGAAAAACAAAGAATCATCTTAGATGTGGAAGGCTACCGAAAAACCAGAGAAGAAACTTTGAAAGATTTAGCTGGTAAGATGGCCAATAAAGCATTAAAAATGAATGGGCCTTTACGATTAGAACCAATGAATCCCCATGAACGGAGAATCATCCACATGACGCTGCAAAGTGATGAACGGGTGGAAACCTACAGTGAAGGGGAAGAACCATTTCGTCGGGTGGTTATCAAAAAGAATCGTCATTTTCAAGAAAACTAAAATCATAATCAAAACCACAAAAAAAGACTGCAATATCTGTTGCAGTCTTTTTTTGATTCTTCATCGCTTCTACTTCTCAGAATGACAAAGACCTGCCACTTGGTGCCAAAGCAATACCTACTACTTCCTAGACAAAAGTAAGTGTCGGAAGTAGTAGGTATTTTTTACGTAAAGAGTGGCAAGTTATTTGAGATTTTCAGGGTTTAGTGGTTCTAGTTCTGGTAGCACGAAGCGGCCGTCTTTGCGAATGAGCACATCGTCAAAGTAGATTTCTCCGCCGCCGTATTCCGGACGGTGAATGGCAACTAAATCCCAATGGACAGCACTTTGGTTGCTGTTATAAGCGTCATCGTAACAAGCGCCAGGAGTAAAGTGAATGCTGCCGCAAATCTTCTCGTCAAATAAAATATCATATAACGGTGATAATACATAAGGGTTGACGCCGATGGCAAATTCCCCTACGTATCTTGCGCCTTCATCTGTATCAAAGATAGCGTTTAGTTCTTCTACGTGGTCTGCGGCGGTAGCTTCGATAATCTTACCATCTTTGAAGGTGAGCTTAATGTCACGGAACACGATGCCTTGATTAGGAGAAGCCACGTTGTAAGAAATGGTACCGTTGACGCTATCCTTTACCGGAGCAGTATACACTTCTCCATCTGGAATATTGCAGTTGCCGGCGCATTTGATGGCACCGATACCTTTGATAGAAAATGTCAAATCTGTACCAGGGGCGACAATATGAACTTTATCTGTTTTATTCATCAAGAGTTGCAGCGCATCCATGGCTTTATCCATTTTGCCGTAATCAAGATTGCAAACATCAAAGAAGAAATCTTCAAAGTCATCAGTGGTCATTTCTGCAGACTGGGCCATACTATCGTTAGGATAACGGAGAATAACCCATTTGGTTTTTGCTACTCGGATATCATGGTGGACAGGTTTTTGATAAAGACTAGCATAAGCCTGCATTTTTTCTGCTGGTACGCCAGACATTTCAAAGGCATTGGCTTTTGCGCGAATGCCAATGTAAGCGTCCATTTGTGCCATGCGGGCGCAGTCCCATTCTGCCATGGAGACGAGCTGAGCGTCTGTTATATCCATCAAAAGTTCACGGAGAACAGGACTATTGTTCATAGAGACAAAAGGTTGACCGCCCTTTTTATAGGCTAGACGGACTAATTCTTTGGTTAATTCATTGGTTTGGCTGTCTGTTTCGATAAGGAGCTTTTCTCCTGGTTGGAGATTGACAGAGTAATCTATTAGTTGGTGTGCAAGTTTTGTGATTCTTGGGTCTTTCATAGTTGTCCCTTCCTTTTCCGCCAATATTTTTCTGTATGATTATTATAGCACTCTGGAAAAAAAATATTATGTTTTTTTGTAAATTTTACTTGCATTTTTTGTTGACATAGTGTATTTTTATAATGAGGCGTTACCCAGCGATTAGACAACTTAATTTTGGGCACACCCCACACAGGTTTTTTTTATTTATTTGCGTTTATCTACATCTGTTCAGTTTTAGCTTTGCTTTGATTGATAAACAATTTTTTAGGGGGTGCTTATTATGTTAGCCAGTCAAATCGTTTCTGGTATTATTTTCCTGATTATGTTTATTGTGATTATTTCCGATAAATGGGAACGGCATATTCCGGCTCTCGTTGGCGGCGCTGTAATGATTGTGGTAGTGTTTTTAGGTATGCTTCACAGCGTGGACGCTGTAGTAGAGACGCTGAACTTAGGAAGTATCTTTACACCGCATTTTTGGTATCCGGGGCCTGGCGCTTCAGAATCTTTTATGGGCATTAACTGGACCACTATTTTCTTCATTGCCGGTATGATGGTCATGGTAGAAGGCATGGCAAAGTCTGGTTTTTTCCGTTGGCTTTGTCTTTTGGTGGCGGAATGGGTCCACTACCGTATTGTGCCTCTTCTCATTGTTTTCATGCTGATGTCTGGTTTTTTGGCCATGTTTATCGATAGCATTACGGTAATTTTATTCTTAGCTGCTGTTACGGTAGAGCTGGCCCGACTCTTAAAGTTTAACCCTGTGCCAGTCATCCTGGCGGAAATTTTCTGCGCTAATCTAGGTGGTTCTGCGACGATGTGTGGCGACCCGCCGAACATTATTATTGGTACCTCCCTAGGTTATGGTTTCCATGAGTTTATTACTAATACGGGGATTGTAGCATGGATTGCCATGATTGTTTCTGTTTTCTTCTTTGTGGGAATGTTTGCAAAACGTATCCGCGCTGTAGAAAAACAGCAAGACCCACATTTAAAAGATAATGTACCTCATCCGAAAACCGCCATTACTAATATGAGCCTTTTCATAAAAAGTACGGCTATTTTCCTTCTTTCTGTAGTACTCTTGATTACCCATGCGACCACTGGTCTTTCTGTAGCGACCATTGGGGCGTTAGCTGCTATCCTTACCCTCATTGCTTCTGGCTCTATGAAAGAAGCAATCCACATTATGAAATTGGTTGACTGGAAAACGTTAGGTTTCTTTGTTGGACTTTTCATTGTGGTAGGTGGCTTAGAACAAACCCATGTCTTAGAAGTAGTTGCTTCTTATATCGAAAAAATCAGCGGCGGTAACTTAACGGCCATTCTTCTCATCGTGCTATGGCTCTCTGCTATTTGCAGCGCTATTGTGGATAATATTCCTTTTGCGGCTACGATGGTACCGGTTATTAAGAACATCGCTTCCTCTACAGGGCTCGACTTAGATTCTATGGCTTGGGCATTGGCGCTTGGTACTGACATTGGTGGTAACGGTACACCTATTGGCGCCTCTGCTAATGTAGTGGGGGTATCTGTAGCGGAAAAAGAAGGATACAAGGTAACTTGGGGCGAATATTGTAAATACGCAATACCAGCTACGGTTTTAGTATTAGTGATTTGCTCCGCATATTTAGTGATTCGTTATTGCTAATCAAAGCAGACGACTGTCTTGTGGTATGAATCATTTTTATAGAAATTTTCAATCATTCCTCATATAATATTCTCCTAAAAAAGAGAGATGTTTTTACATCTCTCTTTTTTTGCTTCTTTTTAATTCTTTTTTATCTTTTCTCCTCATAAACTAAGACAGCATAGATTTTTGTCATTCTGAAAGTTAGTGAAGAATCCAGACACTCCACTGAGTACGAAAGCAATACCTACTACTTCCCCTAGTCAATCGGTATGTAATGGAAGTAGAGAGTTTTTCTTTTCTATAAGGTGGTAGGTTTAGATGCTTCGTCGTTTCATTCCTCAGAATGACAATATGGTGTATGTTATGAGCTGCTAGAGAAGGGAGAAAATTATATGGCTATCTTTTTCCAGGTTTGTTTTTGTTATCTAGGCGCACTTATCGGCGCTGGTTTTGCCTCGGGAAAGGAAATCCAATTATTCTTTGGCAGATTTTTTTATGCTTCCTACCCTTCCCTACTTTTTGCTGGTATTCTCTTTGCTTTTTTGGCTTATGCTACTATTGAAATTTGTCGAAGAAGTGGGATTTCTTCTGCTTCGGATTTTTTTGTTTTTTGTTTAGGACCCCATTTTGGCTTATTTATGCTCCATTTTTTACAGGTGTTTTTGTTTTTCTCTGTAACGGTGATGATTGCAGCGGGAGATAGCTTATATCAAATGTTCTTTTTGGGTAGGCCTGGCATAGGCGGTTTCTTACTTTGTTGCCTACTCTATCTCTTTTTGTTGCGTCCGCAAAAGGGTATGGTAATGATTAATACGGCACTGGTGCCTATTCTTTTGGTGATGTTATTTTTCTTGTGGCATCATGCTATTGATTGGCAGCTAGTCGGTGGATTTTCCTCAGAAATGGGCATGATACCTGGGAAGCAATATGTTGCTTCTTTTTTCTGGTCTTTATTATATGTATCTTATAATTTCTTTGGTATTAGTACCATTTTGATTCCTTTCGGCAGTCTTAGCAGCAGAAAGCTTCCGGCCTGGGGTGGTTTTTTTGCCGGGATTTTATTAGGGGTATTATTGTTTTTTGCTACGTTTGCCCTGCTTTCTGACCTTGCCCTTGCAGAAGGTTCGCCTATGCCTTTCCTTTCTCTGGCTATGGAGCAGGGTGTTGGTATTTTTTTTTACGGGGTGGCTCTTTTTGCAGCCATTGTTACCACTTCTCTTGCCAATAGCTTTACCTTGTTGCAGGATATATCCTGGCTAGGAAAAATCATATTTCTTATTGTTGCCTTTTTGATTGCTTATCATTGGGATTTTTCTGGATTGGTGTCTTTCCTTTATCCTTTTACAGGGCTATTAGGTTTAATTTTTATGTTTGCTATTTGTTATCGATTCTTTCTTACATGAGAAAAAACCGTCTGTACGCCATTTTAGGCTTTAGACGGTTTTTCTTTTTATTGGGCTATTTTTTTGATGGCGGCGATACATTTTTCTACTTCCCAGGGTTGATTATAGACGCCAAAGCTGATTCTGACAGCGCCTTGTTCTAATGTACCCATCGTCTTATGGGCAAGGGGCGCACAGTGATAGCCTGCTCGTACACAGATATCATAATCATTGCCTAGGGTCCAGCCTACCTCATTGCTGTCCTTACCCATAATATTGAAGGATACTACTGGCAGGCGATGGTCGCAAACATCTGGGCCGTATATGGTCACGTTGGGGATATAAGAGAGTTCCTCATAAAGGTATTTTGTTAGCATTTGTTCATGGCGGAGGACTTCTTCTAGGCTAATAGCATTTAAAAACTGAATGCCTGCGGCAAGCCCTGCAATACCTGGTGTATTAACAGTGCCGCTTTCTAGTCTATCCGGCATCATATCTGGTTGAGCAGCTTCTAGAGAGTTGCTGCCGGTACCTCCTTCCTGCAAGGGATTTAACAGAATACCGTCTCTTACATAGAGGCCGCCGATGCCCATAGGACCATAGAGCCCTTTGTGCCCGGGAAAGGCTAAAAGGTCGATGCCTATTTTTTCCGGATAAATAGGAAGAGCGCCTGCGGTCTGAGCTGCGTCAACCAAAAAATAGAGGTGGTGTTTCTTTGCGACGGCGCCAATAGCTGCAATGTCTAAAACAGCGCCCAGTACATTGCTACCATGAAGGCAAGCGATGAGTTTCGTATTTGGTTTGATTTTTGCCTCTAAATCAGCAAAATCCACCTTACCCTGTTGGTTCACAGTAAAGCTATCCGAGGTAACACCTATTTTTTCTAGTGCTTTTACCGGTCGCCAGATGGCATTGTGCTCCAAAGAAGAATAAAGGATATGGTCTCCAGGATTTATGATTCCTTTTATGGCCATATTGACGCTTTCTGTGGTATTGCGGGTGAATACGATATTACGGCAGTCAGCAACGCCAAAAAAAGAGGCAATGGTTTCCCTGGTTTTATAGATTAAACGAGAAGTATCCATTGCCATTTTATACGCACCACGACCGGGATTTGCGCCGTAATCTGTAAAGGAACGGGCAATTTGCTCCAGTACCTCGGGAGGTTTTGGCCAGGTAGTGGCGGCATTATCAAAATATATCATGGTATTGGTATGCTCCTTTTTTCGTTTCCTTTTGCAGCGAAACATTCTATTGTTTCACATGAAACATTTTAGCATACCCTGAGTTTCTTTTGTTGTTCTCTCCTCTTCCCTACCCTTGTTTATAAAAGAACTAAAAATTTTCTCCCGGTAATAATAAATCTACCAGACGGGTCAAATCTTCAGTATTAAAGTATTTAATGCAGATTTGTCCGCCTTGTTCTTTCTCGGCAATGGTGATTTTGGTGCCATACTTTTCTTCCATGCGTTTTAATACGGCAGTATAAGCGGACCGTTCGGTTTGTTTTTTATTAGATGAGGTCTTTGCTTTTTGTTTTTTTTCTTTTGCGTCCTTTGCCCATTGTTCCGCTTGTCTCACGGAAAGATGATGTTTGATGATGGCTTCTGCCAGCTGTCGCTGTTCCTTTGTAGAGGTAAGGCTTAGGATTGCTCTTGCGTGCCCTGGAGATAATATGCCGTCTCGTATCATCTTTTGATATTGAGGCGCAAGCGTGAGTAGCCGTAGAGAATTGGCAATGTAAGGCCGGCTTTTGCCCATTTTCTTGGCAAGTTGTTCTTGGGTGTAGCCAAACTCATCCATAAGGGCACGGTAGCTGATAGCTTCTTCTAGGCCGTTTAAATTTTCCCGTTGGATGTTTTCGATAAGGGCTAGTTCTAAAATGTCCTCTTTTTCCGTATTACGGACAAAAGCGGGAATCTCAGACAGGCCTGCCAACGTCGCTGCACGCCAGCGTCGTTCCCCAGCGATAATCAGATAGAGGTCCTTTTTTGCTTCTGTGACAACGATAGGCTGTAAGATGCCATATGTTTTGATAGAAGTGGCTAATTCATCCAGGGCGTTTTTATCAAAATCTTTTCTTGGTTGATTAGGGTTTGGCGAAATATGAGAGATTGGCAGGAGTAATGGTTTGCCTGCTAATTCTTTTTCTTGTTTTGGCTCGATAGCGGCGCTCAAATCCATATCTTCCGGGATAAGAGCTGCGAGGCCTTTGCCCAGTCCTTTTTTACTCATGTTCCATTACCTCCATTGCCAGTTGTTCATATACTTCTGCGCCACGGGATTTTGGGTCGTATAGGGAGATTGGTTTCCCGTGGCTAGGTGCTTCGGATAGTCTTACATTCCGAGGAATGATGGCGCCAAAGACTTTGCCTTTGAAAAATTCTTTTACCTCATCCACTACTTGAATAGCAAGATTGGTGCGGGCATCAAACATGGTTAAGAGTACGCCTTCGATTTCAAGGTCAGGATTCATATGTTTTTTCACCAGCTGGAAGGTATTCATCAGTTGGCCTAATCCCTCTAAGGCATAGTATTCACACTGGATAGGAATGATGAGACTGTTTGCCGCTGCCAGCGCATTGAGGGTTAAAAGACCTAAAGATGGCGGACAATCAATAAGAATATAATCAAAGTGTTCAGCCTCTTCTACCAGAGCGTTTTTCAGCTTCTGTTCTCGGTTGGCGCTGGAAACCAGCTCGATTTCGGCGCCTGCAAGAGAGATGGTTGCTGGTAGTACTGACAAGCCTTCTACCTCTGTGGGCTGGATAATGCCTGCTATTGGAATATCGTTGATTAATACATCATAGATGCAGAGCTCCAAATTATCCCGGTCGATGCCGAGTCCGCTAGTAGCATTGCCTTGGGGGTCGATATCAATAACCAGCGTTTTTCTTCCTGCTTTTGCCAGGTATGCGCCTAGATTTACCACTGTGGTGGTCTTGGCAACGCCGCCTTTTTGATTGACGATTGCTATGATTTTTGCCATGTTTTCACCGTCCGCTTGTCGTTTCTTTTCTTATGAATACTTTTATTATATACCATAGACGCGATGCTGTCGAGAGAAATGCGAGAGAAACAAGAGAAGGGTAATGTTTCACATGAAACATTACCCTATATTTTATGCAGAAAGATGATTTTTCGTGTTTTTTCGCTAAGGAAATAATGGAAAAGTATATCATATTTATAAGGGTCTCTTCTCGGGCATTCCTATACGACGAGGGTATTTTTCCGGGGTGGCGGATGTTTTCTCGATGATGGTAATACACCGTTCTCCTGGTTCTAAAAGACGATAGGAATATTGTCCCTTTATGGTGCCGCCTAGGGTGTTGATAGCGTTTTGGGCTTCCTTGATTTCCTCTGCTGCTTTTGCCCCCTTAAAGGCACAAAAGATACCGCCTATCTGTAGGAGTGGCAAGGCATATTCACAAAGGATGGAGAGCCTTGCTACAGCACGGGCAGTAACCATATGGTAGCCACCTCTTCCCTCTCCTCTGCCCCAGGCCTCTGCTCGGCCACAAACAACAGTAGCGTTGTCCAGAGCAAGGTTTCTTGCTACCTCACGAAGAAAGCTACAGCGTTTTTCCATAGACTCTAATAAAGTCACAGACAAATCCGGTAAGAAGATAGCGAGAGGTATGGCGGGAAACCCAGCGCCGCTGCCGATATCGATGAGCCTCTTCCCTGCTATGCTATGGATACCTAAGTTTTCTAGGGCTGGAAGCAGCTGCCAGGCGTCTAAAAAGTGCTTCTCCGCTACCTGGTCTTTTTCGGTGATGGCAGTCAGGTTCATGGTGGCATTGGTCTCCAGCACCATCTCGCCGTAAAGGGCTAGTTTATCCAGCTGGTCGGCAGGCAGATTTATCCCCTGTTTGGTAAAAATATCTATGATAGCTTGTTTCATAACGTTATTTCCTTTATGATATGGGTTCTGTTACCATAGGTTTACTATATCATAAAAAGAAGTTTTTGGGAATACGAGAATATCAATCGGCAAATTCCGTATAATCCTTTTGATAGATATTAATCATGAATTTTGCGCCTAGGCGGAAGCCATCGATATAGATCTGAGCTGGCTGCCAATAGATTTCTTCTAGTTGTTCTGACTGGAGCCGTTCAAATTCCGCCTTTCATTCCGGGTCTATTTCTTTTAATTTTTGTCCGAAGCTATCTTCCCGCAGGTGAATGATTTTTAATAAGCGGCGGTATTCGGCGATATCCTCCTGGTAATTATCTAAAGGGGCTAGCTCCCCTTTATAAAGTTGTAATAGTGGACTTTTCATTTTATCACTTCGTTCCATGGGTTTATTAACTCCTTTCGGTTTTCGTTGACAATAGGGTTCTTACTATTATAGAATAACAATATATAGCGTATTTAAATAGAACAAGTCTAACTATGAAGAAATTTGACGACTTTTTCATAGTTGTCTTCTTGTCTATTTTTAGCTGTATTTTGAAATATTTCTTAATACGCTTATATAATACTTGATTATATTCAAGTAGTCAAGTATTATTACATGAATTTATTCAAGTTTTTTTTATAGAAGAGGGTATTTTTATGGAACATTCTCAAATTATTTTGAACATTATGAAAGAAAGAAATATTTCTGCTTATCGATTGGCAAAAGAAACAGGTATTTCAGAGAGTTTGTTTAGTAAATGGGAAAAGAACCCTACTTCTAAAATATCTTCTATAAATCTTGTTAAAATTGCTGATTATTTGGGTTGTTCTATTGATTATCTTCTTGGTCGCACGGATAACCCAGATGTGAATCAATAAGTAAATCAATCAATAAATAAATAAAAAGTCCTGCTATTTATAGATAGCAGGACTTTTTTATTAGAGATATATATTCCAGAGATAGGAAATGGGAATAACCAGCGCTAAGGCTGGAATCAAGTCTGTGACGGGTACCTCTTTGATTTTTGCCAGGCGCAATGTGCTGAGAAGTAATATCATACCGCCGCAGCCAGAGAAATCTCCAATCAGTGCCGGCGTCATAATCGGCATCAGAACACCTGCTAAACCATAAAACCCAAATAACACCATGGCTAAGGGGATGGTGATAACTAGCAGTGACCAGCCGCAGGACGCTGCAAAGAATACGGCAGCCAGTAGGTCCATGATGGCCTTGGTAATCAGCAGCTCTTTGCTGCCGGAAAAGGCCAAGTCCATCGCGCCTAATATACCGGAGGTGCTGATGCAAAAGGCAGTAAACGCTGCTACCAAAAGCAGCGCATTATCACTTCTGCCATTGGATGGGATTTTTCCTGATAAGGACTGTAGTCGATGGTCAATTTGCAGTATATGTCCGACCACGCCGCCTAGCAGGAAGGCGGTGACTACAGCGGAGAAATTGTTAATTCTCTCCATAACACGGATGCTTAATACTGCTGTGACAATGGCAAAATATACCATAGAATTATCTTGTAAATCACGGTTGATATATTTGCGTAGCAGGCAGCCTAGGATGGTGCCCACAATGATAGCGCTAAGATTTACTAGTAAAATCCACATGAATATTTTCTCCTTTGATAGGTGGTAATGTATCACTTGGTGAAAGATAAAAATACTACCTCTCATATAAAATTATATGCTAAAGAGGTAGTATGGTATTGCTTATGTAATCAGTGGGATGTCTAGTTCTTTTTCATAGAGCGCATTTCGATAGTACCAGAAATCTTTGCGCCGCGGGAAACAGATAAGGTGTCAACTTTAATATTGCCGTCGATTTGGGCGCAAGCGTCAAGGGAGAGATTTCCCTGGATATCCAAGTCCCCTACGATTCGGCCGGAGCAAGCCATGTTTTCTGCATGGATATTCCCTTGGATAGTGGAGTTTTCGTTTAAGGTAACATCACCGCTAACTTTTACATTGCCCCGTAAGTTACAGTCTACCAGGAGCAGGCCTACTGCTGTGATATTGCTGGTAATATTGGAGTGGATGACGACTTTCCCTTTGGAAATAATATCCCCTTCAAATTCACCAGCGATTTCTACATCGCCTTTGGTTTGCAAGGTACCTTTCATCATGGTGCCTTCTGCAAGGTAGGTAGCGCCATAGGATTTGGTAGAGATGGAAGTACCTACTGTGAAATCTGCAAAATTGCCTTTGCTTTTGCCTTCTTCTTTGATTTGGTCCATGGGGACAATTTCAGCAGAGGCGCTTGCACTAGCCCCAGCAGCACCTGGTTCTTTGCCTACGCCGAACATTTCGTGCATCGCTTGTCCGAAATTTTCCTTTTTACTCATGTCAACACCCCTCGTTTCTTTTATTGGTTTATCTTTATTGCCTGAGCATTTAGTCTTTATAGGGAAATACGATTGGTTTTAGCTCTGGTGTGATTTTATCTAGGGTAAAGCCCTTATTTTTTAATTCCCTGATGATGTTTTTCACAGCGCTGGCAGTGGCTGTTTTGGCAGCGCTATCATGCATGAGGACCACCCCTCGATTGACTTTGGCGGCTCTTGCTGTAACATTAGCAGTGATTTGGGCGGAAGTTACTTTTTTCGCTGTGGCGTCCTGGGCGGAGATATTCCAGTCCCAGGGTACAAAACCGCGCCGCATCATCTCAGCGATGATTTCTTGATAGATATCGCCATTATAGGCGTTGATACTGCCGCCAGGAAACCGGAAGATGACTGGCGTCTCGCCTGTGGTCTCCTTTATCTGCATAAAGATAGGATACATATCGTCTAAAAATGCCTCTACCGAAGAATATATCTTGGTATAGTTGTGGGAATAAGAATGCATACCAATGGTATGGCCTTCTGCGACGATGCGCTTCATCCGCTCTAGGTCGGTAGTGTTTGTCCTGCCAGTGACGAAAAAGGTGGCCTTTACTTCTTCCTGTTTTAAAACGTCTAAAATCCGGTCTGTATTAGCGGAGGGCCCATCATCAAAGGTGAGGTAAATCACGTCATCTTTGATAAGAGAGGCGTGGTATCCTTCTGGCGCATAAAAATCAGGATAAAGAGACTGATAAGGTAAGTCTTCCTCATTTTTCGTGAACATCTCGGCTAGCTTTTCTCTTTCTGCTAACTGTTCTTGAAGCGAGGCTATGGTCGCCTTTTGCTCTTTGATATCAAAGTAGAAGGAAAAAGAGAAGGCAGTAGGTACTGCGATAAGTATCACTACGGCGATTAATATTAAATTTTTAAAAAATCGGACGCTGCCGAAATACATAATAATGAAGCCCTCTTTTTTCTGTGGGTATAACAGATAAATTATACTGAATTTCTCTGTTACCGTCAACAGAAATCGACAACAAAAGGCAAAGCATAATCACTTTATGCTTAAGAAAAACAGTTATGAAAAGATAAGATAGGATTTTATTTTAAAAGCCTGCCAAGAGGAAAATTCCCTCTGGCAGGCTTTCTCTGGTGGAGATAAGCGGGATCGAACCGCTGACCTCTTGACTGCCAGTCAAGCGCTCTCCCAGCTGAGCTATACCCCCATAATTACAAGGTTATTCTAGCATATGCAAAATAGAAAGTCAATTTTTTCTCTTGCAGGTTTTTGTCATAGCCTTAAGCATAGTCGAAGGATCTTAATGAGGACTTTGCTGGAAAAGATTCTTTGCTAACGCTCAGAATGACATTCGTTGGTCGCTTAGAAAGTATAATTTTTTGTATGGGTTCTGATAAAATATGATATACTAAAAAATATTTTAGAGGTTTTGCACATATCAGTGGCTTGGTCTGCATATATTGAGTCAGCCGAGAAAGAAATAAAAAGAAATAAAACGGTAAAATCGAAGAGAAGAAGGGGCTATGTCATGGCATATCTGAAAGCAATAGAACTAAATATCATCATGTGGATACAATCTTTTGCCACGCCGTCTCTGGATGTCATTTGGCAGTGTATCACCATGATGGGAGAAGAGACTTGGATGGTGCTGGTCTTCTCCTATATCTATTGGTGCTATCGCAAGGATATGGCGTTGTTTTTAAGCTTCTCCCTCTTTAGCGGCCTTGCTGTTAATAGTGTGCTGAAAAATATGTTTCATCTGGCTCGTCCTATGGGAGAACCGGGCGTTCGTGTGCTCCGGGCGGAGACGGCTACCGGCTATTCTTTTCCCAGCGGGCACAGTCAGATGGGGGCGGCTGCGTTTTCCTCTCTTTACTTTTGGTGGAAAAAGAAAAAATTACTGTTTCTTGCTATCGTAGCTTCCCTACTGATTGCCTATTCCCGGCTTTATCTAGGCGTGCATTATCCCAAAGACGTTATCACCGGACTCTTGTTAGGTTGGGGCGTCAGCTTCCTGTGTTATTATGGCTTTACCCATGTGCATAGGCGCTACCTGCTATTCCTTGTGGTTGGCGGTATTGCAGTCCTTGGGATGCTGCTTTTTCCGGGGAAGACTGCCTATCAGTCGGCAGGACTTTTTATAGGGTTTTTCCTAGGTAGTTGGATAGAGGACCGCTTTATTGTCTTCCAACCTTATCAGGGCTCGAAGCTAAGACGCATTTATCGCTGGATATTAGGCGTATGCGGTATCCTGGCTATTCGGTTGGCCATTGATTTATTTGTGCCTTCTCCCCTAGTTTGGCTCACAGGATATGGCTTTTTGGCCTTTTACATTTATGCGCTGTATCCGTTGATTTTCACCAAGTTAAGATTATAAAAAAGCAAGAAAATATAAAAACACCCTGTGGACCAACCCAAACCACAGGGTGTTTTCTGATTATATATTTGCAAGAATCTCTTGCAGCCGAGCAATATCACAAAATAAAAAAGTGATTTTGTTCTCTCTCGGTCTCATATATTCTCTCTTTTTCAGAGAAATCCTTTTTTTATTTTTCGACAAATGAGAAAAATTTTTATTCTTCTGTGTCAGGGGCAGTGAGCTTTATGGCAGTCTTTTGGGCGGCTAAAGTAAGGGCGGACATACCGGCTGCAAAAGCGGCGTCGGAAACGTTTTTCCATGTACTATTGTGTTGCGCAGGTATTTTCTTGCTCCAGGCCGTAGTGACATGGGTGAGCAAGACGGCCGTGGTAATAGAGCCTACGCCTGCGGGTACAGGAGTGATTTTAGCGCAAATGGGTTCTACTGCGGCAAAGTCTACGTCGCCGCAAATCTTCCCCTCTGTTTCTGGGTCGGCATTGATGCCCACGTCAATGACTACTTGTCCCGGATGGGTAAAATCTTTTGTTACCATGCGGGCTTTGCCGACAGCTGCTACAAGAATATCTGCATTACGGCATACTTCTGCTAGATTTTCTGTGCGGGAGTGGCAAATCGTAACGGTAGCGTGTTTTTCTAAAAGGAGCATGGCGGCAGGTTTTCCCACTACCAGGGAACGGCCCAGCACTACCACGTTTTTGCCCTGGAGGGGAATATCATAGTAGTCCAGCGTTTCCATGACGGCAACGGGGGTGCAGGGTGCAAAAGCATCCTTTGCCCCGGTGAAAACGCCGCCTAGATTTGCTGTGGTTAGTCCGTCGATGTCCTTTTCTGGGGCAAGAGCAGCAAAAATCGCTTTTTCGTCGATATTCTTAGGAAGCGGCGCAAAAATCAGCACACCGTCAATGGTCTGGTCTTGATTGACGTCCTCTACTGCAGTTAAGAGTGTTTCTTGGCTGACGGTAACGGGATATGCTTTTATCTCTAGGTCTATGCCCCAAAGAGCGCAGTTTTTCTTCACGCCGCCTTCATAAAAAAGGTCGTCGGGCCGTTCTCCTACTCGGATGATGGCAAGTTTTGGAGGGCGGAATCCTTCCTTTCCTTGAGAGATTAGGGCGGTGCTCTTTTCTCTTAGACGGTCTGCTACAGGTTTTCCTTTTAATAGTTCTGCCATATGGTTGCTCCTTTTATATTTTTTCATATTGTCATTCTGCGCATGGCGAAGAACCTAAAAGATCCTTCGTTACTTTGTGCCTCAGGACGACAAAGGGTTATATTTTTCTGTCATCACTTTTAGGTTTTGGGCAATGAGAGGAAAGACGCTCTGACTAAAATCTGCCATGGCGTCTTGCTGTTCTTCCCGGATTTGCTGAATCAAAGCGGCGATTTGCGGAATACTAGCATTTGTAATACCATGTCGGAGCCGCAACTGGATTTCATATTTCTCTGCTAGCTCCTGAGGGGTGCCTTGGTCGATGCCGAAGATAACGGGGATTTTCTCTAAGGAGGCGGCTACCTTTTCCATCTCGACGCCGGCAAAGGCAGCAAAGGTCTTTGCCACAAAGTCGACAGCGGTCCTGTCCTTTGCTGCTGCTATCATTTCTCCGCAAAGATAGGGCGCTTTTTCTACGATATCCGCTTCAAAGGCCATCTCTACTAGGTTGTGGCCTTTCCACTGGGCCCACTTCTCCGGGATGGCGCAAGCCTCTATTACCTGAGGCAGATATTGATTTGCACATTGGAAACAAAAGCCTCGCTCCCCGCCGGGCCAATATTCGTCGGAATAATAATCCAGCCCTTGGGGGGATACGCCGTGAGTGGCAAAGATAAAAGCAATCTCTTTTGCTTCGGGGGCGTGCGCAACTGTCCAGCGGTAAAAGGCCTCCCCTTGGGTGTGGCCGAAGGCTCGCTCTAGCCCCATATTCACACAGAGGTCGGGTAGTACGGCAGCCAGTGCGATGACGCTGCCGCTAGCCTGGGCAATGTTTTTGCCGATATAATGGTGCATCAGCGGAAACAAAAAAGAACACCCCCCTTTTTTCTTTGAAAATATATTGATTTTCCTTGCTGTTTCTATTATCATAAGGAAGCTATCAAAGACATAAGGTTCATAGATAAAAAATGCTTTATTTCTTATTATAGTCAAAATGCTGTAAAAATGGCAAGCCAAGAAGAAATTTTTTTAAGAAAGGATTTCTTTGTTTATGAAAAAACATTTTCTTCCCCTGCTTTTGATGACCATTGCCTCCTTTACCGGGGCGGCAAGCTTAGGGATTTATACCAATCCTAATTCTTTTTTAGCGGGGGGCGTTTCCGGGGTATCTGCCCTCACCCACCATTTTTTACCCTTTATATCTATTGCGGCTTTTCTGGTGATTTATAATATTCCCTTGCTCATTTGGGCGTATAAAGAACTAGATAAAGAATTTGTCCTCTACTCTATCTATGGCGTTGGCCTGGAGGCGGTGCTCTTATCCCTTCTGGAGACCCACTTTCCCCAGCTGGTATACACGGACGACCCATTGTTAGCTGCGATTTTCGGTGGTATTTTGATGGGCTTTAGCACGGGGCTATCTATCAAGAGCCATGGTTCCTTCGGCGGTACGGACATCATCGGGGTCATCCTCTCTCGGCGGTATGGTCTCTCGGTAGGCTCTGTCTCCATTTGCTTTAATTTCTTTATCATTATCGGAGCGGGCTTTGTCTTCGGCTTTGACAAAGCTATGTATACCCTGGTAAATATGTACGCTTCTGCTCAAACTACGGATAAGATTATCGAAGGGCTTTCTAAGAAGCGGACGGCGACCATCATCTCCTCTTGCGGGGAAGAAATCGCTGCTCAAATCACTCAGAAAATCCACCGAGGCATTACCATGATGAAAGGACACGGCGGCTACAGCAAGCAGGAAAAAGATGTGCTGATTTGCGTAGTCAGCCGCTTTGAGCTGCAACGTCTCAAGCAAATCGTCCGAGAATGTGATAAACACGCCTTTGTCACGGTGACGGACACCTATGACGTCGTAGGTAACTATTTCCGCAATATGCCGGTGCTGGACGACTAAAAAAGGACTGCTATCTATGGATAGCAGTCCTTTTTGTTTATAGTAATTTTTTTAGCTCCTCTGTGTACCCTCGGAATACATCAAAAGCCGCTTGTATAGGCGCAGGGGTGGTCATGTCTACCCCTGCTGCTTTTAGGGTGTCGATAGGGTCTTTGCTGGAGCCCGACTTTAAGAAGCAGTCTTTGTAGCGAGTAGCCGCAGCATCCCCTTCTGTGAGAATCTGTTGGGCAAGAGCCGTGGCCGCTGAGAAGCCGGTAGCGTATTTATAAACATAAAAGCCCCGGTAGAAGTGAGGAATGCGGGACCACTCTAAAGCGATGGCTTCATCTACTGCCATATCAGGGCCGAAATAGTCTAAATTCAGCTGGTAATAGATTTCGGAAAATTTTTCATAGGTAAGGCTGCCGCCTCGCTCCACTTCCTCATGGATAATCTTTTCAAACTCCGCAAACATGGTCTGTCGGAAGACGGTACCCCGGAATTCTTCCAAATAGAAATTAATCAGAGAGAGCTTTTCTTCCCGGTCGTCGGTGTGGGCCAGCATATGACGGCAGAGCAGATTTTCATTGACGGTAGAGGCAATCTCCGCTAGGAAAATGCCATAGTAGCTGTAGGTAAAAGGCTGATTGTGCCAGGAATAGTAGGAGTGCATGGAGTGGCCTAGCTCGTGGGCCAGGGTAAAGACGCTATTTAAATTGCCGTGATAATTCATCAGCACATATGGGTCTGTGCCGTAGGCCCCGCTGGAATAGGCGCCGCTGGTCTTTCCCACAGATTCCATCACATCTACCCAGCCATTTGCCACACCATCGCTTAAGATATCTACATAGTCTTTGCCTAGAGGTCCAAGGCCTTTCTTTACCATTTCCACCGCTTCTTCATAGGGGATATGAGCCCGACTTTCAGGCAAGATTGGTGCATAGACATCATACATATGGAGCTGGTCTACCCCTAGGCATTCCTTGCGGATTTTCAGATAATCAAAGAAGGCGGGCAAGTTCTTGCGCACGGTGGCGATGAGCTGGTCGTAAACTTGGAAAGGAATCTTCTCATCAAAGAGGGCGGCTTCTAGTGCGCTGGGATAGTTGCGTACTTTGGCATAGAACACATCCCGTTTCACGCTGTTAGAGAGCAGCGCTGCCCAGGTGTTTTTTTGCTTTCCATAGGTATCATAGAGGGCGGTGAAGGCGTTTTTCCGCACATCTCTGTCAGAAGACTCCATGAAGTTAATATAGTTGCCGTGGGTCAGCTCTATTTCTTCGCCCTGAGCGTTTTTTACAAAAGGAAATTTAATATCGGCATTGTTGGCCATACCGAAGATTTCATTGGTAGCGGAGCTGATTTCCCCTGTCATGGCCAGGAGCTCTTCTTCTGCGGCCGGGCGAGTATGAGGCCGCAAGCGGGTAATCTCCCCCATATAGCGGCGATAGCCTGCAAGAGCAGGGGTGGCAAGGGCGGCCTCTAAGGCAGCAGGGTCTAGCGCGAGCACTGCCGGCGCAAACCAAGAAAAAGCAGTGCCGGCTTCTACTGCCACACTGTGGATACGGTTTTTCATATCTTGGTATTTGCTATTGGCGTTATCCTGGTCTTTACGCATAGCGGCATAGGTGTAGCACTTATCTAGCTTTTGCTCCAGTTCCTCTTTATAGGTAAGGGTAGCGAGAATCTGGTATGCGTCAGCGCTAAAGTCCTTTTGATAGTCTGCCGCTTTGGGCAGCATAGCCTTGATTTCTTTTAGTTCCTCTTCCCAGGCTGCATCGGTAGGGTATATTTTCTCCAGCTGCCAATAATATTTGGCAGGGATTTCTTCCCGTTTGGGCAAGGTGTTGGTTTTATTTTCTGTCATAGGGGACCTCCTATTCTCTGTTTCTGGTTATTTTATCCAGATTGTCAGATAGATATTCGAGATAGTTTGGCAAAAACCTTTCCGAACGATTTCTTTCATCATTCCGAATTTTTTACAAAATTTGTCGGGGAGCCGCCGCCTAGACCTCCCCCTTTTTACTTATGGCTTTATATTCTACTTTTTCCAGT
>CAMNVD010000008.1 GCA_946562005.1 uncultured Clostridia bacterium | reverse complement strand
TAGATACGAGGTTTTACATGAGTGTATTGGAAGAAAAGGAAGACGGGCATCAGCTGGCTGCTGACGTAGAGGCTCTCTATGGGTTAGCGGTGGATTTATGGGGTGCTGACCATCTAGTGCTGAAAGGCGCAAAGTTGGGCATTATGGATTTGATTAATTCCAGCGATTTAGGGGAGCGGGTATTAGGGTTAGAGAAAATCGTCTTTCAAAATCCGACCCTAGATAAGGTGCCGGGGCATAAGGAAATCCCACAGGCGTTAGATAAAATCAAAGAAGAAATCTCTTCTCAGATGGCGCGGCGTATTACCGAAGACCAGATTGAGCGGATGATAAATGAAAAAATCGCCGACCGGCAGGATGAATATATCCAGGATATTAAAAGGCAAGTATTGGCAGAGCAAGGTGGCGTGGAAAACGCTGCTACCCAGGAAAAGCTAAACAAGCTGGAAAAAATGGAAATGGTCTCTCTGGGCCGTTCTGCTATGGAAAAATTGCGGCCGCAAAAAATAGAAGAAGTCATCGGGCAGGCCCAAGGGGTGAAAAGCCTCCTGGCGAAAATCGTTTCTCCTTTTCCCCAGCACGTTATCTTATACGGACCACCGGGGGTGGGAAAGACTACCACGGCTCGGCTTGCTCTTGCCCGGGCTAAAGAAATGGGCACCAGTGTCTTTGGACCGGAGGCGCCTTTTATCGAGGTAGACGGCAACACCCTCCGTTGGGACCCTAGGGATATTACTAATCCCCTTATCGGCTCTGTCCATGACCCTATTTATCAGGGAGCCAAAAGGGATTTGGCAGACAGCGGCGTGCCGGAGCCAAAGCTTGGCTTAGTGAGCGAAGCCAACGGCGGCGTTTTATTTATCGATGAAATCGGCGAAATGGATGATTTGCTTCTCAATAAACTGCTTAAGGTATTAGAGGATAAGCGGGTATTCTTTGAATCCTCTTATTATGACCCGGAGGACCCGGCGGTGCCTGCTTATATCAAGCAAATCTTTGAAACGGGGGTGCCGGCAGACTTTATCCTAATCGGCGCTACTACCCGTTCGCCGGGTGAAATTAGTCCTGCTATCCGTTCCCGCTGTGCAGAGGTATTCTTTTCTCCCTTAACGCCAGAGGATATTAAGGCCATCTTAGCGGCTTCTGTGGAGAAATTACAGGTGCAGTGCGAGCCGGAAGTCATCGATATCATTGCGCAGTTTACCATAGAGGGACGGAAGGCCAATAACCTGCTAGCTGACGCTTATAGCCGGGCGCTATTACGGCAAGTGGGAGTGACTGAGGGGAATTTGACCATTACAACGGCAGACGTGCAGGAAGCTATCCAATCTTCCCGCTTAACGCCCTATGTGTTGCCGAAGAACCGTGAGGGCGGTAAAATAGGTGCTATTGCAGGGCTGGGCGTAGCAGGCTTCTTAGGCTCTCTTATCGAAATAGAAGCGGTAGCCTTCCCGGTAAAGCAAGACGTTGAAGGCAGGGAGGCAGCGAAGAAGTCCTCAGCTCAAGGGAAAATCCGCTTTAACGAGACAGCGGGCTCTATGGCCAAAGATTCGGTATTCAACGCTTCGTCTGTATTCCGGCTAATCACAGGTGAGGACCTGGGAAAATATGATGTCCACATCAATGTGGTAGGCGGCGGCAATATAGATGGGCCTTCTGCCGGCGTGGCTTTTACCCTGGCGGTCTACAGCGCTGTCACGGGAAAGAAAATCCGTCAAGATGTAGCAGTAACTGGGGAAATCTCTCTCCAGGGGGATGTAAAACCTGTAGGGGGTATTCCAGAAAAGCTATATGGCGCTATGCAAGCGGGGATGAAAACAGTGCTCATCCCAAAAGATAATGAAAAAGACGTGCCTGCCGATTTACAGGGTATCCAGGTAATACCGGTGGAAACCATCTGGCAGGCCATGGAATACGCTGTCTACCAAGAATAGAGAGGGGATGACTATATGAGCGGGGAAAAAGACCGTATCCCTCCCCACAATATAGAAGCAGAAAAGGCAGTGCTGGGAGCCTGCCTCTTAGATAAAGACGCCATTGTCTATGTGCTGGACCAAATCAAGGCCCGGGACTTTTACCGGGACGACCATCAAGTTATCTTCCAGTGTATGGTCAACCTCTCTGCTAAGGGGGAGCCTTGCGACCTGGTAACGGTGGTGGAAGAGCTACGGCGACAGGATAACCTGGAGCGGGCCGGCGGCGTCAGCTACATTGCAACCCTTGCTGATGCGGTGCCTAGTGCTACCGCTGCTGTCCACTATAGCAAAATCGTGGCGGAGACGTCTCTCACACGGGACTTAATCCATGCGGCAGGGGAAATCTTAGCAGACGGTTATGCGGGCGGAAAAGATGCGCAAGAACTTCTCATGGATGCGGAAAAAGCCATCTTTGACGTATCTAACCGCAAGGTCAGCAGCAACTTTGACTCTATCAAAGACTTATCTTTGCAGGTCTTTGAGCAAATCTTAGAAATCAAAGCTAGCGACGGGGTGACGGGGATACCTACCTTTACAGATTTAGATAGAATCCTTTCCGGTCTGCAAAAAGGAGACCTTATCATTCTAGCGGCTAGACCGGGGATGGGGAAAACCTCTTTTGCTATGAATATTGCTCAACAGGCAGGGTGTAAATATGGCAAAACCGTAGCGGTCTTTAGCTTAGAAATGCCTAATGAACAGCTGGTGCAAAGAATGCTCTGTACCCAGGCTAAAGTAGACCAATCCAAGGTGCGGAAAGGGATGCTCTCCAGTGATGAGGCAGGACGGCTTTCGGCGGCCTTGGGTCCTCTTTCGGAAGCCAATATTTTCATGGATGATACGCCGGGGATTACCATCACGGAAATGCGGGCCAAGGCAAGACGTCTCATTCTGGAACAAGGGAAGCTAGACCTTTTGGTGGTGGACTATCTACAGCTGATGCAGGGCAGCCGCCGCATCGAAAACCGACAACAGGAAATCTCGGAAATTTCTCGTTCTTTGAAGGCTCTGGCTAAAGAATTAGACGTGCCAGTGCTAGCGCTATCCCAGCTTTCTCGTCTGGTGGAGCGGACCAACGAGCCGCCTAACTTAAGCCACCTGCGGGAATCCGGGGCGTTGGAACAAGACGCTGACGTGGTACTCTTTATCCATCAGCCCAAATCTACCGATGAAGATGGGGGCGAGGTGCCCCAATCTCTGGTAGAAGTCATCGTGGCAAAACACAGAAACGGCTCTGTGGGTAGTGCGCAATTAGCATTTTTCCGGGAATATACCAGGTTTGCTGACTATTCCTTTGCGGAAAATTAAAGTAATTAGATTCTTCGCATTTGCTCAGAATGACATTCAGAATGCCATATGGTATATTTACTTAGCGGGACATATGATGTATTTGTTTTGAATGGGCAAAAGTAGAATCTGAAAAAATGATAATTGCATAAGAAGATATAGATGTGGTAAGATAGTTTTATCTTATCATGGTGATGCGTTTATTGTGATTCTGAAAAGATTCTTTGCATTTGCTCAGAATGACAACGGATGAATGGTAATCTTATAAAATATATAGAATGGATGAGGTGTAAAACATGGCAAAAATGTATTATGACAATGACGCTGATTTATCCTTATTAGAAGGGAAAAAGGTAGCGATTATTGGTTATGGCAGCCAAGGTCATGCCCAAGCATTAAATTTACGGGACAGTGGGGTAGAGGTTATCGTGGCCCAACGTCCAGGCTCTGCCAACTATGACAAAGCGGTAGAAGCAGGCTTCAAGCCGGTAAGCATTGCTGAAGCAGTACAAGCTGCCGACTACATCCAAATCTTATTGCCTGATGAAGTCCAGGGGGCTATCTACAAAACAGAAATTTTGCCTTACCTAAAACCTGGTATGGTAATGGGTTTTTCTCACGGCTTTAACATCCACTTCGGGCAAATCGTGCCTCCGGCAGGCGTTGACGTGGTAATGGTAGCGCCAAAGAGCCCTGGCCACTTAGTAAGACGGGTATATACCCAAGGCGGCGGTACACCGAACCTCATTGCTGTATTCCAAGACGCTTCTGGACAAGCCAAAGACTTGGCTCTTGCTTATTCCAAAGGTATCGGCGGCACCCGGGCAGGCGTTATCGAAACCACCTTTAAAGAAGAAACAGAAACCGACTTATTCGGTGAACAAGTAGTGCTCTGTGGTGGGGTATCTCACTTGGTAATGGGCGGTTTTGAAACATTAGTAAACGCCGGCTATCAACCGGAAATCGCTTACTTTGAATGTTTGCATGAATTAAAATTGATAGTAGACTTAATGTATGAAGATGGTATTTCCATGATGCGGTATTCTATTTCTGATACGGCTGAATGGGGCGACTATGTATCCGGTCCCCGTATCGTCAACGACGCAACCAAAGCAGAAATGAAACAAATCTTGACGGAAATCCAAAACGGCACCTTCGCCAAAAACTGGATTTTGGAAAACCAAGCAGGCAGACCTGCCTTTAACGCTTATGCAAGACAAGGCAAAGAACATTTAATCGAAAAAGTAGGCAAACAGCTCCGCGGCATGATGCCATGGCTCAAAGATAGAAAATAGTCATAGAGAATCCAAAAAGGACTTGCAATGAAAATTGCAGGTCCTTTTTATCATGGAAAGTAATGTATGCATTATTAAAAAGTTACTAACAACCTCTGACAATTGGGCAAGTATAGCGCACTACATTGGGTTAGTTATCTGTTCTTTTTCAAAAAGAACCAAAATTGCCGCCTGGTTGCCTTGGTAACAGCGTCGCCACTACGTTTCTCTCCCCTCGGCAAACAGGCGGCGGCTCCCCGATGACTTGGGCAGGTTTGGTTGGCGGCAGTGTGTATTTCTTTATGATAGCTTTATTGTACGAGTTACTAGGTAATGCCTTCACAACTTGTCGGGGAAGGCAATCTGTTTGTCGCGGGGAACGTTGTCTCATGGCGAGGCTGCCAGGTTAAGACAACCAGATTGCACTTTTGCTTCTTTTTCTAAAAGAAGTTAAGAGATAATCCCAAAGTAAATCTTTGCACTTGCCCAACTGTCAGAGGGAACAAGCAGCTGTTACTCCTCCCCAAACTCCTTCTCACAAATCTCCAGCATGATTCTAGCTCCCAGACAAAAGCTGTCCAGAAAGAGTTGGGTATATTCCCAGGGTGCTTCCTGCCAATGACGTTCTAAAATATCCATAAAGCGGTCGCCCAAATCAGGGTTTATCTTAGATAGCTCTTCTTGAAAATTTTCAATGTAGGTACCGTTTTCGTGGAGTAGTTGTTGGTATGCTTTGAGACGTTTGGTATATAGTTCTCTTGGAGCGATTTCTCCATCATATAGCTGTTGCAGTACGCTTTTCATAAGAATCTTCCTTTCTTAGGTGAGATGATAGATAACATTGTCTATGAGTTTGTCCTTGTCTCTCTGCCATTGGTCGACTAGGCTATCCAACAGCATATATTCAGGAAGCAATTTCATAAAGCTAGCGTTTCTATGTACCATAATTAATACGAAAATAATTTCATAAAAACCTTTGTCGGCAAGGCGTTTAATAAGATTGCACATCATATCTCGGGTCATTTCTTTGGCCCCTGGGGTACAGATTAAGTACCACCAAGCGGGATAGGTTTGTATCCATCTTAAGAGTCTCTGGGTTTGTTGGGTTCGATTATCTTTATGCTTTAACAAAATTTTTTCTCCTTTCTTTTTGTGTTATCACTATCTAGTGATAATTATAGACGTTTTATATGAGATAATCAAGAAGAAATTACTAGGGAGTGATAAAAGGGTTGGTGGCATATGGCGAAATTATTACAAGATATTAGCATTGGTAGTAATTTACAGAGAATCAGAAAGGCAAGAAATTTAACACAAAATGAGGTTTGCGCCAAAATGGCTATTGAAGGTAGACCGATGTTGCAATCTACTTATGCGCAAATTGAGAGTGGAAAAAGAAATATTTTTATTAGCGATTTAATTGTCCTAAAAACAGTATTACATACTTCTTATGAAGAAATTTTTAGTGGTTTAGTTCCGATTAACAAATACGAACCTTAATTAAAAAAGAGAACGGAAAACATTCCGTTCTCTTTTTAGATTCTTCGTCGCATAAATGCTCTTCAGAATGACAAGATGAGGTAGCGAGTTTACTTACGTGGGGAGCGGCCGGCGGTGGGCAGCGCTTTCTTTGTACAGCCATAAATAATAATGGAAAGGCCTACTATCCAGCCGAGGAAGCTGCCGCTAAGAGGTGCTATCCGGGCAGTTAGATTTAAGGCGGTATCGGTGCATATCATATTGACGGCGGTGTGAGCCAAAATACCGCCGCCAATATAGATGACGGGCGGGAATAGCTCCATGAGTCTGCCTATCCAGCCGGAGCCTAATATGAGCAGGGGGATGGATAAAAGCAGACTGCAAAAGACCAACAGATAATTGCCGCCGGCAGCGCCTGCCACCCCCAGCACATTATCAAAAGACATAGATAGATTGGCGAGAACAATAAACAACAGCGCCTCGGGGAAGGACTTTTCCTCTTTATCCGGCCCGGGGGATAAGTCTTCCTCATAATTGTGGTCTGTTAAGAGCTTCCAGGTAATGAAAAGCAGGGAGACGCCGCCGATAGCGGTAAGGTAGGGGATGGTCATGAGCCAGGTGGCCATCAGGGTGAAGGCTACTTGCAGGATGATGGCGATGGTAATGCCGTAAGCGGCGGCTTTCTTTTTGATAGCTTGGGGCAGGCCTCTGACGGCCAAAGCGATGATAGCGGCATTGTCACCGCTTAAGACCAAATCAATCATGGTGACGGTGAGGATAGTCCAGATGATTTCGCTGGGAGGATGGGTGGTGAAATATTCCAGACCGGTGAAAAAATGGGTTTCCAGCATGGGTTCTCCTTTCGCAATAAAGGTAAGGGATTTTTTTCAAGAATCATGTTTCCTGCTTAATGACGTTTTTAGGAGTATACGAGCTGATAGATTCTTCGACTACGCTAACGATTTGCTCAGAATGACAGGAAGGCGGGAAAAAGTAAAAAGTAAAAACTTTGCTAGGGAAACACTAGGATTTTTAAGTAAACCGTGATAAAATAAACTGATATATGTTGATAGAAAAAGACGAGCCTTGGTTGCTGTGCTCATCAATGACTGGAGCGAGGCCGGTCTTATTTGGTTATAGTTTATGTAAAGCGAGAGGAGATTGTGAAATGACAAAGTTACGGGTACGATTTGCCCCTAGTCCTACGGGGCCGCTCCATATTGGCGGGGCACGGTCTGCGTTATTTAATTATTTATTAGCTAAGAAAAACGGCGGCGATTTTATCGTGCGCATCGAAGATACAGACCGAGACCGTTCTACACCGGAATCAGAAGAAAACATCAAAGATTCCCTTCGTTGGCTGGGGATTACCTGGAATGAAGGGATTGATATCGGCGGTCCTTATGCGCCCTACCGGCAAATGGAACGGCTGGAAACTTATCGTGCCATTGCGCAAAAGCTCATCGACGAAGGAAAAGCCTATTACTGCTATTGCAGTGAAGAAGAAATCGAAGCGGAACGGACGGCTCAACAAGAGAAAGGGGAAACTCCTCATTATTCTGGGAGGTGCCGTAACTTAACAGAAGAACAGCGGCGTGAACTGGAAGCCCAAGGCAGAAAGCCTGTTGTCCGTTTCCGGGTGCCGGCAGGAGAACAAATCCTTATTCCTGACTTGGTGCGGGGGGATGTTACCTTTGAAAGTGATGGGGTAGGGGATTTCGTCATTATGAAGTCTGACGGTATTCCTACTTACAACTTTGCGGTGGTAGTAGACGACTACACCATGGAAATCACCCATGTGATTCGTGGGGAAGAACACCTCTCCAACACACCTAGACAAATCCTGCTCTATGAAGCGCTGGGCTATCCTACGCCGAAATTTGCCCATATCTCCTTAATCCTGGGCAAAGACCGGAGCAAAATGAGCAAACGCCATGGCTCTGTATCGGTAGTCAACTATAAAGAACAAGGGTTCTTGCCGGAAGCGCTGGTAAACTTCTTAGCCCTTCTTGGCTGGGCGCCGGAAAAAGAAGAAGAAATCTTTACCCTGGAACAGCTGGTAGAAGAATTCTCCTTGGACAGAGTATCCAAAAGTCCGGCTGTCTTTGACATGGATAAACTGCGCTGGCTCAATGGGCAATATTTACGGAAGTTGCCGATAGAAGACATTGCAGCAGGGATTCTCCCCCACCTCTCTGCTGGGTGGCAAAACGACACACCAAGACTGAACTTGCTGGCAGAAACCATGGCCAATCACCTGAGCTGTTTTGCCGACATCAAAGAGCTAATGCCTCTCATCGAAGGGGAAATGCCGGAACCTAGCGAACAGGTGCAGGAAGTGATGGCTGGGGAACAGGTGCCTGTTGTCCTTCAGGTAATGGCAGAAAAAATCAATGAGATGGAAGCGTTTACCCCGGAAAATATCCGCACTGCCATCAAGCAGCTCTGCAAAGAAACAGGGTATAAGGGCGCTGCTGTCTATATGCCAATCCGTGCAGCGGTGACAGGGGAATGCCATGGGCCGGACATTGATAAAATCATGGCTTTGATGGGAAAAGAAAAAGTATCGGCTCGCTTAGAAGCGGCATATAAATAGAAGCAAAGATTCTTCGGAGCGAATGCTCCTCAGAATGACAATAAAGATTCTTTGTCGCTTGCGTTCCTAAGAATGACTAGAATAATAAGAGCGACAAGAATAATGAGAAATAGTAAGAAATAGGTGGTGGAATATGAGTATTACGGTATATAATACGTTACATCAGAAAAAGGAACCCTTTATCCCCCTGGAAGAGGGGAAGGTGGGTATGTATGTGTGCGGGCCTACGGTATATAACTACATCCATGTAGGCAATGCTCGTCCTATCACGGTGTTTGATACTATTCGCCGCTATTTTCTTTACCGGGGATATCAGGTGACTTATGTGCAAAACTTCACTGATGTAGATGATAAAATCATCAAACGGTCTGGTGAAGAAGGTATCACAGCGGCGGCTGTAGCCGAGAAGTATATCAAGGCTTATCAGGAAGATGTGGCCAAAATCAAAATCCTGCCAGCAGATATTCATCCCAAGGTAACCCAGCATATGCCGGAAATCATCCAGATGGTACAAGAGCTTATTGACACGGGCCATGCTTATGTGGCGGGAAATGACGTCTATTTCCGGGTGCGTTCCTTCGCCGACTATGGCAAGCTCTCCAAGCGGAACCTGGACGACATGATGGCCGGCGCTCGGGTAGAAGTGGGCGAGGTAAAAGAAGACGCTATGGATTTCGCCCTCTGGAAAGGGGCAAAGCCGGGCGAACCTGCCTGGGAAAGTCCCTGGGGTATGGGACGTCCTGGCTGGCACATCGAATGCTCAGCTATGAGTAAGAAATATTTGGGGCCGCACTTTGACATCCATGGCGGCGGGGCAGACCTGATTTTTCCGCATCATGAAAATGAGATTGCGCAATCTGAGTCTCTTTGCGGAGCGGAAATGGCAAAGTATTGGCTTCATAACGGCTTTATCACGGTGAACCAGGAAAAGATGTCCAAATCTCTGGGCAACTTCTTCCTGCTACGGGATGTATTGGATAAATTTCCTGGGGAAGTGGTGCGGTTCTACCTGCTCTCTACCCACTACCGCAGTCCTATTGACTTCGATGATGAAAAGCTGTCGGTGGCGGCAAAGGGATTGGAACGGATACATAACTGCGTCATGAATTTGCAACAACAAATAGCAGATGAAGCTGTATCTAGTTCTTCTGGTGAAAATACGCTGGCAGTTGCCGTGGAACAGGCTCGGGCAGATTTTATCGCTGCCATGGATGATGACTTTAATACGGCGCTGGCCATTGCTGTGATTTTTGACTTTTGTCGGGAAGTGAATAGCTGTCTGAAGGAAAACAATGCCGATAAAAAGCAGCTCCAGGCTGCATTAGATTTGTTTACTGAATGGCATAGTGTATTGGGGGTAGTCCTTCCTGAAGAAGGGGAACGGGATGATTTAACAGATGGGCTCATGGAGCTCATCATGAACATCCGCACCAAGGCCCGGGCGGAAAAAAACTGGGCGCTGGCAGACCAAATCCGTGATGGGCTGAAAGCATTGGATATTGTTATCGAGGACACGGCACAAGGTCCTCGCTGGAAGCAAAATAAATAATAAGATTCTTCGCTGATGCTCAGAATGACATTGGAGGGAGCGGTAATTTTTTGACACAGGGGTATATCTTAGAGGAAAAACAAGAAAAGACATATAACTGGCAGGTGCCGGGCTGGCTTGAAGCGGCGCAAGAGCGGCCTGAACAGTATGGTGTATTGACCCTAGCCTATGTAGGGGACGCCGTCTATGAGCTTTTGGTTCGGCAACATATCATCAGCAGTGATATGGCTAAAGTAAAACAAATGCATCAAAAAACCATCCAGTTGGTATGTGCAGAGACTCAGGCGGCGCTGGCACTAGCCATCGAGCCTAGCTTAACAGAAGTGGAAAAGGATATCCTACGCCGGGGGCGTAATGCCAAAGGTGGACATCTGCCTAAAAACACCACAGCGCCTACTTACCGTCTGGCTACAGGGATGGAAGCCTTGGTAGGGTATTTATACCTGAAGCAGGATTTAGAAAAATTAGCGAAAATCTTTGCGGTATTGTGGCAATGGGAGGAGACTGGGGAAATCCCGGTTGCCCCTCATAAAGAAAACTAGGACAAGCCTGGGGCAGGCAAAAATGGAGGAGGCGGCAATCAATGGAAGTAAAACTCATATCTCACACACCGGAACCGGAAAAGGTAGTGGCAGCGGCAGCTCGTCTATGCTATTCACCGAAAAGCGGCAGTGACATTATGGAAGGTTTCTCTGAACAGGATGTGGAGAAGTTTTTGCAACGGTTGGTATCTCTGGGGCACACATCGCCTTTTGAACACGCTTCCTTTACATTTTCCATTGATGGGGTAAGCAGGGCTCTTTCTCACCAGCTGGTACGGCATCGCATCGGGGTATCTTTTTCACAGAAATCTCAACGTTATGTAAAGGAAAAAGCCTTCGCATTCGTCATTCCGGACGCTATCCAGAAAGATGACGCCTTAAAAGAAAAATACCTGGCTATCATTGATGACTTGCAGGGAAAGTATAACGAGTTGCTGGAACTGGGCATAGCGCCGGAGGATGCACGGTATATCTTGCCTAATGCGGCAAGCACCAATCTTATCGTCACCATGAATGCTCGGAGTCTTTTGCATTTCTTTGAACTTCGTTGCTGCACCCGGGCCCAATGGGAAATCCGCAAAATGGCCAACCTGATGCTCCGGGAAGTGCAGGCTGTTGCGCCTCATCTCTTTGCTGGGGCTGGCCCCACCTGCGTCTCTATGGACTTATGCTTTGAAGGGGATATGTGCTGCGGACGGACCAAGAATGTAGTCAAACGGGGGAAAGGAACAGGGGAGCAAGGGTAATGTCAGAGAAAATTTATGGAAAAAATGCCGTGCTGGAGGGCATGAAAAGCGGACAGACCATCCATAAGGTATGGCTGGCGCAAGGGCTGGACCGGGCTTTTGTCTCGAAAATCACTGCTCTTTGTAAAGAAAAAAAGGTGCCTTTCACGCTGGTGGACCGTTCGGTGTTGGACAATATGACAAGTGAACATCATCAGGGCATAGCGGCTGAAGTCAGTGACTTTATCTATGTAGAAATAGAGGATATCCTAGCGCAGGCAGAAGAAAAAGGAGAAGCGCCGCTGGTGTTAATCCTGTCTGAAGTGGAGGACCCTCATAATCTGGGGGCGTTGATTCGAACGGCGGAATGCGTCGGCGTCCATGGCATTATTATCCCACAACGGCGGGCAGTGGCTGTCAATGAAACCGTTATCAAAGTATCTGCCGGTGCAGCAGCCTTCATGCCGGTAGCTCGGGTAGGCAACCTGGTGCAGGCTGTGGAAAAGCTAAAAAAAGCCGGGTTATGGGTAGCAGGTGCCGAAGCAGAGCGGCCGGGGTCGGTCTCCATCTGGCAATGTGATTTCACGGGGCCTACGGCTATCGTCTTGGGTAGTGAAGGGAAAGGAATTGCGCCGTTGCTGCTGAAAAACTGTGATTATTTGGTGCATATTCCTATGGCGGGGCAGGTGAACTCGCTTAATGTATCCAATGCTGGGGCGGTATTGGTCTATGAGGCGTTGCGGCAACGACAGGCGAAAAAATAAAGGCTAAGATAGCCATAACGCATAGCTCCTCACGCCTCGCTCAGAGTGACAACTAGGCGGGTAATAACGTATGGTGTTCAGTTTTGTTTTCATTATCGGTGGTAGATTAAGATAGAAGCATCTGCGGTAAATAATGACATCTTTGTTAGGAAGTGCTATTGACAGGGGCTTTTGTCGACCGGTATAATCTAAATGGCGATTTCTGTAAAGGCAGAAAAAAGTGTTGAGAAATGGAGGAAAAGAGCATGGCAGGACAGACGCAAAAAGAAATTTCTCAACCTTTTGACTTAATGCTGGACGAGCAGATAGTAGACTTAGCTAGGGACGGGCAGCTAGCAGCCCAAGAGTACCTCATTCACAAGTATAAAAACTTCGTTCGGGCAAAGGCTCGTTCTTATTTTCTTATTGGGGCGGACCGGGAAGATATTATCCAAGAAGGGATGATAGGTCTATATAAGGCTATCCGTGATTTTCGAGGAGATAAAAAAGCATCTTTTCGGGCATTTGCAGAGCTCTGCATTACACGGCAGATCATCACAGCTATCAAGACTGCTACACGACAAAAGCATATCCCGCTTAATTCTTATGTATCCTTGAATAAGCCCATCTATGATGAGGATTCGGACCGGACACTAATGGACATCATCGCTGGAGGGAAGATTACGGACCCAGAAGAATTGATGATAAGCCGGGAGGAATTTGAGGATATCGAAAACAAAATGGGGGAAATCCTCAGCTCCTTGGAATGGAAAGTGCTCATGTATTACCTGGAGGGAAAATCCTATCAGGAAATCGCCCAGGACTTAAACCGTCATGTGAAATCTATCGATAACGCCTTACAGCGGGTAAAACGAAAACTTGAAAAATATCTGGAGAGCCGTGTATAAGCTGGTAGGCCATGGGGTATTTTATCTTTTAGCAGGAAAATTTTGCAGATTTTGATTTATGCCGTTGACAAACGGTGGAAAGACTGATATAATAGCTTTTGTTCTGATGTAAGCCGAAGTAGCTCAATTGGCAGAGCAGCTGATTTGTAATCAGCAGGTTGCGGGTTCGAGTCCCATCTTCGGCTCCAATTCTTAAATCTTTTATTTTTACATGGAGGGATTCCCGAGTGGCCAAAGGGAGCAGACTGTAAATCTGCCGGCTCCGCCTTCGATGGTTCGAATCCATCTCCCTCCACCAATATCGCGGGATGGAGCAGTTGGTAGCTCGTCGGGCTCATAACCCGAAGGTCGTAGGTTCAAGTCCTGCTCCCGCAACCAAGCATATTAACCTCATACAGTTCTTGCTGTATGAGGTTTTTTATTTTTTTAAGGTTTGCCTCTTTGACGTACGAAAATGAAAGAGGGCGGAGAAAGGATTCCTCTCTTGGCTCAGAATAACATCAGAAAAAAGAAATTCTCTTGTGAGAATTTCTTTTTATTTGCATATAAATGTGTTAGAATAGAACATAGATAAAAAGGTGACGAAGAAAAATCGTTGTTAGTGTGCAATGATTGTTTTCTTATTGCCTTTTTCTGTTAGGATAAGAAGTTGCTAGACGCATGATGGAGGTATATTTGTGGTAACCATAGCAGAGACGAAACAATCTTTAATTGCGGCTTTACGAGAAGCAGCAGAGCAGGGGAAACGAGAAGGCGTGTTTTCTTATGAGACGCTGCCGGACTTTGTCTTAGAGATTCCCCGGGATAAAAATCATGGGGACTTTGCGGCAAACCTTGCCATGGTCCTTACCAAACAGGCAAAAATGCCTCCTCGGCAAATAGGGGAATACTTGGTCAATGTATTATCTGGACCAGCTTGGAAGGACAAGCTGTATATCGAAAAGATGGAGTTGGCGGGGCCGGGCTTCATTAATTTCTATTTGCAGTCTAAATGGCTCACTGAGGAAATCAAAAATATCTTAGTGCGGGGCGATAAACACGGCAACTGCGATTTTGGTCAAGGGCAAAAAGTGCAAATCGAATTCGTCAGCGCCAACCCTACAGGCGAGCTCCATATGGGCAATGCCCGAGGGGCAGCGTTGGGGGATTCGCTGGCCAACATTATGGTGGCGGCTGGCTATGCGGTAAGCCGGGAATATTACATTAACGACGCCGGAAATCAAATCGTGAAATTTGGTCTTTCCTTAGAGGCTCGGTATTTGCAGTGTCTGGGCGTGGATGTAGAATTTCCAGAGGATGGCTACCATGGGGAAGATATCACCCGCACCATGCAAGAGTTTATTGCCGAACAGGGAGATAAATATAAAGATGTCGATGCAAACCTACGTCGGGAGATGCTGACTCAATATGCGCTGGAAAAGAAAATCACTGCTATCCGGGAAGGGCTTTTGCGCTTCGGCGTCAAATACGACGTTTGGTTTAGTGAACAATCCCTTCATGACAGTGGTGCTATTACAGAAGTCATCCAGCGGCTCCAAGAAAAAGGTTGCATCTATGAAAAGGAAGGGGCTCTTTGGATTAAAGGGGAAGTATTGGGAGACGAGAAAGATGAAGTTATCGTTCGGGCCAATGGTATCCCTACTTATTTTGCGGCGGATATTGCCTACCATGAAAATAAATATAGCCGTGGTTTTGACCGGGCTATCAACATCTGGGGGGCGGATCACCATGGCCATGTCGCCCGTATGAAAGGCGCAATGGAAGCGCTGGGCTATACAAGAGACCGGCTCCATGTCATTCTCATGCAGTTGGTGCGGCTAATCCAAGATGGTGAAGTGGTGAAAATGTCCAAACGGACAGGCACTTATGTGACGCTGGAAGAGCTCATGGACGACATTGGTGTGGACGCAGCAAGATTTTTCTTCTGTATGCGCAGTGCTGACAGTCAATTAGACTTTGATTTAGACTTGGCAAAAGCCCAGTCTGCTGATAACCCTGTTTTCTATGTGCAATATGCCCACGCACGGATTCACAGCATCTTAGCGCAAAATGCAGAGGACGGCTTTGTATTGCCTGGATTAGACCAGGTAGACTTTAGCCTCTTGACCCATGAAAGTGAAATTGATTTGATTCACAAGCTGATGGAGCTGCCGGAGGAAATCGCTTACAGCGCTATGCATATGGAGCCATATCGTATTGCCGTATACGCTCAGGATTTAGCGGCGCTTTTCCATGGTTTTTATGCTAATTGCAGGGTGTTGGGCGTAGATGATAGCTTGCGGGCTGCTAGACTCTGGCTTATTTCTGGGGTGGCAACGGCCATTGCTAAGTGCCTGCATATCTTAGGTGTGACGGCACCAGAAAAAATGTAATTAAATTCTGTGCTTGCAGAATTAAATTTTAATGAATAATAAAATGAATGAAAATAATATAGGAGGAAGGGGTATGTCTAAACATATTTTTATCACTGGCGGTGTAGTATCATCCCTAGGAAAGGGACTGACTGCTGCTAGTTTAGGGAGACTTTTAAAATCCAGGGGGGTAAAAGTTGCTATCCAAAAATTAGACCCTTATATGAACCTGGACCCTGGCAGAATGAGCCCTTATCAACATGGGGAAGTATTTGTGACTGACGACGGCGCAGAAACGGACTTGGACTTGGGCCACTATGAACGATTTGTAGATATTAGTCTTACCAAGCGCAGTAGCGTTTCTGCTGGGAATATTTATTGGTCTGTGCTCTGTAAGGAACGCCGAGGGGATTATCTGGGCGGCACAGTGCAAGTCATCCCACACATTACCAATGAAATCAAACAGCGAGTGCTGGACCTAGCAGAAGAAAGCGGTGCTGACGTAGTGATAACCGAAATCGGCGGTACAGTAGGGGATATCGAAAGTCAGCCTTTCCTAGAAGCCATTCGCCAAATCAAACGGGATGTGGGCAGAAAAAATTTGGCTTATATCCATGTGACATTGGTGCCATACATCTCTGCTGCTGGTGAACCGAAAACGAAACCAACGCAGCATAGCGTAAAGACATTACGGAGCATCGGCATTCAGCCGGACATCGTCGTGTGCCGGGCGGAACGGCCCCTTACCTCTGAAATGATAGATAAAATCGCTCTCTTCTGTGATATTGATAAAGAGGCGGTAATTCCTGCCATTGATGTGGACAATCTGTATCAGTTGCCGCTAGAACTGCAAAAAGAAGGCTTGGATGATATTGTCCTGGATACCTTGGGCTTGTCTTGCGGTCCTGTGCAAATGGACGACTGGAAGGCTTTTTGTGATAAAGTAGAACATATTACGAAAAGTGTAGATATTGCTTTAGTGGGGAAATATGTAGAACTAAAAGATGCTTATCTTAGCTTAAACGAGGCATTGCGTCATGCGGGCTTTGCCCATGATGTAAAGGTGAATATCCGTTGGGTAAATGCGACTGACTTGTGTGAGGAAAACCTGAAGGCAGAGTTGTCTGGCGTTAGCGGCATTTTAGTGGCTAGCGGCTTTGGTCCTCGGGGCACAGAAGGAAAAAAATTGGCGGCTCAATTTGCCCGAGAAAACAACATCCCTTTCCTGGGTATCAACATGGGTATGGAAATGGCGGTAGTTGACTTTGCCCAACAAGTAGCAGGCCTAAAAGATGCCAACAGCTTAGAATTTAATGAAAAAACAGAATACCCTCTCTTTATCATGCCGGAGCGGGTAGACAAAACTGGGACGCCGGTAGACTCTATGCGTCTGGGTGGCTGTGTGACCAAGCTTGTACCAGGCACGAAGGCCGCCGCCGCCTATGGCGATGCGACGGAAATCCAGGAGCGTCACCGTCACCGTTATGAGTTTAATCCTGTTTATTTACAGCAATTGGCAGAAGCTGGCATGGTATTTTCCGGTTTTTCTGGGGAACATAACTATGTGGATATGGTAGAGCTCAAGGACCATCCTTGGTTTGTTGGCTGTCAATTTTTACCAGAATTTAAATCCCGTCCTTTAACGCCTCATCCGTTATTGACTGCATTTATCGGGGCGGCTCTCGTGCAAAAATAAAAATACATACCAGAAGACACTCGCTACTTTTTTCGGTAGCGGGTGTTTTATCACCATATATGATAGGAGGATATAAGGGAATTGGAACAAGCATTGCAAAGGGAACAAAGAGAATCAGCAGTGGCTGTGGAGATAAGAGAAATCACCGTTGAAGAGAAGGAACGGTTTAACAGCTTTTTGGCGGCTATACCAAAAGGGCATATTTTGCAGACTTGGGAATGGGGCGAACTGAAGGCAAAAACTGGCTGGACGCCCATTCGTCTCATTGCAGAACGCAATGGGGAAATTGTCGGCGCTATCTCTGTATTAAAGCGGCCTGTGCCCACTGGAAAATGGTGTATCTTTTATGCGCCTAGAGGTCCGGTTCTTGCCATCGAAGAAAAAGATGTGTGGGATAGACTTCTTGATGGGGTAAAGACCCAGGCAAAAACACACAAAGCTATTTTCTTAAAAATCGACCCTGATGTGAAAGATGATAATGAGCTCTGGCGGGAGCGCATAGAAGGTTCTGGCTTTAAGCCTGTAGATAAAGGACCTGGGTTTGAAGGTGTGCAGCCTCGCTTTGTGTTCCGTTTGGACATCAGCCCGGATGAAGAAACGCTTCTTGCTAACTGTCACCAAAAGACCAGATATAATATTCGCTTGGCCCAAAAACGCGGAGTAGAAATCATAGAAAATGCGCCGCGGGAACAGCTAGAGGTATTTTATAAAATCTTATCAGAAACAGCTGCTCGGGATAAATTCTTAATCCGTCCTTTTAGCTACTATGAAGCCTTTTATGATTTACTTGCGCCTCAAGGCCTTGCTGAGATGTTCCTGGCGACCTATGAAGGGGAAGTGATTTCTGGTACGCTTGCCTTCAAGCTGGGGGATAAGGCTTGGTATATTTATGGTGCCTCTTCTAATGCGCACCGCAATGTGATGCCTAACTATCTCATTCAGTGGAAGATGATTTGCTGGGCGAAAAAACACGGCTGCACCATGTATGATTTTCGAGGTGTGCCTGGTGATGTAGATGAAAACCATCCCCTCTATGGCTTGGTGAAGTTTAAACGGGGCTTTAATGGGGAATATACCAAATTTATCGGTGAATATGATTTGATTTATAAACCGGCTGTTTATCGTCTTTATAACTTTGCTGAACCGCTCTATCAAAAGACCATACGGAAACTGATAAACCTGAAAAAGCGATTGCGGGGACAGACTAAATAACCGTATGATTGTGTAAGGAAGAAGGATGTTGTCATGGGTTACAGCAGATGGATAGAAGTAGATGTAGATGCAATTTGTCATAATCTTGCCGAAATCAAACAGTTGGTGGGAGCGGCTACTAAGGTCATGGCCGTGGTAAAAGCTAATGCTTATGGCCATGGCAGTGTAGGAGTAGCCAAAGCCCTTGCTTATAGTGGTGCAGACGCTTTCGCTGTGACTACCATAGAAGAAGGGCAGGCGCTAAGAGAGGCGGGGATTGGGCTTCCTATCTTAGTCTTTGCGCCGCTGCTAACCGACCAATGCGCTGATATGAAAAAATGGCAGCTCCTGCCTAGCATCGACTGTGAGGCAGCTTTGCTTGCTTGGTATGAGGCGGCAGGCGGGGACTTCCATCTCAAGGTGGACACGGGGATGCACCGTGTGGGGGCTATGCCGGACACAGCTATTGTACTTGCAAGGAAAAGTAAGGCATTATCTGGCGTGAAGCTTGCTGGTATTTATTCTCACTTGGCCACTGCCCAGCAGCAGGATGTGGCGGAAAGCAAAAAACAAATTGCTGTGTTTCAGAAGCTTTTAGCCGACCTCAAGGCGGAGGGCATCGACTATGGTCTAGCCCACCTGGCAAATAGCGCTGGTCTCATCAAATTTCCGGAAGCAAGATTTGACATGGTACGGGCAGGGACGATTCTTTATGGGCAGTACCCAGCAGAGACGTCACATATATTGGATTTGCAAGACCCCTGGCAGGCCAAGGGACGGCTGGTAGAAGTAAAGACGGTGCCCGCTGGCGGCGCTATCGGCTATGGCGGCGACTATCGCTGTAAAAAGGAGGAACTGGTAGGGGTAATCCCCTATGGCTATGCAGATGGATTCAATGTGATGGCAAACACTCGTCCGGCTACGATAGAGAGCACCTTCCGGGATATCCTAAAAGCGCTGGCAAAGGCAGCCGGAAAATATGGCACTGTCTATGTGCGGGTAAACGGCAAATCTACCCCTGTGATAGGGCGTATCGGTATGCAGCTGACTTCTATTTCTCTGTCAGGCATTGCGGCTAAGCCCGGAGATGAGGTGTTGGTTCCTCTGCGGCGGACTACGGCAAACATAGCTATTCCCCGGGTATTTACAGGGGAACTTGCCCGAGTGCTGGATTTAAATGGGGAGCAAGAAAAATTAGCAGGAAAATAGGAAGAAAAAAGAGAATATTACCAGACAACGCTATGGTAATAGAGAGAAAAAACGAGGTGGCAAATGGCAACAACAGATGTGTTCTTTATGGCTCGCTGTCCCCGCTGCGGGGAGGCTACCCTGCATCGGCAGGTTTCGCTATTTACCATCCAGGGACGGGGGAAGGTGCTTCTTTCCTGTTCGTGTGGTTTTTTGCTGTGCGCCATAGCGCCCCAAGGCAAAAAACACTATGCAGTGGATATCTGGAGTGATTGTTGTGAGGGGCCTCATCGTTTTGTCTTTACTTTAGGGCAGTTGTTAAAAAATTGCTTGGTTTTGACTTGCAGCCGGACAGATTTTCATCTGGGGTATCTAGGCGACAGGGGCAGCGTCCTTGCTGAAGTCATGGAAGGCGATATCTTGTCTTTGGCGGATGGTGGCTCTCTATGGGATTTTTTTGCAGATATGGAGGTAATGGAGGGCGTCTTAGAGCAGCTATATGCTTTGGTATCTTACGGGAAAGTCCAATGTCATGACTGTGGCAGCGACATAGATATCCGCATTTATCGGGACCGGGTGAGCATTTATTGTCCTCATTGCGGCAATGGCGGTTATCTTTTAGCGGAAAATGCGTCGGACCTGTTGCTGATGAAGCAGGCGGAGGGCTTGATTCTGGAAAAAGAAGGTATCAATATGGTTTATGGGAATATGATGAAATAAAAAATAATAAATATATTGGAGGTAGGAAATATGGCACTGGTATCAATGGTAGAATTATTGGGAAAAGCACAGAAAGGCGGCTATGCAGTAGGGGCTTTTAACTGCAACAACATGGAAATCGTTCAAGCGATTATCGCAGCGGCAGAAGCGGAAAATGCGCCTGTTATCGTCCAGGCAAGTCAAGGGGCTATTAAATATGCTGGTATTGAATACATCGCCACCATGACCAAACTTGCTGCTGAAAAGGCTTCCATCCCTGTTTGTCTACACTTGGACCATGGGACAGGCTTTGACCAGGTAATGCAATGTATCCGCAATGGTTTTTCCTCTGTGATGATTGACGGCTCTAAGCTGCCTCTGGAAGAAAATATCATCCTTACCAACCGGGTATTAGACGTGGCAAGAGCTACGGGTGTTTCTGTAGAAGCAGAGCTGGGGAAAATCGGCGGTACGGAAGATGACATCACCGTCAGTGAAAAAGAAGCTATGTATACGGAACCAGAAGAAGCAAAATACTTCATCGACCACTGCAAAGTAGACGCTCTGGCTATCGCCATCGGTACGGCACATGGCCAATACAAAGGCACGCCGAAACTTGACTTGCCTCGTCTGGAAAAAATCGCTGGTATGCTGGACACTCCTATCGTGCTCCACGGCTCCTCCGGGGTGCCTGATGACGCTATCCGGGCCGCTATCGAACGTGGGGTATGCAAGGTAAACATTGATACCAACATCCGGGAAGCATTCATGGCTGGGGTAAAAGATGCGCTGGCTGCAAATCCTTCTGAAATCGACCCTCGAAAAGTATTAGGGCCGGCTAGGGAAAGAATGACTGCCATTGTTAGAGAAAAGATTCGCCTCTTTGGCAGCAGTAACCAAGCATAATCTGTAGCATAACCTGTCACGTTGTGCGTTAATAAATACATACTGCTTCTTAGGGGAAATGTTGTTATTCGAAATAATTGGTAATTCTTTTATAATCAAGGGATATATACAAAGGGCTTGCAATATAAATTGCAGGTCCTTTTTTATCATGTTTTATCATGAAAACGTATTTTGCCTAGGGCAAGTTGTGGGTATATTATGAGTGGCGGGGCATAAAGTAGAGGATAGAAGTATCTATAAAAGGGACGAGGTATCGTGGTTAAAGTGGGGTTAATCAAAGAACCGTCTGTGGGCACAAGAAAAAGTAGCGGGTTCTTGGAATGTGTGCGGGGATGGCTGCCGGGAGAGATAACGCCTCTTTCTGGCATATTGCCGGGACAACGGCAAATCGAATTTTGGCAGGTGGAGCAGGGGCGTTGCCGAGAAAAAAATTGTCGGAGATTTGCCCGGCGCATGGAAAAGCAGCGGCTGGCTGTCTGCGGCGGTAGTGGCTGGAGCTATGGGCTGGAACAGTGTATGCAACGGTATAACGATAGTACAATTTTTACCGGCGGCTTTAGTCTCTCGCTCTTTGTTATCTTTGATTTCCTATTAAAACGAGCTCACCTTTGGCGGAGGCGAGATGTGGCTATCTTGGACGCTGACAATCAGCTGGGGCGTTTTGCGGCGCTTCTCCTGGGGACGGAAGCACGGCTTTTGCTCCTGACGGGAAAAAACCAGCAGATATTGGAGGCTATCAGTGAGGAAATCCTGGCTAAAACGGGGCTCGCTGTGCGTATCGTCTCGGAAGAAAAAGCATTGCACTGGGCGGAGATGGCTTTCTTTACAGGGGAGGCAAAACAGGGGGTGGGCTCTTGTGTGCAATGGGACTTGGCGGCGGTAGCGGGATTAAGGCCTTATTCGCCGGGAGCGGCTGTGGGCAGTCGTTTTTCTTATCCAGCCTATGGGAAAAAAGAATATTTATCAGCGGGGTGGCTCTCTGCTATGGTGCTGGCCCAATATGAGGCGGAGCTGAAGACTGACTGGCAAAGAAAAACCTCTAGTGAGAAAGTTTGCTTTTGGCAACAGGAGTGGGATTGCTTTGGTGTGAAACCTATTTTTCTCTTACAAAAGGAAAACGGCAAGCGATTTTATGAAATATTCGGGCGGGAACAGTTGTATTAGCAGGATTCTTTGGCTATGCTCAAAATGATATATCGTGAGATATTTATTGACAAATGCCTAGATAGGAAGGTATAATACTAGCTAATGGTTTAAGTAAAAAAGAAATAAACAGCAGAATGTAACCGTGACGGTAAGGTGAATTTTTCCTTGCTGCCATGGTTTTCATGGTTTTAACAATAGCTATCCTGCTTTTTATCCTAATTGAAAAGATTCTTCGGCTGCGCACAGAATGACAAATGGACTGTGCTTGAAATGACGATGGGATAAAATGGTGGGAATAGGGGAATAAAAACCGAAAAGACAAACAGTAAGGGGCGAATAACATGACTGAGGACAAAGAATTGATTTTAAGCCGGGAAGGCCTAAAAAAAATGGAAGAAGAACTGGAAATGCTGAAAACCGTCAAAAGACGGGAAGTAGCAGACAGAATCAAAACGGCAAGAGAATTTGGTGATATCAGCGAAAACTCTGAATATGAAGACGCCAAAAATGAACAGGCCATGATAGAAGGTACTATCATGTCCATGGAGAAAAAACTGCGTAACGTAAAAATATTAGAAGACGCTACGGTAAACAAAGACATCGTGGGGGTAGGGTCTACGGTAACCATCCAGAACACTGCCACCAAAGATAAATCTGTATATACCATTGTTGGTTCTGTGGAAGCAGACCCTTTTAAAAATAAGATTTCCAATGAAAGCCCGGTAGGGCAAGGGCTCTTGGGCCATGCTAAGGGTGACAAAGTAGAAATCACTATCCCGGCGGGAACAGTAGTATTTGAAATCCTGGACATTACCAGATAGGCAGTAAACGCCTGGTGCAGGCGATAGGATAGGAGAGGTTATCGTGGCTGAAGTCGAAGTAACGGAACAATTTTTAGTGCGGAAAAAGAAAATGGAAGAATTGCGGGCAATGGGTGTGGAGCCTTTTGGCGCAGCCTTTGACCGGACCCATACTTCTAAAGAAATCTTAGAAGGGTTTGAAAAGTTAGATGGCGAGACCGTAACCATTGCCGGGCGAATCATGGCTATCCGCGGCCATGGTAAGGCCGCCTTCTTGCCCATTCAAGATAAAGACGGACAAATCCAGGTTTATCTCAAGCTGGATGTTGTTGGGGAAGAACAGTTTGCTGTATTTTCCAAGCTGGACATCGGGGATATTCTGGGGGTAAGCGGTATAGTATTTCGCACGGACAGGGGGCAAATCTCCGTGCGGGCGGAAAAAATCACTGTACTCAGCAAAAGCCTGCGTCCTCTGCCGGAAAAATGGCATGGCTTAAAAGATGTAGAAATGCGTTACCGTCAACGGTATGTGGACTTAATCGTTAACCCAGAAGTAAAAGATACCTTCGTAAAGCGAAGCAGAATCATTAGCGCAGTACGTCGTTATTTAGATGGACAAGGCTTCTTGGAAGTGGAAACGCCGACTATGCACACCATTCCTGGTGGGGCGGCGGCCCGTCCTTTTATTACTCATCACAACACCTTGGACATGGACCTCTATATGCGGATTGCGCTGGAGCTGCCTTTGAAACGGCTCATTGTGGGCGGTATGGAACGGGTATATGAATTGGGCCGGGCTTATCGTAATGAAGGGATTTCTGTGCGGCACAATCCAGAATTTACCATGATGGAAGTATACCAGGCTTATGGAGACTATCAGTCTATGATGAGTCTGATGGAAAACATGATTGCATACGTTGCTCAGGAAGTATTGGGAACCACAAAAATCACTTATCAAGGGACGGATATCGACCTGACGCCGCCATGGCGCCGTATGACCATGATTGATGCGGTAAAAGAATATAGCGGAGTGGACTTCAACCAAATCCAAACCGATGAAGAAGCAATCAAAGCAGCAAAAGAGCACAACATTCCCTTGGAAAACGCTACGACACGGGGACAAATCATCAACTGCTTCTTCGAGGAAACAGTAGAAGAAAACCTTATTCAGCCTACATTTATCACAGACTATCCAGTGGAAATTTCCCCCCTTGCTAAACGGGAAACAGAAGACGATCGTTTGACTTACCGTTTTGAAGCATTTGTCTATGGCAGAGAACTGGGTAATGCGTTCTCTGAATTAAACGACCCTATCGACCAACGGGGCCGCTTTGAAGCGCAGATGAAGGAACGGGAAAAAGGTGACGATGAAGCCCATCTCATGGACGAAGACTTTGTGCGGGCATTGGAATATGGTATGGCGCCAACAGGGGGCCTTGGCATTGGTATGGATAGATTGGTTATGCTGCTCACTGACGCGCCTTCTATTCGTGACGTTATTCTTTTCCCCACATTAAGACATACAGGCGGCGCTCCTAAGAAGATGGTGGCAGCAGGGCAGTTGGAAGGAGAAAACAAGCCGGAAATCATAGATTTTTCTAAGGTACAAATTGAGCCTTTATTCCAAGAGCATATTGATTTTGAAACTTTTAGTAAATCTGACTTCCGGGCGGTAAAGGTAAAAGAGTGTGTAGCGGTGCCGAAAAGCAAAAAACTGCTGCAATTTACTCTGGATGATGGTACTGGTACGGACCGTACTATTTTAAGTGGAATTCATGCCCACTATGAACCAGAAGAGTTAATTGGTAAGACGCTCATTGCTATTACGAACCTGCCGCCAAGAGCGATGATGGGTATTGATTCTTGCGGGATGCTCTTATCTGCTATCCACGAGGAAGAAGGAGAAGAAAAACTTCATCTTTTAATGGTAGATAATCATATCCCTGCTGGAGCAAAACTATATTAATAATATAGATGAAAAGAGATGGCTTCTTTGACGCCGTCTCTTTTTTACTCTAAAACACTATTAGTTGTTGTCAGGTTTTTATCTTGACACATTATCTAGTAGCTGGAATTTTATTTAAAATTTCTTTAATTTTTTTAAGAAAAGTAGTTGACAACGTCTTATGAGCTATGGTATATTAATAAAGCTTTCTGAGA
>CAMNVD010000007.1 GCA_946562005.1 uncultured Clostridia bacterium | reverse complement strand
CATTACCACTGCACACAGGCTAAATGCCCCAGTAATGCCATAGATAACCAATACCGCCTTGGTCTGGGTCAACCCCCGAGCCAAGAGACAATGGTGCAGATGCCCTTTGTCTGCTTTGAAAATAGGCTGATGGTTTTTCATGCGGCGTACAATAGCAAAACAAGTATCCAAAATAGGAATCCCAAGAATTGCCACTACCACAAATACCGAGATGACAGTAGCCGTCTTGGCCACACTGATGACGGAAAGCCCGCCCAGAACGAAACCCAGGAACAACGAGCCGCAATCCCCCATGAAGATTTGCGCAGGATGAAAATTATACCGCAGAAAAGCAATGGCAGCACAGGCCAAAAACAGCGCCAATGCAGCTGCCGCCATCTGCCCCCGCCACAGAGAAATTACCACCATGGTTAAGGCCGAGATAGCAGAAACACCTGCCGCTAGTCCGTCCAGACCATCAATGAGATTGACAGCATTGCTTACCCCCATGAGCCAAATAACAGTTAATGGCCATCCCCAAACACCTAAGGAAATCATCTGGTTATTAAAAGGATTCGTAATAAACTCTACAGGGGAAACCATAGCGCAGAAGATAAGGGACGCCAACAGCTGCCCGGCAAGCTTCATCCAGGGAGAGATGCAATAAATATCATCTATAATCCCTATGAGCACGACTACCGAAGCAGAGATAACCAGTCCTATACCAGGCCCCTCCATATAACCAGAACCAAGCACCGCAAGGACAAACCCCAGATAGATGGCAATACCGCCCATGCGAGGGATGAGCCCCTTGTGGACTTTTCGTGGGTCTGGCTTATCTACCACACCTAATTTCACAGCTAATTTTTTTACAAACGGTGTTGCAATGAGCGTTACCAGGATTGCAATAACCATTCCCTTTATCATAGGAAGCATTTCTTTCTCCCGCCAAATCACGAATTCATATTACTTTAATGTTTTGATTGCCATAGACGATACCATGGTCAATTAGTATTAGTTTAATCTTTTTATACACAAAATGCAATATTTATCTGAATTCTGTCTTATTATACCAAAATTCATCTCTATTTGCACCAATTATTTTCTCACAATCAGATAAATCTACCAGAAATTTTTACCAATTATTTCTTTGCAAATGATACCTGTTAGACGATAAAATGTCGTTTTTTGTTCCCTAACGCATTTGATTACCGTCGGCCCAGCTTTTTCCTTATTACAGCTAGTGCGTCTGTCACATATTCCACCTTAAGGAACCAAGCGGCGAGAAAATAACAAAGGCCGCCTACCCCAATATCACCACACACCCTAAGCAGCAAACGCACACCGCCATGTCCTGCAAATACCTGCCCCAATACCATATCTGCCCCAAGAACAGCAATGCCCATAACCACCGCAGCAATTGTAATCTTTACTATGCCGTAGTAGAGATTTTTTCCTTGCCACTCTGGATTTTTCTTCAGCCAAGCCAGATAGAGAAGCACCGTATTACCGATAGCTGCAATAGAGTTAGCCAGCGCTAGCCCACCATGGGAAAAGGGACCAATAAGCAGAAAACTGCAAATCACATCTAGGACAATGGACCAAAAACCCAAAACAACCGGGGTCCTGGTATCATTCAATGCATAAAATGCTCTGGTCAGCACCATATTGCAGGCAACCGCTACCAGTCCGATGGAAAAGCAAAGTAGCGCTTGCGCAGTGATAAGAGTCGCCGTATGGTCAAATGCGCCCCGTTCAAATAGCAACTGAACAATTGGCACTCGTAACAATATCAATCCCACTGCTGCCGGAATAGAGATTAAAAACACCATGCCCAAGCCTTTTTCTAAAGAACTGCACATCGCATTACGGTTTTTTTCCAGGGCAAAAGTAGCAAGCGCAGGATAAATAGCAGAAGCCACTGCCGCTACAAAAATCCCCACAGGCAGATTCATTAGCTTGCTAGCATAGTTTAGCGCCGAGATACTCCCCTCCGCTAGTCCAGAGGCAAAAACACGATTGATAGCAAAATAAATCTGGTTTACCGCCACCCCCAACACAATGGGCATAATGGCTTTTAATACCTGCTGCACATCAGGATGTTTCCAGTCCATGACCAAAGAATAACGAAAGCCCATTTTCTTGAGAAATGGTAACTGGATAAGCAAGAGCCCGGCAAAGCTAATCAAAGTACCATAAGCTAACCCCTCTACGCCAAAAGCAGAAGTGCAGAAAATAACCGTCAAGATAATAATAATATTAGAAAATCCAGGTGCAAAGGCACCGATGGCAAAGCGATAACCAGCATTCAAAATACCTGTTACCACCATGCCGACTCCCATAAACACCACAGCTGGAAACATAATGCGGCTAAGCTCTGTCGTCAGCTTAGCTTGTTCCCCATCAAAACCCGGCGCCGTCAGCATAACCAAAAGGGGCGCAATGATAATACCGATAAAAGAAATCACTGTCAAAAGAATGGCCATAATATTTATAATAGAGCTACCTACTTTAGAAGCCTCTTCGTTGTTACCAGCTACAAAATGCTTCGTAATAACAGGTACCACTGCCGTTACCAATGCCGAACCCAAAATAGCCTGTAAAAAGTATGGCAGCGTATATGCTGCAAGATAAGCGTCTGAAATCTCACTAGCGCCATATGCCCCAGCAATATAGGTCTCCCGCAAAAAACCTAACATCTTCACCAATAAATTAATGATTAAAATAATTCCGGTGGCTTTGGCAACATTTGCCACTACTTGTTTATTTTCACCCATTACGCCTTACCTATTCCTTTTTCCACAGATTTACCACATCACAGTTGGTTTTTTCATAAGCTGCCTGCCACTGTTGTTTTTTCTCTGCTAAGGTTGCCTTTTTTTCCGCCAGGGCACCCAATACTTCCTCACAATAAGCCAACACTTCTACAGCAGTAAGTCCCTCCAGTTTTTCTATAATGGGTATTTGCGCATGATGGGCAAAGCTGGTCACTTTCGGGTCATAACTTATTGCCACAGCAGGCACCTCTTCATTAGCCGCCATAATAAGACCATGGAGTCGCATACTAATCATCATTTCCATTTGGCGAATGGTGGCAAACATCGTCTGAGGAGATAAGCACTGGTCCACGAGAAGCGCCATATCCTGACGCTGCATTCCTTCCATCACCTGTAGAGAAAAGTCTCTATCCTGGGGCCAATGAAAGGGCAGGAAGATGATGCGATATCCTTGCTCTGCCAAGGCATCTGCAACAGTTGCAAACACATTTGCATCTACACCTTTCCACTTCCGGAGAGAGATACCGATTTTCACCCCCTCGGGCAAGTCAATCGGTGCACACTTATATTGCCAGGCAAGGCAGGGGTCTGCCGTTATTTGGATTTTATTTTGCGGCACGCCCATAGCAGCCAAATCCCGAGCAGAATTTTCATCCCGGACAGATATATATGCCGCTTTATTCAAAACCAGACCGGTAAGCCGCCGCCCCAGACGGGAACGGACCGGACCAATTCCCTGGGCATAGATGGCTACCTTGTTATGGCGAAACCGAGCTAAAACCATGATACCTAAGTAATAAAGCAGGCTTTTTATCCCGGTCACATCTTGCAGCAAACTGCCGCCGCCGCTAATGAGCACAGCACTCTCGCCAAAAAGACGCCATATTGCTTTATAATCCCAGCGATTGACAGCTTCTACCTGCCAGTCTCGGGCTGTTTTTTCTGGTTGATTGGATAATACGACCAGAGGAATATCAGGCTCCACCGCCCGTAGTCCCTGGATGATAGCACCCATCACGCCCTCATCCCCGGCATTATCAAAGCCATAGTAACCAGATAAAACGATTTTCTTTTTCATCACATTTCCTCATCTTTGCTGCTTATCATTTTTATTTATGTTCCCCTTGGGCGGCAATGGTATCCATAGCTTTTCCCCAAATTTTCATTACCATAGCCCAGCCAACAATAAAAATCAACCCAATCACGATACCAATCCACAAACCATTTAATGTCCGCAATACAGAGATAAATACCGGTGTGTGAATATGGGCAAACGTATTTACCAGGGAGACCTGTCCAATGGTAGCAACTAAGAGAAAGGGCAAATATTCTTTTTTATATCCCACATAGCACAACAGCATGAGGAAAGGCTGTCCCAGCAAAAATTCTTTGGTGCGAGGCCGCACATACAGGAGGTTATCCAGCCAAGAACGAATAGAGATTTCCAGGTCAGATACGGTCACGGCATCATTGCCAGTACGCATGAGGAAAATGGCCACCACGCCTAGGGCCACCACACAAAGAGCTGCATATTTTACAGATATACTGCTGTCCATGACTTCTTTGATTTTTACCAGCCAATGCTTGTCTCTCTCAGCAAAGAGGAAGAAACCACCCAGCACCAAAAGGATAGGTAAGGCATGGGCCAGCTTTACCCCCATGAATTGATGGATATGCAGCATATAGCTACTCTGGGAAAGAACCCCCGCCATAAGCACTGCACCTAATAAAGAAAAAGCAGTGATTTCAATGGTGCGGAAAATGCACTGATACCAGGGAAGGGGTGTTCTAGGCACTAATAACCACAGAGAAAGTGTAGGGAATAATACTACGGCGCCAAAGGCTGTAATCTTCTGTACAATAGCCTGTTGTCCGATGGCAAGAAGCCCCAAAAGACCGGCTGCACCAAGGACTGCCCCTACCAGCCCAATCCGCCGCCAACCAATAGCCGCCAGCAATAAATAACCGCAAGCAGCAACAGCAAGAATCGCTGTAGCAATGGTAAGAAGGCTAGGCGCAATGCCCGTCACATGAACAGTAGGAATCCCCCGCAGGACGCCTTTTTGGGCCATAGCTGCTGTAATATGGTCTAGGTAATCAATATTTGTATCAACATTGGCCTTAGGAAAAAAGCGTACCATAATCAAGCTAATGTTTCGTTCTGAAGTGGCCAACTGGAACCGGTCTACGGCCTTTTGTTCTTGCATAGTAGCCATATCTTTTTCTACAATGCTGTGAAGCCGCAATACCTGATAATCCATGGCACTAGCTAAGCTTTCAATACCTTTTTGCGCAGAAAACTCAATGGCAACCATAGGTAGATTCCGCTCCTGCAAATATGCAGCAATCAATGCTCTGGTATCCGCCCAAGTGGTCGTATCAGAGACCCCAGGAAGATTTGCATCGTTAAAAGCGATAGCAATAACCTGGTTATGGGTCAGCTCACCCAATACAAGCGCTAGTCCATCCGGGGTAAACGGATCCCAGCTACGGATTTGCGGTACGATTGCCAAATCTAATTCTCTTAAAATTTCTAATTCCGCAGCGTCAAAGCCAAAACCCATAGCAGATAAGTCTGCCTTTACAGCAGAGGTACCTAGCACATAAGGAGGCAACCCTGCACCGGATAAAGGCTCACAAACAGTTTCTACGCTGCATTTTGCTTCAATATGATTTACTACCCGTTCCATAGATATTGCATCCTGAAAAATGAGGTAGTTCCATTTACTATTGATACGACTAGCGGCGCTAGGATAGAGCATTTGCATTTCCAGCCCTGTTTTTAGGGTCCCAACCCCTTGCGCTTCTAAATCCGCTAGATTTTTTTCTTTATAAACAACACCGTCTATATGAGAAGAAAACTTGGTTAATACCTGTTCTAGGGGCTGGTTATTTTTTTGCGCTACATCTATCACCTGATTTAAATCCACCAGCACTGCGGCAGTTTTACTATCGCCCTCTGCGGCCATACGGGCCTGCAAGCCAAGCAAGGCACAAGCTACGCCAAGGCTAATGATAACCACTGCAAGGAGCAGGGATAACTTCTCTTTTTTCATCTCATATCTCCATTCACTTTTGTCATATTTCTGGGTCCGCCCAGGCTTAACCAGATAAAATTTAAATAAACCCAAATGAAAACCTAGGAAAGGATTGCAGACAAGGACAAATGCCCTCTCCTATCTGCAATCCTTTTTCAGCAAATATTTGATTCTTATTGATTGATATATTTACAGAAGCGGCTAATCATGGCAGCTGCTTCCCCACGGGTAGTTTTCCCATTAGGAACAAAGGTAGTTTCTGTCACACCGCCGATGAGACCAGTGTTTACTGCCACCATTGCGCCATCTTTAGCCCAGGAAGCGATGGATTTTGCATCTGCAAATTTATTTAATTTCGTCATGTCATTGCCACCGGCAGATACGCCCGCTTTATCAATGGCCCGCAAGAACATGACAGCCATTTCTTGTCTGGTAATAGAGTCTTCTGGTGCAAAAGCTGTATCACTTTTCCCTGCTACCACCCCATGGTAAGCAGCAGTCAGCACTGGTTTATAATAATCTTTAGAAGTAGAAACATCTTTAAACTTCCCGGCAAGACTGGTGTTTTCTTCCAAGCCCAGGGCATTTACTAAGTACACGGCAAATTCTGCCCGGGTAATATTTCTCTTCGGATAGAAGTTGATATTCTTATCATTGATAACGCCGATAGATTGTAAATAAAGGATATCATCTTTTGCCCAATGGCTAGTGATATCACTAAAAGCCCCTTGAGAAACAGCATTGTTATTCTGGGTATCGCTGCTAGTAGCCGCATGGTCTTTAGAGCCTACTAAACAATAAACTCCGGCTTTGGTAATATTTGCAGTTACCATTTTTTTGTCCGTATTCACAGTACCGCCAACTAAGCTCCATACATAGTTGATGGCGTCTCCGGCAGAGTCAATATCGAAGTAGTACATTCTTAATTTATCCGCAGGCACACCGCCAGTAGGAACTTCCCAGTTACTGCTCCATTCATAATAATCATTGATTTTCATGGAGCCACCCAGGTCTTTTACTTTACCAGCTATTCTGCCGCCCACTCTTAGCTCGGCTTCTAAGGTAAAGGTAGTAGCAGGTTCCCGATACATCCCCTTGGTGTTATAGGTACCATCAGTAAAGTATTTACCAGAATTTTCTAAATCCTTCACCGTAAAGGTCAAGTCCAATTGCAGCGGTTCATTACCGCTAGCTTTTGCTTTCCATTCTGGAATATTTTTGATTGCGTTAGGGTCAATAGTGACTTCGATAAATTTCATATTCAGGAAAAGCTGTTTTTTGTTATCTGCCATATAGTTTACAGCTTCTTCTGTTAAATAAATCTTTTTAGTCTTGGGTGTCCCGTTCACATTAAGCTTTACTAAATCGCCAGATACTGCATTTACAGCCATTTCTCTAGTAAGATTCAGCGTGTCATAGTTGGCCGCAAAAGCCACTGTAGACAATCCCAACACTGTCAAACAAACAAGAAGTAATGCCACGATTTTTTTCATATTAGACATCCTTTCCCTTTTTCGATAAATATCTTACAACTATTTCAATTATACCACCGAACGGCGTACCAAGCAACCAAAGACATCAACCAGATATTACCGATGGTTACAATATTTTTATAATACAAGATAAAAGATAAAAATAACTGAAAAAAGCAGGCCATTGCCCTATTATGGCAACCGCCCGCCTCTTATTGATACTCTTCTGTGCCTCTGCTGAATGCAACGACTTAGACTTAAGATTCTTTGTCATTTCATTCCTCAGAATGACAGTGATAGGTTTTATCGATAAATACCTTTTTGGATAAATGTTTCCATTTCTGCAAGCATATTAGAAAAGGATTCCTTCTCCGTATAAAAATGCACATGAGCAGAAAGCAGCACTCCAGTAATAATCTGGGCCATCACATGGATATCCATTTCACGGAATAGGCCTTTTGCTATCCCGCCAGCCAATACCCCTTCAATTAAATCATTACTCTTTTGCCACAGCTGCAAGATATCCTCCTTGCGCTCATTGGGAAAATCCTCCAAATTAGCGAATACTTCCGTTAGCCTACTCAGGATTTTACAAAAAGTCAGGTGCGCCCGGATAATAATCTTCAGCTGCCGTTCCGGGTCTGATTCTTGGTCAGTCTGAGATTGCAGATTCAGATAAAACCGCTCCTGCACATAGAAAATAGTTTCATAAAAAAGCTGCTGTTTGCTGGTAAAATACTCATAAATGGTACTTTTCCCGATGCCTGCTCTTTGGGCAATCAATTCCATTTTTGCCTTATAATAACCATTGTCTATAAAAACACGGATAGCTTCACGGATAATCTGCTCCCGTTTATCACCGGGGGCTACCGCCCCCCCCCAGAAAATCTGGTCAGCGATGACTTCACGGTTTTTTTCTTCCGGTATACCCATATCTTACATACCTCCGGAATAAACGCCATAGGTGAATTTTGCATTGGCCAAGTTGTTATTGTAAATAGCGTCTAACCAGCCAAGTTCTGCCTGACGGAGACTAGCTTCTGCGCTTTGTACATCATAAGTGGTAGCCATCCCCATATCATACTGGAGCAATGTCAACCGGTAGGATTCTTTGGCCAAGTCCAGAGATTTATTTAGGCCTTCCATATTACCGGCAGTGGTCGCTAAGTTGTTATAAGCATTTCTTACATTTTTTTCCAAAGTTTTTTTCGCTTCGTCATATTGGAGCACGGTGCCTTTATAGCTAGCTTCATCCTTTAAGTAGCTATAAGTCTGACTAGCATAGGTATAAGCCGTATAGTCAAAATCTAATTTGCTGTTTTCCATGGTTAGCTTGGCAGAGGCCACATTGATGTCCGTATCCAGCGCTTTTTCGATAGCGGTATTTAAATTAATATCCCCAGCTGTACGAGGCGTGAGGCCTGTCGTCAGCGTTAGCTCCGTGGTCAAAGGAACCCCCATCAACTGACACAGTTCCATTTTAGCGGAGGTTACACCATTTTCAGCTTGTTTTACTGCTACTTCGGCAGATTTTACAGCAGCTTCCGCACTGAGCACATCCAGCTTTGCCACAGAGCCACGTTTGAAGCTAGCCTGCGCATTCTTATATTGGGTGTTTATCCGTTCTAGAGAGGCCTTGGCAAACTCTAAATTCTTTTCTGCCTGCAATACCCCATAATAGGCAGATTCTATGCCAAAAGCAATGCTGTTTTTGGTATAAGCTAACGCTTTTGTCGCCATTTCAAGGGAAGCGTCAATTTTAGCAGGTGCGATTACGGTTGCCATATAATAGTCCTGGGTCTGAAAAGCCACATCCACTCTGCCCATATTACGGATTCTGCTATCCGATTCCTCTTTAGATACTTCTAATGCTTCTACTTGCAGTTGCTGTACGCCGATTTGAGAATTATTCTTAACGGCCGTATCAATAGCTTCCTGCAAAGAAAGCTTCATAGATTTTGGCTGAGCCGGAGTCTGGACTTCCGTCTGGGTTTGCGGTGCGGCCTTTACGCCATCTGCGGCAAAGGCTACACCAGAACAAGCTAAAACAAAAGAAGTTGATAATACCACTAACCATTTGCACGTTTTTTGCTTCATCTTATACACCTTCCTGTTGTAACTTTTTATTCTTTCTGGCTAATTTCCGAGCCAAACGTTTCGCTTTCCGTTTTTCTTCTTTATCTACTGTGATACTGTAAACAACAGGTACGAATACCATAGTAAAAACAGTAGAAATGGTCAGCCCGCCTGCTACCACTGTACCCAGAGGCGCAGTCATAGCGCCGCCATCTCCGGCGCCGATAGCCATAGGCAGCATACCCAGTACGGTAGTCAGGGTAGACATGAGCACCGGACGAAGACGAGTAGGGCTACCGGTAACGATAGCTTCGTCTTTACTCATACCTTGAGCACGTAATTGATTAATATAGTCAACCAATACAATCCCATTGTTTACTACAATCCCTGCTAACATAATACACCCCATCAGGGCCGGCATACTAAGCGCACGACCAGTAAGAGCAAGGGAGAAGATAACCCCGATTAACGCCGTCGGCAGAGAGAAAAGAATGACAAAAGGATAAATAAAAGATTCATACAGCGCCGCCATAATCATATATACCAAGACAATGGCTAAAAGCAATGCCAAACCTAAGCTGCCGAAGGATTCCATCATGGTTTCATAAGAACCACCCTGTACCACGCTATAGCCCTCCGGCATTGGGTATTGGGCAATTTTCTTATTAATATCAGAGACAACGCTGTTTAAGTCTCTATCATAAATAGAAGCGGACACCGTTACCTGACGGATTTGGTTTTCACGGCTAATGCTATCAGGACCAGCTTCTAAGGAAAACTCTGCAATGTCGCCCAAAGGCACCTGGCTGCCGCTAGCCGTAGACACCATAATGTTCTCCATGTCCGTAATGCTCCTGCGATATTCTTCAGGTAAGATAACCCGGATGTCATATTCATTGCCGTCTACTCGGTATACAGAGGCCACGTTACCGCTGAAACCACTTCTAGCAGCCGTTGCGATTTGGGCTAAGCTCAGACCGTATTGGCTAGCCTTCAAGCGATTAACACGGATGACATATTCTGGCTGGGCATCTTCCAAGCTGCTGCTAGCTTCACGGACACCCTCAACCCCTTCAATAAGGCCGACAATATCATTTGCCACTTTTTGCAGTGTTTCCAGGTCATCCCCTTGCAGTTGGATGGAGACGCCGCCACCGCCCATGCCGCCCATCCCAGAGGAGCTAGCACCAGATACATAGATATCTGCACCTGGCACCATAGCAAGGCGTTTCCGCAAATCTTCCGCTACATCGTCACTGCTAACACTTCTTTCTTCCAGTGGTACCAACATCACTGTAATGCTGCCGCTAGAGCCGCTCACATTGGTGAATACCAAATCAATGACATCACCATAATCCAGAATGATTTCTTCCGCTTGTTTTACCACCTCATTGGTAGTTTCCAGTGTAGTGCCATCTTCCAAGGATACGTTAATGGAGATTTGTCCTTCGTCAGAAGCAGGCATCAGCTCCATGCCGATAACCGGAATGAGGAAGAAGCTTACCACAAAAGCAAGTACCACAGAGAGCACTACCTTTTTCCGGTGGTGCAGCGCCCAGTTTAACAGTTGTTTATATTTATCCTCAAACTTCATGAACCAATTGTTAAATTTTTCACCCATACGAACTAAGAAATTTTGCTTTTCCCCAGAGTTCCGTCTGGCTTCCAGTTCGTCTAGTTCTTCTTTACTAATGAGCTTAGAGCAAAGCATTGGCACCAAAGTCAACGCCACAACTAAAGACATCAAAAGAGAGAAACTTACAGTAAGAGACATATCCCGCATCATCATAGAAGCGATGCCTTCCGTGAATACCATAGGCAAGAATACTGCCACCGTGGTCAAGGTAGAAGCGATTACCGCTAACCCCATTTCAGAGGCGCCTTTGATAGCAGCAGTTTCTCTGTCTTCCCCTAATTCATTATGCCGGTATACGTTTTCCAGGACAACGATAGAGGAGTCTACCATCATCCCCAGCCCCAGCGATAAGCCCCCCAAGGACATGATGTTCAGGGTAACATCGTTGAAAAACATCAATACGAATGTCCCAATCAGGGAAATAGGAATAGACAATGCAATAACGATGGTGCTCTTGATGCTTCTTAAAAATAAAAGCAATACCAGAATAGAGAGAATAGACCCCGTAATTAATGTCTGCACCAAATTGTCAATGGTACCATTAATATAGTCCGCACTATCCATAATCACATTCAGAGAAACATTTTCCGGCAGTTCTCGTTCCAGTTGGGCAACAGCCCGTTTTACATTATTGGACACCTCTACTGTGTTGGCGTCGCTTTGCTTGCTGATAGAGATAGCCAGGCCGTCTTCCCCATTGATTCTGCCATAGCCGGTCACTTCTGCATTGGTTTCCACGATTTGAGCGATTTCAGATAAGTTTACCGTGCCGCTGCCAGTGGGAATTTGCACCATGCCAATATCCTCGATAGAGGCAAAGCGCCCGACTGCCCGGACGATAATATCTTTTCCGGCCGTTTCTACCGTACCAGTAGAAAAGTTGCTGTTGTCAGACTGTATCATCTGAGAAATCGAGGCAATGGTCAAGTTATAGGCCCGCATTTTCACCGGGTCTGGAATAACTTGGATTTCTTTGCTATAACCACCTTGGATTTCTACAGAGGCTACACCATTTTGCCGTTCTAATCTTGGCTGGATGGTGTCTTCTGCTAAAGTTTTCAAATAAGATAAGTCTTTCCCACCAGAAAGACTCATATAGATAACCGGCATCATAGAGGGGTCTGCCTGGATAATCATCGGTGAGTCCGCATCGTCCGGCAGCATTCCCTTTACCAAATCCACCTTTTCCCGCATCCGAAGTGTAGCAAAGTTCATATCCGTTCCCCAGTTAAAGGTCGCCATTACCATAGAGGAACCACGAGAGGATGTAGAAGAAATGGTATCAATGCCGCTTACCGCTCCCAACGCATTTTCCATGGGGATGGTCACATTATTTTCTACTTCTTCTGGGCCTGCATCCGAATAGCTGGTAATGACGATAGCCATCGGATAAGTAATATTTGGCATCAAATCCAACGCCAGTTTAGAAAGGGATACTACACCCAAAAGAATCACACATAAAAAGGCCATGGCAATGGTGACTGGTCTTTTTACGGATACTTCAGTCATCTTCATGCTTATTCCCCTCCTGCGATAAATACAGGATCGTTATCCTGTAATTTATGTTGCCCCAGTGTTACGACGATATCACCTGCCGCAACACCGGAGAGGATTTCCACATTATCACCATCGTTTAATCCAGTTTCCACTTCTACGTAATGCGCCACATTATCTTTCACTACAAATACAGAAGACACGCCGTCAGTATCTACGATAGCTTCTACTGGGATAATAACAGCCTCTTCTTTTTGCTTGGTAGACACTTTTGCTTCTGCAAACATCCCTGGTTTTATCACATGGTCTTTATTGCTGATGGTAATTTCCAGCGGATAAGTCATCGTCTGCAAGTTTGCAGCCGGAGCGATTGCCGTTACCACCCCGGTAAATGGTTCAGCCCCGGCGGAAGAGATGTCTACCAATACTTCCTGTCCTTTGGCCACATCATTAATGCGCCGTTCGGTTACATCCGTCTTTACCACCACAGAATCCATATTTACCACACTTGCGATAACGCTGCTACCGGCCATTTCTCCTACTACAGCGCTGCAAGAAGCCACCTGTCCATCGATAGGAGACTTAATAATTGTATTATCGTATTGCAACTGTAACAACTCTACATTGGCCACAGCAGATTGGGGATTATTGCTTTCTACATTAAGTCTCGCCTGTTCTAATTGTTGGAGAGAGACTGCGCCTTCATTATAGAGCTCTTCTGTCCGCTGCAAATTGGTTTTTGCATTGTTATAGGCAGTCCGCGCAGTGTTCAGGCCTGCCTGGGCTTGGCGAAGTTGTGCTTGGATTTCACTAGATTCCAAACGCACCAACACCTGTCCTTTTTTCACATTATCCCCGACAGACACCAATACCTCAGATACTCTGCCGGAGGCTTTTGGCACGATATTAATACTGTCTTTTGCTTCTACCTTCCCTTTTACGACGGTGCTTTCCACGATTTTCCCTTGAGTAGCCGCCACTGCATTTACAGGGATACCCGTTGGTTCGTCACCGCTTACCTGGGCTGCATCATCACCGCCACCACAGCCGCACATGATTGCCGCAAATAACAGCAGGGAAATGCCCACCATCAGATACTTTCTGTTGTTCTTTGCCATGAATCTTCTCACTCCTCTTTCTCTTTGCAACAGATGATAAAAAATAATGCTATCTATTTCTTTTCTTTTCATTAAAAAAGAATATAGAAAACAAATTGAAAAAACCGACCGACCAGTCGGTCGGTGGGATTATTATAGCAATTCTTAAATTCAATGTCAAGAAACAAAAAATAGCAAAGTATTTTTATCCGCTATTGCTCGGCTCCTATAGATTTATGCAGTTAATACATGGTTATTACAACACAACTATATAAAAATAACCTGAAAAATAATCCGCCACTAAGTGCAAATGTAAACCAATTACCCCCTACAAGAAACAGGACTAATCAGCAACACCTTGTAGATCGAGGCATAGCAAGTCACCCTGAGCACCGTCTAAGAAGCTTTCAAATTATCACTTCCTTTAGTGTCACCCTGAGCGCAGTCGAAGGGTCTTTAAATATAAAAAAAGAAGCCCTCATAAGAGGACTTCTTTTTCAGATAATCTGTATTAGCTACAAATTATGCAGTTGGTTCTTCAGTGCCGTCACCTTCACCATCTGGGGTACCAGGGGTGGTGGTAGATGGAGTACCGAATACGATTACATTTACAGCGCCGTTTTTGGTGCTATATTTAACAGTAGATTTAGGAGTAATGTCATCAATGGTAGCTTTTTTAGGAGCGTCGCCACTGTTGTCGATTACAGTGATGTTAGCTGCATCATATTCAATATCGTCAATAAGAACAGTGTTGTCTTTAGGGCTGTATTTGCTGAAGGTACCTTCTTTTTTAGCATTTGCTACAGCATCTTTAATTTCTTTATCAGTAGAGATGGTAGTATCATCTTTGTCAGTATCTACTTTGTAGTCGTTGGTGTTGTGGATTACAACGAATTCAGCTTCTAAAGCTTCGAAGCTATCCAAGCCACCTTCGATTTTACCACCGTTTTCTACAGAAGTGGTGTTGCCATCAATATTTTTCCCTCTGGTTTGAACGGTAACTTTGTCGCTCTTACCAACGGAATCTACAGCTTTGATGTCATAGATAGAACCATTAGCTCTGTAGGTGATTTCAAAGATGTTAGTACCTTCTTCTACAGTGAATTCAGTAGCTTTTTTATCTTTGGTACCATCGTCTAATTTGTAAACGCCGTTTTTAACGGTATCTACAGTAGCAGCAGTTCCAAGTTTTACATCAATTGGAGCAAACTTAGCAGCAGTACCTTCATAGATGTTTTCAACGAAGGTTACTTTGTCGCCAGATAATTCATAACGAACAAAGGTATCAGCTTTCAAGTTAGCCAAAGCATCTTTACCGCCAACTACTTCATATACTTTGCTGTCATCCCAGAATTTAACACCATAGTCGATGTCAGCGTTTCTAGCACCTACAGTTTTGATGAAGCCGAAGTGGCTGTTACCAGTAGAGGAGAAGTCTTCTACTTTCATAGCTACCAAGTCGCCATCAACATCAGTGATGTAGGAGATAGCTTTACCTTTAACGTCACCGCTTACGATTTCATCTTTGGTAATCAAGGATACAGAGTCAACTTTTACAGTGTTGCTGTTGCCAGATTCCATAGTTACGTCGAAAGCTGCGATTTTAGCAAGTACAGGATATGCAGTTTTACCTAAGGTAATACGTTCGTTTTTGGTATCTACATCAGCTTTGCCTTCATCATTTGCTTGAGAACCAAGTTCAGATTCAGTGGAGTATACTCTGTGGATTTCGCCGTCTTTGGTCAAGCGAACTTTTACCAAGTCGCCGATTGCCAAGTATGCAGCGGTACCATCTTGGATGTTACCATCCATTTTTTTATCAAGTTCTTCTTGAGTATAACCAGTTTTGTCGAGGTAAGCAATTTCTAATTCTTCAACATCGTATTTTACAGTTTTACCATCTTGGTTGAAGAGGGTAATGGTGTCATAATACATAACGTCTCTCTTTGCACTTGCAGCAGAGGTAGTAGCATACATGTTGGTTACGATACCATATACAGTGTTGCCCAAAGCAGATTCAGTGTAGATCACACCGATTACTCTGTTACCAGCGTCTAAAGCATATTGTACTTTAGTGCCAAGATAATCTTTGTCGAAGGAGTTGCTATCTTCATCGTCATCGAAGAAGGTAGTAGCGCCAGTGTAAACATAGTCGGAACCGTCGATGTTTAATTTTCTTACTTTGTCACCTTCGTCATCGTTGCTTGCGAGGTCATCGTTGATAACACCGTCAGTCCAACCTTCAACGAAGATTACTTTGTCAGCGTCGCCTTTGTTTTCATATACTTTGATGATGTCTTTGTTTTTCAAGTCGGTAGGTTCGATAGCTTTACCGTCTTGACCGAAAAGCATTACATCGTCACCTTTTAAGGTGATGGTTTCATCATAAGTATCGATTCTTTGGCTGGAAGCCAAGTATTCGTCTACAACATAGGATTCACTTGCAGGGTTTAAGTCGTTTTTCAATTTGTAAACGATGTTGTCATCGTTGATGTAAGCAGTGAACAAGCTGTTTTTAACGAAATCGCCATCTTTGTTTTGGATATCAGCATAGTTGAGGTCTCTTACGGTGGTGTAAGTTTTGTCACCAAATTTAATTTTGGTGTCCCCTTCTTTGCTCAATTTGGTAGCAGTTGTTTTAGTAGATTTAACATCAACATATTTAGCTACGTTTTTGTCTAAATCTTTGTCATATTTGTAGATAACGTCTACAATCATGTCGTTGATGTTGTAGAGAGTGTAACCGCCACCGATTACAGTAGCATCAGTTACTACAAAACCGTTTACAGCATCTTTTTCAGCTTCCAAAGTAAGTCTTAAGTTACCTTTGGTGAAGCTGTCAACAGACCATTCGGAAACAGTTCTGTCTTCAGTGGTTTGACCTTTGAAGCTTTCAGCCAATAAGGAAGTGCTTCTGTTTTGATATTTGTCATCAAAATCGTCAATGTCATTGTTCCAAACAACTACGTTTTCATCCAAAGCGTTGTCGATCATGCGAGCAACATCGCCACGAACAGCGTTAGCGTTGGTAGCAGTAACAATGTTTGTGGTAATTTCTAAGTTACCAGCTTTTGCAACGTAATCTACCGGCCATGGACCAGGAAGGTTATCGTTGTAACCTAAAATACGCATGATAACGGTGATAACTTCAGCGTTAGTAATGGTATTGTTAGGTTTGAAGGTGCCATCTGGATAACCTTTAACATAGCCTTGAGATACAGCTAAGTTAATGTAACCAGTGTACCATTCGTTAGCTTTTACGTCGCTGAATTGAGAGGTTGTGCCGCCCAAGATGTCAGCGGATTCAGCCATACCACCAGCTACGCAAGCCATTTTTGCGAATTCAGCACGAGTAATAGTGTTACCAGGTTTGAAGGTACCATCAGGATACCCACCAATGATTTCCAAAGCGCTCAATTTGCCGATAGCATCTTGGCTTTCTTTGGACAGGTCAGCGATATCAGTGAACTGACCAGCTGCAAATGCGGTAGTTGCAAATGCAAATACCATCATTGCGGAGAGAAGAACTACTAAAAATTTCTTCACTTTTTTATTCCTCCTTAAAATTTTATTGAGTATTAAACTTTCCATACTCTCTTACATAAATAAATACAGGTATCTTTTTCACTTTCTTGCAACTTTTTTTACAAAAACCGCAAAAAGTTTTTAGAAGCTGTCTTATCGGTAACAAAGTACAGAAAACTCCATACTCTTGCTTATTATACCATACCCCTCGGCATGATTAAAAGCCCTTTTTCATGTTTTTGCAGACATTTTTTCACCGCTATAGGACAAGGAATCACTCTCTCTGGCAGCAGCCTCCTCTCTTCCTTATTGTATCGCAGGTGTGTTTCTGTCTACACTAATAATACATTCTCCATCCAGCAAATCTTGCAGTCAGCTTTTTAAGAAAAAGCAAAAAAGGAAAACCCTAGCAACAAAAAAAGCAAGGTTATCACAAACCCTGCTTTTTCTTGGTTTTCTTTACCAGACCAACAAATCTGGGCAGATTCAGCATTCGTTTCCACCGGCTTGGTTGACATAGGAGCCGCCATAGCCATTCAATACCCATCTTCTGCATAAAGACCGGCGCTCTTTTTACAGCGCCTGCCACTACGTCAAAGCTGCCGCCCACACCGATAGCTATTTTCACACCCAAATCCTTGCCATAGTCCTCTATAAAATACTCTTGTCTAGGTGCGCCCATTGCAATGAAGATAATATCAGCTGCCGCTTGCTGCACATCTTCAAGCACATTCTGAATTTCTTCCTTATTATTAATATCAAAGTATCCATTCCTTACCCCTGCAATAGCAATGCCCGGATATTTCATTTTTAAATTTTCAGCCGCTTTATCTGCAATGCCCGGCGCTGCGCCCAGGAGATAAATACGCCAGCCTTTTTCCGGCGCCATGCGGCAGATTTCCCACAACAAATCAATGCCGCTGACTCTTTCTTTTAAGGGAACGCCTAAATAATCCGCCCCCCAAACAATACCACTACCATCCGGCGTTACCAAATCCGCCTTGTTGATAAGAGATAGCAATCGTTCATTAAACTGCGCTTGATAAAGGATTTCTGCATTGAGGGTGATAATCTGATGCAAACCACCTGCTGTTATAAAACCATCAACAGCACACATTGTTTCTTCCATCGTCACATTATGGATGCCTGCGCCCAGCATAGAGATTTTTTTTTCAGCTAATTTTACACTTATCAACTGTTTTTCTTCCATATTATATAGCTACCACATTTCTTGTTTTTAAAGCGAAAGAGAAACTTTTTCATTTCTGCTTTCGCTTTTGGTTATCAATTGTTATTCTAAGCAAACACGAAGAATCTTTTTTATCCCGCCCCATTAAGCAGCAGGTTCAGTCGTCCCTGTTACGTCCGGCACAGGCAGTGTCGGCGCTGGCGGATTCATCATCGTATCCATAATCTGATTGATTTGCGCCTGGTCACCTATCCAATAACTGATACCATTGATATATTCACCTTTTCCCGGTATCATTTGTAGGTTCAATGTAGACAAATCAATATCCTTGAAGGCATTATAGAGAGAAAGCAATTCTCCCACAGATAAATTAGTCTCTACATTTTCCATGAAGATATCAGCAAGCTTTGGAATCTTCCAGGCGGTGCTGACGCTCATCAGCTTTCCAGCTAATTCTTTCAAGAAATGCTGTTGCCGTTCTACCCGACCAATATCACCCAGACCATCCTTGCGGAACCGTACATAGCCCAGCGCATCTTTCCCGTTGAGCACTTGCAGACCAGGCTGGATATCAATACCTTCTTCTGGCGTCAGCATCCGTTTTTCCACATCAATTTCAATGCCGCCTAAGGCATCTACCAGCTGGATAAAGCCGTTAAAGTTTACGGATACATAGTAGTCAATAGATACCCCTAGATATTGTTCTAATGTTTCATCCAAGAGAGGAATACCACCATAAGCATAAGCATGGTTTACCTTGGTTTTCTCACCGCTTCTAGGAATCGTTACATAAGTGTCCCGCGGCACAGATAAGATTTGCGCCCGTCCATTTTTCACATCCAAGAAACAAAGCAGGATGGTGTCAGAGCGCCCCACGTCGTTAGGACGCTTGTCCGCCCCTACAACCAATACCGTAACCATATCCTCTAGTTGCGCCGGAGGAGCGTCCACTACCAAGTCATCTCCAGTGATGTAGTTCAAATCCGGCTCCTCTGCCGTAAGACACGCCGCTGTAAATCCAATATAGAAAAATATGGAAAAGGCAAATACCACAAACATCCCCAACCATACCATTTGTTCTCCATTAAAGTTACCGTTTTGGCCTCTTCTTTTCTGCCAAAAAGATTTCTCTATATCTGCCACCTGTCTACCTCTTTTCTGTAAACGTGTTCTCTATCCTGTGCAATTACCGGATGGTAATCATTTTTGTCGTGTTATCCCATTGCGTTTTTGCAGAAAGGGCGTTGGCAATAAATGCCAGCGGTACCATAGTCCGGCCGTTTTCTACATAGACAGCAGCGTCCATCGCAACTGCTTTGTCATTGACTGTAGCAGATTTTTGTCCTACAATCATGCGTACTTTCGTATCGCCTTTTTTATAAGAGACTTCTTTTTTGGTGTTATCCCAGTTGACCGTAGCGCCTAGGGACTGACTGACAAAGGCCAACGGCACCATAGTCCGGCCGTCTTTAATCACAGGGGCCACATCCAGGGTAACTGCCTTGCCGCCTACCTGAGCCTGTTTGTTGCCTATCCATAGCTTAATATCATAGCTGCCGCTGGCAATATCGCCTTTTACCTGTGCAACTTGTTTTTCTACTTTCAGGAAGGAAGATTCCACATAATCATCTACCCAGCTTTTGGTTACCAGAGGGTCGTCTGCGCCGCCGCCGGCGCCACACAAAACCCCAGCACATAAAATTACAGCGCAGGGAAGCATTATATATTTGAAAAACTTATTTTTAACTGACTGCAAAGGACAACCCCTCCTTTTTATCTCTTCTATTATAACGCATTCTGCGCAAATATTCTATCCTATTTTTTATTTCCTGTCTTATTCCTACAGATATAGGTTTCTTTATCATCCTACCTAGACAATAACTTTGATTATATTCTACATAGAAAAGAGGATTCCTTTCCTGAAAAAAAAATAAAAAATAGGCATATCGCCTATTTTTTAAGGATTAATCAAATTGTTTGGTAGCAAAGGAACGTGTATTTTGTAGCGCATTTAAGTGCTGAAGCGCAACGCCCGTACCTCTTGCCACACAGAAAATCGGGTCTTCCGCCACATACATAGGCAGTCCTGTTTCCCGGGAGAGCAGCTTGTCCATACCGCGAAGCAACGCCCCGCCCCCAGTGAGTACCACACCTTTGTTGATAATATCAGCGGCTAGTTCCGGCGGCGTTACTTCTAATACTTCCTTTACTGCCGCCACGATAGCCTCTAATGGTTCCTGTAGCGCATCATAAACATCAAAGGCAGAGAAAATCACACTATTAGGCAACCCTGTGATTAAATCCCGCCCCCGCACCTCAATAGTGCGGTTTTCTGGTAAATCATCTATATAAGCCGTGCCCACTTCAATTTTGATTTCTTCTGCAAATCGCTCCCCAATAAGCAGGTTGTGTTCCTTGCGGGCAAAACGGACAATGGCTTCGTCAAATTTATCCCCACCAATTCGTAAGGACTTAGAACAAACAATCCCATTTAAGGAGAGAACAGCAATATCTGTGGTGCCGCCGCCAATGTCCACTATCATATTCCCCCCAGGCTCTGAGATATCAAGGCCCGCACCTAATGCCGCTGCCAAAGGTTCCTCCATCAGGAAGGCTTTCCTAGCGCCAGCTTGTTCTGCTGCTTGCCGCACCGCCCGCTCTTCTACTTCCGTCACACCAGAAGGGATGCATATCATCACCCTAGGACGGAAGAACAAACGATTGTGGCAGATTTTCTTGATAAAGTAACGCAACATTTTTTCTGTTATATCATAGTCGGCAATGACGCCTTCTCGCAAAGGCCGTACCGCCACAATATCCCCCGGTGTCCGGCCCAACATCCGTTGGGCTTCTACCCCCACTGCGATGACGTCGCCGCTTCTTTGGTTAATGGCAACCACAGACGGTTCATGGAGCACAATACCCTTGCCTTTTTCATAAATCAGTACGCTTGCCGTACCCAAATCAATACCAATATCTGTTCCAAAGTTTAACACAGCCTATCTCCTTACATCTCAATCGATATCTTTCTATACTAATCTTTCTATACTAAATAGTATAAACAATTTTTTGTTTTTTATGGCGTGTCCGACCTTAGCAGGAATAAAATACGCAGATTGTTGTTCGTATTTCAAATAACCGATATTCTACAAAAATCCCCTATTTTCCTGCTTCTTTTTCGTGTTTATATTTTTTTCTGGTAGCTTCGCCGCCCCTTAAGTGCCGCTCCGCTTTGTTATTTTCCAAAATATCTCGTACCTGTTTGGCCACGATTTCATTAATAACAGGCAGTCGTTCCGTCAAATCCTTATGTACTGTGGACTTGGAGACACCGAAGATGGTAGCGGTCTGTCGTACCGTGGCCTGACTTTCCAATATATAATTGCTAATGTCCATCACTCTTTTTTGGATATAATCCTGCATACGTATAAGCCCCCTTAGACCTTTCTGTTTGATTCATATATATGGGAGGCTTATTTCACCTAGAACCAAGAAAATAAAAATTGCCGGAAAAATTGTTGGCGGTCGTCGTTATTCCTACTGCATAAAATCTTTTCCAGCAGCTGGGGCCGGTCTGTGATAACACCGTCTACCTGATAAGAAAACAGCTTTCCCAGGGCAATCCCATCATTTACCGTCCATACCCACAGACGCTTCCCCGTGTTTCGGATTTCCCGGTAAACGCTAGGTGAAAGCGCTGAAATCTCAATGCTATAGCCATCCGCAGCAGATAAGTTTGCCATATGTCTCCCTACAAAGGGCAAAATATATAACGTCTCAAAATCCGGGTTTTCTTCCTTCACCAGTTGCAACACCTCATAGTCCAAGGAAGAGATAACTACCTGGTCTTGGAGATGGGCCTCTTCCAACAAGGATATGACTGCTGCCACCGCCTGCTCCTCTTGTGAATACACCTCCGCCACCATCTCCATACCGCCTTTACCTAAAAAACGCAAAGGCGCTGCCATATTCCATCTGCATTCAGCCCATACTGTCCCCGGAGGATAGGTTTTAATTTCGATGTTCCATTTCATACCGGGTCCACCGGCTGCCAATGCATCTTCTAATAAAGGAAATGGCCGTTCCTCCCCAGCAACACTGCTATATTTCTCATCTGTTAGCATCTGTAGGTCGGCATAGGTTAACTGGCCCACGGTCTTAGATGTGCCCAGTCCCCAACGCACATCCCTATCATGGAAAAGGACAATCCGCCCATCTTTGGTCATCTGCACATCTATCTCGATACAGCCTACCCCTATGCCTTTTGCTCTGGCAATGGCAGCAAGGGTATTTTCCAATGCCCCCTCACTATCGCCCCGATGGGCCGCAATCAGCACCGGCCGCTCCTCCAGGACCCGCCCTGCATATCCACCATATGCAATCACATACCAACAGCTAACAACCATAACAAGCCCTAAAAAACAAGTGAAGAGAAGCCTGCCACCACGCAGCATCACGTAAGGACAAGCAGTATCCATCTCCCCCTGGATAAATATGAGATAACAACCATGGACCACCGCAATACTCACCGGCGCAAAAAGCAATCCCTGGAAAAGCAAAAGCGCCCGCCCAATGCCATCCACCAACACCAGCGCCATCTCTGTAGAAGGCAAGAAATAGGCTGCTATCCCCACCCCAACATAGAGGAGAAAACTCCCCAAAGACCAAAGTAGGCTCCATAGCCCCAGTAATAATGCCGTTTGTCCCAGCCGCCACAGTCCCATATGTCTACTGGCTTTCCAGGCAGTTTTTATGGATTTTCCCCGCAGGAAGAGGAAGTGAAAGAAAAACAACCCAACCATGCCTAAAAGCTGTATTCCCATTAGTAAGAGATTTACCACCACCAATAGCAATGGCCTTTGCCCTAAAAACTGTAGAATGAAGTAAGGAATTTGCACAGAAAGATATAATCCCGACCAAACAATAACCGCCTGAAAAGGCAATATCAGCAAAAGATATAGACAGAGCAGATAATAGTTTTTCAACTGGCATATTCCCAGCGCCCGCCTTGCGCCCACGATAACCATAGCGCCAAAAGCAGCTACCCGACTCCCATAGCACTGCTGATAAAGCAAAAGATAGGCTGCCACCTCCCAAAGAACAAAAAAGCTAACATAAAGACAAAACAACGCCACCGACAAACAAAGCCCAACACCCCACCAAAAGGAAACCGGCTGCGCCCACAAATGCCACAACTCACCCACGTTCCCCAATGGCAACGAATATAGCAGCCGCAAACCACCAGCAAACAGCAAACGGTGAAAAACAGCAAAACAGATTATAGTAAATAAATGCTCCCGAAAAATTTGTCCTACTATTTTCATTACTTGCCGCATAAAAATAAATACCCCGCTTCCCTAAGCCTTATCGTCAACTTGTATCAACAAAAGACCGTTGCAATTCAGCATATGCCAATCTCTTTTTCACCAGAAGAAAAGAGAAAAATACAATATCGCCCATTATGTACAAAGAATACAAAAATTACTATTGCACTAGCCACGATTAACTGGTATTATAGAACAATAACCGACAAAAAAACCTTCTTTTACCAGATTTTGTTTTTTTATTTTTTCCAAAAAACATTGTCTATAGTATCAAAGGAAATTTCAAAGATATGGAGGTACCCAAAATGGCAAATACGATTTCAAATTCTAATACTCCACCAGCCCAACTGGTAGAAGTAGCTGCCATCGCTTCCCGTTACAAGGGACAGCAAGACCAACTCATGCGGGTGTTGTTGGAATGTCAAAAAGTGGTCAACACCTTTTCTGAAGACGTTGCCGCTATCATCGCAAGAGAGATGGGTTTATCACAGACCCATGTATATGGCTTCATTACCTTTTATGCCATGCTCTCCACCAAACCTAGAGGGAAATACATCATCCGTATGTGTAAAAGCGCACCCTGCCACGTTCGCGGCGCCCGGGAAGTGGTAAAAGCCATGGAGGATTTCCTGCATATCAAAATGGGGGAAACCACCGAGGATAACCGTTTTACCCTAGAATATTGCGAGTGCTTAGGCATTTGTGATATTTCTCCCGCCATTATGATTAATGACAAAACCTATGGCAACCTCACACCAGAATCTGCTCGTGAGTTGTTAAAACTATACATCAGAGAGGAGGGCAAATAAGATGGAAGAAATGCGCATATTACTGAGAAACGTCGGCCACATCAATCCTACCAGCGTGAAGGAATACATGGCTGCCGGCGGTTACCAAGCACTAAAAAAGACTATCGCCATGAAGCCGGAGGAGATTTTAGCAGAAGTAAAGGCAGCAGGGCTCCGGGGCAGAGGCGGCGCAGGATTCCCTACTGCGCTCAAATGGCAGTTCGTCCTCTCTGAAGACAGCCCAGAAAAATATATTGTCTGCAATGCCGACGAAGGAGAACCAGGTACCAATAAAGACCGTATCCTGCTTTCCGGCGACCCACATAGCATCTTCGAAGGCATGGCCATTGCAGGGAAAGCTGTTGGCTCAAATAAAGGCTTCATCTACCTGCGGGCAGAGTACCCCTACTTATTCCCGATTTTAGAGGAAGCATTAACAGAAGCCCGGGCAGCAGGGTGCCTCGGTCATGGCATCATGGATACAGATTTTGATTTCGACATCGAAATCCGTTCTGGCGCCGGCGCCTATGTGTGTGGCGAAGAAACAGCCCTTTTAGAATCCATCGAAGGCAAGCGGGGCGAACCACGCTTCCGTCCGCCATATCCTGGGGTAAAAGGGTTGTTTGGTAAACCAACTGTTATCAATAACGTAGAAACCTTCGCCAATGTTGGCGTGATTATGGATAAAGGTGCAGACTGGTACCGCTCTATCGGCACCGAAAATAGCCCGGGCACCAAGCTCTTCACCCTTTGCGGCAATGTGGTGAACCGTGGTGTTTATGAGTTTCCGATGGGCGCAAATTTAAAAGACATCATCTTTGACATCGGCGGCGGCATACCAGACGGTAAAAATTTACTTGCCGTACAAACCGGCGGCAGTTCCGGCGCTATCATTAATGCAGACCAAATTGATATGCCTTTAGATATCGACCATGTTTCCGCTTCCGGCGGAAAGCTTGGCTGCGGCACCATTTTGGTTATCGACGATACTAACTGCATCGTTGATATTGTAAAGAATAACTTATCTTTCTTTGAGCATGAATGCTGCGGTCAATGCACCCCATGCCGAGAAGGCGGCACCAGACTCTTAGAATTAGTACAACGATTCATTGATGGCACTGCAAAGCTCTCAGACTTTGACACCATCATGGATTTATCCGAGACCATGTCGCTGGCGTCTCTGTGCGGCCTAGGCCAATCCACCCCTACACCGGTGGTTACCAGCATCAACAACTTCCGAGACGCCTATAACAAACATTTAGACGGCGACTATTGTCCCGTTTGTAGCAAAGAAAGGGGGCGTGACTAATGGCAAATCAAGAAACCATAAAGATGGTCAATATCAATATCGACGGACAAGATATCCAAGTAGAAGCCGGCTCCACCATTTTACAAGCGGCTAAAAAAGCCAATATCTACATTCCGACCCTATGTAACCATCCTGACCAA
>CAMNVD010000006.1 GCA_946562005.1 uncultured Clostridia bacterium | reverse complement strand
ATCATAGAAAAGGAAAATGATTTTCTGTTCTGATTCCGTTCTTTGGGACATATGATAACAATGAACCAAAGGGGGAAGGTATATGCTAAATTCGTTGGTAAATCAAAATGCTTATAAGAGAAAAGCATATAAAAATAGCTATATCAGCAGTTATCACTCTAATTATGAAAAGGGGTTTTCTCTAGGAAGCCTGCTTTTTTTCATTTTATTTTTGGGACTGTTGTTTCTTACGGTAGAGGGACTTTTTCTGATTTTATCAAAAGAGGATGAAGGAAGTCTTTTGCTTGCGGATGTTTTGTGCTTAGATCAGGCGGGCGAAACTGTTTCTGCTGTTCCCGGCATTCCTGGTATTTCTTATGCAAAAGGGGATTTGCCGTTTGCTCATCGTTGGCGTGGCGATGGGCTACTGTTGGCATGGGCTACGCCCCATTCTTTGGGTAGTGGCGGACAGGTTACTGCTGATGGTTCCGGGAAATCTTCGTTAGACGGAGAACAGCCATCTTCTCTTCCTGTGGTGCCGGATGTGGGGGCAGAAGATGAGGATGCGATTTTAGCTGCGCGGGCTGAATTCAAGGATATGGCTCCTATTGGCATTTATTGTACCCATACCACGGAAAGCTACATTCCTACTTACGGTGAGGCAAAGGCTAGTGGGGAGCGGGGTGGAATTTATAATGTAGCGCTGGCCTTAAAAGATAGTCTGGCGCAAAGAGGTATTCCGGCGGTGGTATCTGATACCATTCATGATTATCCGGATTGGCAGATGTCCTACAGCAATTCTCTGGATACCATGGAAGCTATGAAGAAAAAGTATCCTGGCATGGAAATCTTCATTGATGTGCACCGGGACGCTATCGGCAGTGACGACCCTTTAACTACTGTCATTGAGGGACAGGAGGTGACTCGGTTGATGCTGGTGGTGGGTAGTAATCAGCGGTCAAATCATCCTAATTGGGAACAAAATCTTGCTTTTGCTAGGAAAGTTGGCAACGCATTAGAAAGCGGAGCGCCGGGGATCTTACGGTCTGTGCGGGTACAAAGCGGACGATATAATCAGCACCTTTCCCCTAAGGCGATGCTGGTGGAAGTAGGATGTAGTAACTCTAGCCTGGAGCAGGCGGAAAAGGGTGTGGATTATCTGGCAGAAGCTATCGAGACAGTTCTCCTGGCTGAAAAACTGGAGGAAAAGAAACAACCTAGACAAGAAGAAAACAAAACACCAGCGCAAAAAGAAAAAACAGCAGACCCCGCATCTACCGAAAAGGATGGATTAGTTAGCGGTAATGACGCATTAAAAATGATAAAAATTATTCCGTAAAAGGCACTTCACTGTCAGGCAGAAGGATAAATTAGCAGCGGACGGAACGACAGGCTATGCGCAGAAAGAAAGATAAATAAGTATGAAAGCAAACACCATGGGTAACCTAGAAAAAGGGAGGTGTTTGCTTTGATTATTTTAAAAAGAAAAAGATGGTTTTATTATAGCAATATGTTGTTGCTAGTGACAGCGGCTATTTTTTTGGTTATTTCTGGGTTGAATCTGACGGCCAAAAGAATGGCTACGATTGTGCCGCAACTGCCGGACAGTGCAATTACCGTAGAGAAAGATGCTGACAGTATTTACTTTGATATTCTGGGAAAATCTTTCCAGGTGAAACTGCCGGGGTTTTGGGGGGGGGCAGGGGGATGATGCTGGGGAGAAGTGATGGGTAATTTTCTCTTTTTCTGTGGTAGATTAGCGAGGAGTATGATATACTTATAAAATAAGCATAGGACATCATCGGGCTAGGCAACAGGAAAACAGTGGTTGGGGGAAACGATGAGTAAAGAACAAAATGCTACAGTAGCGCGGGCTGCTGGATTTTTAATGGTAACGATGATAGCTTCCCGTATTTTAGGCTATTTGCGGGATGTATTCATTTATAATTCTTTTGGGCAAAACAGAATTACAGACGCTTATCATGCGGCTTTTTCTATCCCGGATTTTTTATATATGATATTGGTAGGCGGGGCGTTAAGTTCCTCCTTTATTCCTGTCTTTTCCAGCTATATTGCCAAAGATAAAGAAGAAGGCTGGCGTGTGGCTAGCATCGTCTTAAACTGGGTGATGATTTTGTTGTTTATTGGCATTGCTATTGGCATTGCTTTTACGCCGCAGCTGGTATCCTTTTTGGTGCCGGGATTTCAGCAGGAGGCTATGGAGCTGACGGTGGCGCTGACAAAAATCATGTTTATCCAGGTTTTCTTTATGTCTCTTTCCGGTATTTCTCAAGGCATTCTACAGTCTTATAAGCATTTTACGAGTCCTGCTTTGGGCTCAGTATTATATAATCTAGGGATTATCATTGGGGGGCTGACTTTAGCCGGGCCTATTGAGCGGATGTTTCCTGGTTACGGTATTGCTGGGTTTTCGGTGGGGGTTGTGCTGGGGGCTATGGTTAATTTCTTAGTTCAGGTACCTTCCCTAAAAAAAGTAGGCTTTCACTATTATCCAAGTTTTGATTTATCTCACCCTGGAGTGAAAAGCATTATGGCGCTGATGGTGCCAGTATTTATTGGTTTGTCTATCGAGGAAATCAATAGCTTTGTCAGTCAAGCGTTGGCTTCGGATTTGGCGCCGGGGATGTTGGCGGCGCTAAAAACAGGACAGCGCCTCATGCAATTGCCGGTGGGTGTTTTTGCCATTGCCATTGCGGTAGCAGTGTTTCCAACCATGACGGCTCATGTTGCTAAAGGAGAAATGGAGGAATTTCATCAGTCTGCATCTTTGGGCTTACGGTCTGTACTCTTTATTACCATTCCGGCTGCTGTGGGACTTGCTGTGCTCCGGGTACCTATCGTTCGCTTTATGTATGAATTCAAAGGTGGGGCTTTTACAGCCGCAGCGACAAATGCCACTGCTGACGCATTACTTTTTTATTGCATCGGTCTTTTTGCTTATGGGGCTATTCATGTGCTGAGCCGTACATTTTATTCTTTACAGAATACCATGACGCCTGTGATTGCTAGTGTTTCTTCTATTGTCTTTAATATTGGCTTAAGCATTGCACTAGTTCATCCTATGGGACATACGGGGTTGGCTCTTGCTTATTCTCTTAGCGGTATCTTCAATATGATGCTGTTATTGATTCTCTTAAAAAAGAAAACTGGCTCTATAGATGAGAAAAATCTATTGGTGTCCTTTGGGAAGATTCTCTTGGCTTCAGCATTAATGGCAGTAGTCGTTTACTTTGCTGCCTGGGGCTGTGCAGGTATCATAGGCACATCTGGGAAATTTGCTCAGTGTATGCAGCTGACGGTGAGCATCGGTGTGGGGGCTGTGGTTTATGCCTTTGTTACCATCGGATTGAAAATGGATGAAGCAGATATGGTAAAAGGGGTGCTTCTGCGGAAATTCAAACGGCGGAGAATACAAAATCCAAAAACGGAATAAGTAGCCAAACTTAAATAAATATGATAAGATAAAAAATAAAAATAAGTAAGAACAGGTGAGATGATATGGCAATCCCACAAGAAAATATTCGTAACTTTTGTATCATCGCTCATATTGACCATGGAAAATCTACTTTGGCTGACAGATTATTAGAATACACGGGGGCAGTCAGTGCTCGGGAAATGGAAGCCCAAATTTTAGATAACATGGACTTAGAACGGGAGCGGGGCATTACCATCAAAATGCAGTCTGTGCGGTTAAATTATAAGGCCGATAATGGCGAGGAATATGTCCTAAACTTAATTGATACCCCGGGCCATGTTGACTTTACCTATGAAGTATCTAGAAGTCTTGCTGCCTGTGAAGGGGCAATTCTAGTGGTGGATGCGGCACAAGGTATTGAGGCACAAACGCTGGCTAATGTATACCTGGCTTTAGAGCACGATTTAGAGATTATCCCAGTTATCAATAAAATCGACCTACCTAGCGCTGACCCAGAAAAGGTGAAGCAAGAAATCGAAGATGTTATCGGTCTTGATGCTAGCGGCGCTATCCTCGCCTCTGCAAAAACGGGTATTGGCACCAAAGAGATTTTGGAGGCCATCGTTCATCTGATTCCGCCGCCAAAAGGCAATGCAGAGGAGCCATTGCAAGCCTTAATCTATGACTCTTGTTTTGATGCTTATAAGGGGGCGGTCTCTTATATCCGTGTGATGGAAGGGAATATCTATCCTGGTATGCAGATGCTGACCATGGGCACCAGAAAAGTAGCGGATATCAATGAGGTGGGTATCTTTACCCCAGCCATGAAAACAGTAGAAAAGCTCTCTGCCGGGGAGGTAGGCTATGTAACGGCAAGTATCAAAAATGTAAAGGATACCCAGGTAGGGGATACTATTACAGATAATAAAAATCAGGCTATTCTGCCTTTGCCGGGGTATCGCAAAGCGACGCCTATGGTTTATTGCGGGCTGTACCCAATCGAAAACAATGCTTACGGGGATTTGAAGGACGCTTTAGAAAAGTTGCAGTTAAACGATGCTTCTCTCTCCTTTGAGCCGGAGACATCTGTGGCATTGGGATTTGGCTTTCGCTGCGGTTTCTTAGGCCTTCTGCATATGGAGATAATCAAGGAACGGCTGGAGCGGGAGTACAAGCTGGAGCTTTTGGTAACAGCGCCTAGTGTAAGCTACCGGGTAACGAAAAATGATGGAGAGCTCTTAGTTATTGACAACCCGGTAAACCTGCCACCGGTGACAGAAATCGCTTTTATTGAGGAGCCTTTTGTAAAGGCTACTATTATGGTGCCTTCTGACTTTGTAGGGAGCATTATGGAGCTGGCCCAAGAACGACGAGGCGCTTTCCTTAACATGGAATACATCACGGAAAACCGTGTGATGATTACTTACAATTTGCCGTTATCTGAAATCATCTATGACTTCTTTGACCAATTAAAATCCCGTACGAAGGGATATGCTTCTCTGGACTATGAGTTAATCGGTTATCAGCAAAGCGACCTGGTAAAACTGGATATTTTAGTTAATAATGAAGTGGTGGACGCTCTCTGCTGCATTGTCCATAAAGATAAGGCATACTACCGGGGGCGAGCGTTGGTAGAAAAATTACGCAGTCTTATTCCTCGTCAGCTCTTTGAAGTGCCTATCCAGGCTGCCATCGGTAATAAAGTTATTTCTCGGGAAACCGTCAAAGCTATGCGGAAAAACGTATTAGAGAAATGTTACGGCGGCGATATTACCCGGAAACGGAAGCTTCTGGAGAAACAAAAAGAAGGGAAAAAACGTATGAAACAGGTGGGCAGCGTGGAAATTCCTCAGGAAGCTTTCATGGCGGTCCTAGAAATAGACAAGTAAACCTAAAAGTCCAGACAAATGCTGTTTGGGCTTTTCTCATATATTGCAGATGTAATTGTTATTGTCATTGTCATTCTGAGGGGCATAAGTAATGAATCATCTTTGCCTGGGTTTATGTTTTTAAGATTCTTCGACTTTGCCTGACGGCTACGCTCAGAATGGCAGTTAAAAAGCTGGATTATTTGCTATGGCTCAGGATGACATTTTAAAAAAGTTATAAATAAAGAAAGGTTGTTTATCATGGGATTTTCTGCTGTTTATGTGCACATTCCTTTTTGTTTGCAGAAGTGTAATTATTGCGACTTTCTCTCTTATCCAGGAAAACTACGGGCAGAGGTGGCAGAGCAATATTTTTCTGGCTTGGAAAGAGAATTTATCCTTTGGCAAAAGAAAATGGGGAAAAACATCTTTACACAGGGGGAAAACATTACCGTCTATTTTGGTGGTGGAACACCTAGCTTGATGCCGGTAGATTTGGTAGCAGAAATCATCGCTATGGTAAGACAAGCAGCGGTAAGCTGCCGTTCGACTGTTGGAGAAATTACCATAGAGGCGAACCCTGGAACCATTGATAAAACTTATTTAGCCGCATTGCAGAAGGCAGGCGTTACCCGTATCTCCTTGGGGGCGCAAAGCTTTGATGATAAAGACTTGGCTGCCATGGGTAGGCTTCATAATGCTTCTGATATTAAAGAAGCTGTTGCTTTCTGTAGGGCTGCTGGTTTTGATAATATCAGTTTGGATTTGATTGCAAATCTTCCCGGGCAGACAGTAGAAAAGTGGCTCAGCAACCTGGAGCAGGCGATGGTCTTAGCTCCTGCTCATATTTCTTGTTATGGTCTACATCTTTCGGAAAACACTCCTTGGGGACGGAAACAGGCGGCGGGGCAACTTTTGTTACCAGCTGAAGAGGTAGAGATTGCCATGTGGCAAAGGGGTAGAACCTATTTACAGCAAATGGGATACGAGCAATATGAAATCTCAAACTTTGCAAAGCCGGGTAGCGTATGTCGGCATAATCTGAACTATTGGCGGCGGGAAAACTACCTGGGATTAGGCTTGGGGGCTGCTTCTTGCTATGAAAATCACCGTTGGTCCAATGTGGAAACCTTAGAAAACTATGCCGCTATGTTGCAGGCAGAGCAGTTACCTGTTGCCTTTGGGGAGGAATTAACGGACGCGGTGGTATTAGCAGAGGGGGTTTTCTTAGGATTACGTTGTACGGAGGGCATTTTGTTCGACCAACTAGAAGAAAAGTACGGCACGAATATTCGTTCTCTTTATGAAAAGGAAATAAGACAATTAGCAGAAGAAAAATTGCTCTTGGTAGACGAAAAGGGTATGCGCCTTTCTGCTCAGGGGCAGTTGTTGGCAAATAATGTCTTTGCGGCCTTTTTGCCGGAATAAAAGAGGAAACTATTGACAATGCTATCTCTCGGTGATATATTATCTTATGGGTTAGCACTCAACAGGTGAGAGTGCTAACAAAAGAGGTGAAAGAGTATGGACGAGAGAAAAAGAAAGCTGTTAAAAGCCATCGTCAAAGACTATGTAGATACGGCTGAACCAGTTGGTTCTCGCACCATTGCCAAAAAATATGATTTGGGCGTTTCCTCGGCAACTATTCGCAATGAAATGTCCGATTTGGAGGATTTGGGTTATATAGAGCAGCCTCATGTTTCTGCGGGCCGGATTCCTTCTCAAAAAGGGTATCGCTACTTTGTTGATTATTTGATGGAAAAAGAAAATATCTCTCCTGGAGAAATTTCTGCCATTAATAATCTTTTTTCTCATAAGTTAATAGAGATAGACGAAATACTCAAAGAATCCTGTCGGTTGCTTTCTCATTTGACTAATTATACAGCGTTGGTGGCATTGCCTCATATGGAAGGCGACACCTTAAACTATTTGCAGTTGCTCTTGGTTGGGATGAATCAGATATTGGTGGTCATGGTAACCAAAAATGGTCTGGTCAATAACCGGGTATTTGATTTTCAAAGTCCTATTGGTCCGGATGTGCTCAGTCAATGGGAGCAGCATTTGCGGCAGAAATTCTTAAAAATGAATATTGCTGCGGTAAACGAAAAGCTATTAGATGAAATGACAAAACTTTTTGCTGGAGAATATGAAAACCCGGCAGCTGTCATTGCTAAGAAAGTTCAGGCTGGCGCTATGACCGGTGGCAGTGATAATAAGGTGTTCTTGGTGGGTAGCAGTAATATGCTGAAGCAACCGGAGTTTCAAGACATCGACAAGGTAAAATACATTTTAGAGCTTTTAGAACAGGACGAGCGAATGCGGCATTTAATGGCACCGGTAACAGAGGAAGACGTTAATGTCTCTATCGGCTTAGAACTGCCCTATGCAGAAATGAAAGAATGCAGCCTTGTAACGGCAACCTACAGTGTAGATGGGAAGATTATCGGTACTGTAGGAGTGTTGGGCCCTACTAGGATGGCCTATTCCCGAACAGTATCTATGGTCGATTATGTGGCGAAGCAATTATCGGATATTTTCAAAATAAGAAATAAAGATTCATAAGGAGGCGAAACCCAGTGAGTGAAAAAACCAATGATATCGCAGAAGAAGTGGAAGGTGTAACTGCTGAAATAGATGATACGGAGACGGCTGGAGCCGCTGGAACGGAAATTTTGACACCAGAGGAGATGGTAGAACGTATTGGTCAGTTGGAGCAGGAATTAGCTGCTAAAGAAGAAATGGCGCAGCAGTACATACGGCTGCAAGCTGATTTTGATAACTTCCGCAAGCGGGCAAGACAAGAGCGAGAAGACACAGCGAAATTTGCTATCTGTGATGGACTTACAGGGTTACTCCCTGTACTGGATAATCTGGAACGGGCCCTTGTGGGGGGAAAGGATTGTGCGGAGGCGAAGGATTTTGTCGTAGGCGTAGAAATGGTTTACCGGCAGCTGCAAGATACCCTGCAAAACCTGGGCTTGGAAGCTATTCCTGCTGTGGGAGAGCCCTTCGACCCTCAGTGGCATGAGGCCATTGCTATGGTAGCGGGAGAACCGGAACAAAGCGGTATCATCGTAGAAGAGCTGCAAAAAGGTTATCGCTTCAAGGAGAAACTGCTCCGTCCCAGCATGGTAAAAGTGGGACAATAAAAAGAAAGAGAAAACCACAGCCGGCAATGGCAAAAGTCAGCGGCTGGCATAAACTATAATGGTGAATTTTAAGGAGGTAATCAAATATGGGTAAAGTAATTGGTATTGACTTAGGTACAACGAACTCTTGTGTAGCGGTAATAGAAGGCGGGGAATCTACCGTTATCCCAAATCCCGAAGGGGCGAGAACCACACCTTCTGTGGTAGGTTTTCAATCTAACGGGGAAAGACTGGTAGGGCAGGTTGCCAAACGGCAGGCGATTACTAATCCTGATAAAACCGTGATTTCTATTAAACGGCACATGGGTGAAAACTATACGGTAGATATTGATGGGAAGAAATACACTCCCCAAGAAATCTCTGCTTTTATCTTGCAAAAATTGAAAGCTGATGCAGAAAGCTATCTTGGCGAAACAGTAAATCAGGCGGTAATTACCGTACCGGCGTACTTCTCTGACAGTCAACGGCAAGCTACCAAAGACGCTGGGAAAATCGCCGGTCTTGAAGTATTGCGTATCATCAATGAACCGACGGCAGCGGCTCTCGCCTATGGCTTAGATAAAGGGGAAACCCAAACAGTGCTTGTCTTCGACTTAGGGGGCGGTACCTTCGACGTATCCTTATTGGAATTAGACGACGGGGTATTTCAAGTAAAAGCCACCAGCGGTAACAACCACTTAGGCGGCGACGACTTTGACAAACGGATTATTGATTTCTTATTAGCTGAATTTAAAAAACAAGAAGGCATTGATTTATCTGGTGATAAAGTAGCTATGCAGCGCTTACGGGAAGCTGCTGAAAAAGCGAAAATTGAACTTTCCGGTGTGTTGACATCTAACATTAATTTGCCATTTATCACGGCAAATCAAGATGGTCCGAAACACTTGGACATCAACTTAACCAGAGCAAAATTTGACGAGCTAACTGCTGATCTGGTAGAAAAAACTATGGGCCCAACTCGTCAAGCTATGCAGGATGCCGGGGTATCTGCTAGTGAAATCGATAAAGTATTGTTGGTAGGCGGTTCCTCTCGGATTCCTGCCGTACAAGAAGCTATTAAAAAGCTAATCGGTAAAGAACCCCACAAAGGCATCAACCCTGACGAATGCGTAGCATTAGGCGCTGCTATCCAAGGCGGTATCTTAAATAAAGAAGTGAAAGACGTGTTGCTCTTAGACGTGACGCCATTGTCTTTGGGTATTGAAACCATGGGCGGTGTTTTCACCAGAATTATTGATAGAAACACGACCATTCCTACTGGGAAGAGCCAAATCTTCTCTACGGCGGCTGATAACCAGCCCTCTGTAGAAGTCCATGTATTACAAGGGGAACGTCCTATGGCTGCTGATAACAAGAGCTTAGGCCGGTTTAACTTAACTGGTATTGCGCCGGCTCCTCGCGGTATTCCCCAAATCGAAGTAAAATTTGACATTGACGCTAACGGCATTGTAAATGTAAGCGCCAAGGACTTGGGCACTGGTCAATCCCAATCCATTACCATTACTTCTTCCGGCGGTCTCTCTGATGATGAAATCCAAAGAATGATGCAGGACGCTGATAAATATAAAGAAGAAGACGAAAAACGGAAAAAAGAAGTAGAAGTAAGAAATCAAGCTGATGCTATGATTTACCAAGTGGATAAAACTTTAAAAGACTTTGAAGATAAAGTACAACCAGAAGAAAAAGACGGTATCCTTGCTGCTAAAGGCGAACTGGAAACGGCTATCTCCGGTGGTGATATTGCCGACATCGAAGCAAAAATGGAAGTGTTAACACAGGCTCTTTATAAAGTATCTGAACGGGTATATGGTGAAGCAGCTCAAGCCCAACAAGCCGCAGATGCGGCAGGTGCTGCTGACGCTAGTGATGATAATGTGGTAGATGCTGAAATCGTAGATGACGACAAATAAAAATTATCGGTTCTAAAAGAATACCATATAAAGAATATTATATGAGAAGGCTTGATAGCGGCGCTAATGGATGGCGCTGCTATTAGGCTAATCTGCCAAGAATTTTTGATAAAGGTGGCAATATGGATAAAAGAGATTATTATGAAGTGCTGGGCGTGTCAAAAACTGCCACAGATGAAGAAATCAAAAAAGCTTATAAGAAAATGGCAAAACAATATCATCCAGACTTAAACCCAGACAGCAAAACTGCGGAAGAAAAATTTAAAGAAGTCAATGAAGCCTATGAAGTACTAAGCGACCCTCAAAAGCGGGCGGGCTATGACCAGTTTGGCCATGCAGGTGCAAACGGCACAGGTCCTGACTTTGGTGGTTTTGGCGGTTTTGGCGGCGGTTTTAATGGTGCAGATTTTGGCGGCGGCTTTGGTGATATTTTTGAAGCGTTCTTTGGCGGCGGAGGCGGCGGCAAAGGCAACCGTCCGCAAAAGGGAAACGATTTACGGGTAGATATCCAGGTGTCTTTTGAAGAGGCAGTAGCCGGCATTAAAAAGGAAATCACTGTAGAACGCTATGAAAAGTGCGATACTTGTGATGGCAGCGGTGCAGAACCAGGTACTCAGCCGGCAAAATGTACCCAGTGCGGCGGCAGTGGGAAAGTACGTATGACCCAAAGCACGCCCTTCGGACAGTTCCAGACTGTGAAATCCTGTCCTCGTTGTCAGGGGAAAGGCGTTATCGTCGAAAAGCCGTGTAAATCTTGTCATGGCAGCGGGAAGGTAAAACGGAAGAAAAATATTGTAGTGCAAATCCCTGCTGGGGTAGATACTGGTTCCCGTATGCGGGTAGCAGGTGAAGGGGAAGTGGGAACTCTGGGCGGTCCTTCCGGCGATTTATATGTTTATATTTCTTTAGCGCCTCATAAAATCTTCCAGCGGAAAAATGATGACGTAGTTTGTGAACATAGCATCAGCTTTGTCCAGGCAGCGCTGGGCTGTGATATCCAGGTGCCTACATTAGAAGGACAGGTCAAGCTGACCATCCCTGCTGGCACACAAGGGGGCACTACTTTCCGGGTGCGGGGCAAAGGTTTCCCGCGGCTCAGAGGCTATGGTAGGGGTGACCAACACGTAAAAATCAAAGTAGTAACGCCGACCCGCCTTACCAAAGAGCAAAAGGAAATGCTCAAGGCCTTTGCGGCTAGCTACGACGGAGCTCCTGTGGGCGAAAACCCGGCAACGGATGGTGATAAAGACGATAAAGCGCCAAAAGGCTTCTTTAACAAAGTATTTAATCGTGATGATGATTAGGAATTAGACAGAAAAAGAGGATTTTCATATGACTTGCAAATGTGTAAGTGTAACAATTCCTCCCCAATGGGAGGAATTGTTATCTAATTTATTGTTTGAATGTGGCGCAGAAGGGGTCAGCATAGAAGACCCAAGGGATCTCTATCATCGCAAGATGCAGGATAAAGATAACATGGGCTGTGACTTAATGCCGCCAGCTATTGATGCGCCTATTGTAGTGAAGGGTTTTTTCCCGGTGGAAAATTGGACGGAGACGGAAAGCGTATTGCAACAGCAGCTGCAAGCGTTATTAGCAGGAAGCGGCGACAACTATACTTATACGGCGGAAGAAATCAAAGACGAGCAATGGGCTGATGCTTGGAAAGAATTTTATCAGACAGAAAAACTGGGTGAGCGTATCGTAGTAAAACCTACCTGGGAAACCTATCAAGCGGCTGATGAGGAAATCATCATCGAACTGGACCCAGGCATGGCCTTTGGCACAGGGGGACACGCTACTACCAAAAACTGTCTGCGTCTCCTGGAAAAAGAAAGCCTAGCCGGAAAAAAAGTATTGGATATTGGGACAGGCTCGGGGATTCTTGCTATTTGCAGCGGAAAACTAGGCGCTGACTCTGTATTGGCAGTGGATATCGATGCTGACGCTGTGAAAATCGCAGCGGAAAATATTGCGCAAAACAGTGTACAAAATAAGGTTACGGCGATGTGCGGAGATTTACTAGAGACGGTAACAGGGCAATATGATGTGATTATCGCTAACATTGTGGCGGATGTGATTATAAAGCTCTTGGAAACTATCGAGCAATTTCTGAATGAGAACGGTATATTTATCATCTCCGGGATTATTGATACCAGAGAAGAAGATGTGCAGTCGGCAATAGCGAAGACATCTCTAACTGTAAAAGAAATTGTCCGGGAAGACGGTTGGGTGGCTATGAGTCTTTGTAAATAAAGAAGAGAAAAATAGATTAAAGTAAAAACAGATTGCCAGTGGCAGTCTGTTTTTTTATGCTGATTTTTTTTAGCGGTTATGATAAAATGAAACAAATGTGTTAGTGATGTGAGCCAATGCAGGGAGGGAAAACCAGTGGCAAGAGTATTTGTAACCCAAGAGCAAATCCATGAGGATATCATAACTGTAACGGGACAGGATGCCAAGCATATTGCAGCTGTATTGCGTTATGCAGTAGGGGATAGTTTAGAGGTGATTTGTGAAGGATTGATTTATGAGACAGAAATTATTGCCATTGAAAAAGGTATGGTGCAGGCAAAAGTTATTGCTATTCCTGATATTCAGGTAGAGCAGCCCATTGATATTTATCTGCTGCAAGGGATTCCCAAGGGGGACAAGCTGGAATGGATTATCCAGAAAAGTGTGGAGCTAGGCGTGCGCAAAATCTTACCTATTGCTATGGAGCGGAGTGTGTCTCAGCTTACGGCAGAAAAGGCAAAGAAAAAGCAGGAACGCTGGCAGGCCATTGCTGTAGAAGCCGGTAAACAATGTCGTCGCAATCATATCCCAGAAGTGGCGGTTCCTCAAGGACTGGAAGCGGCTCTTAGAAACTTACCGGAAGATTGTAAAATTCTTACGCCTTGGGAGGAGGAAGAGGTCAAGGGTATTGGTGCATTTTTGCAAAGAGAACCTTCCTCTGTTGCTATTATCATTGGGCCGGAAGGTGGTATCAGCGGGAAAGAAATCGACCTCATTCGCTCCTATGGTGGGGAGACGGTAACTATGGGGCCGCGCATTATGCGGACGGAAACAGCGGCCATTGCTGCCATTACCATGGTGGCCTATGCCTGGGGAGATTTAAGCGGAAGCAGGTAGGATAAGATAATATGAGGGAAGCAACAAATAAAAACGGTCTGACTGTGGCTATTTATACCTTGGGTTGTCGAGTAAATCAAGAAGATTCTCAGGCTATGCTTAGTGAGCTTTTGCAGGCTGGTTATACGCAAACGGCTTTTACAGAAAAAGCAGATATTTACATCATCAATACTTGTACGGTAACCCATCTGGCAGATCGGAAGTCTCGGCAGATGATACGAAAAGCAGTGAAAATGAATCCGGACGCCTTGGTGGTAGTAACTGGCTGTTTTGCTCAGACCCATAGTGAGGAAGCGGCCGCTATCGAAGGCGTTGGCATGGTGCTGGGGGTAGAAGAAAAGGCAAATTTAGTCTCGTTATTAGCTGGTCGTTTATCTGGACAAGGTATTGCTGTGCAAGTATCTGACCTGGATGAGGTGGATACCTTTACCCCTATTTCTCAGGAAATCGGCAGTGGGGACAGGACCCGCGGTTTCTTAAAAATCCAAGACGGCTGTGAAAACTTCTGTACTTACTGCATTGTGCCTTATGCTAGGGGTAAGGTGCGGAGCCTTCCTCATGAACAGGCCGTTGACTTTGCCGGCAGGATGGCGGCGGCAGGTTACAGGGAAATCGTTCTCTCTGGTATCCATATTGGTGCTTACGGGAAAGATTTAGGGGCAGAGGAAAACCTTGCCCGGTTAGTGAGTGACATAGCGGAAATCCCAGGACTGACTCGGTTGCGGCTAGGTTCTATCGAACCTATGGAGGTGACGGCGGAACTCTTGGAGGCGGTAAGCGACCATGCCAATATTTGCCGGCATTTCCATATTCCGTTACAGGCGGGCTGTGATAAGACCTTGGCTGCTATGGGGCGGGATTATCAGACGTCAGACTATGAAAAGATAATTGCTTGTATCAAAGAGGTATTTCCAGATGCCACTATCACTACAGATGTGATAGTAGGTTTTCCTGGGGAATCGGCAGCAGATTTTCAAGCAAGTTGTGACTTTATAGAGAAAATAGGATTTTCTAAAATTCATATTTTTCCATATTCTATCCGCCCAGGTACACCTGCGGCAGAATACGCAGGGCAAGTGGATAGCACCGTAAAGAAAAAACGCTGTGAAGCTTTAGAACAATTAGCGAAAAGATTGACAGAGCGGGTAGAGACTGCATATATTGGTAAAGAAGTTTCGGTTCTTTTTGAGCAGCCTTGCAAGGTAGCCGGAAAGGAATATTGGCAGGGTTATACAGAAAGCTATCTGCCTGTTCTCATAGAAGCAAAGGAAGCAGTGCGGGGAGAGGTAGGAAAAGTACTAGTAAAATTTGTACAAAATGGTATAATGTATGGAGAAACGATAAAAGACAAATAACCGTTTGTTTTTTTCCGATAGATAAGAGGTGAAAGAATCATGACAGACTGTATTTTTTGCAAAATGGTAAATAAAGAAATGAATACTAATATCGTTTATGAAGATGACGATATCTTGGCTTTTAAAGATATTGCACCGAAAGCGCCTGTCCACGTGCTGATTATTCCCAAAAAGCACATCAGCGATATGAGCAAAATCACCGAGGAGGACAGTAAAATCATCGGTAAAATGCACTTGGTAGCAGTGAAAATCGCCAAAGAATTGGGCATAGCAGAAACTGGTTTTCGCTTAGTAAATAATTGTCTAGGCGATAGCGGGCAAGAAGTGATGCATATCCACTATCATTTGGTGGGCGGCCGGAAGCTGGGCGATTTTTGTTAAGTCTGTTTTTGTATCAGACTGCTAAAGTTTTCTGTATACAGTTCTTGACGAGATGGGTGGTCTTGTATTATAATAACCTAGTGATGATAGATTCGTCATCAAATGCATCCTAACCAATAAGACCCTGGATAGGCGGAGGGGGGGATACGAATGAGTGAAGTTCGCGTTGGAAAAAATGAAAGCTTAGATAGTGCTTTGCGCCGTTTTAAACGCACCTGCCAAAAGGCTGGCGTGATGGCTGAAATTCGTAAACATGAACATTACGAAAAGCCTAGTGTGAAAAGAAAGAAAAAGGCTGAAGCAGCAAGAAAACGGAAATGGAATTAGTTTTGCATTTTGCAGACTGATACATATTTTTGTTATAGTTGCAGAGAAAACCCGATATGTCATGTATCGGGTTTTATTTTATTATTTGCTGGCTTTTGGCATAGATAAAGGGTTTTCGGGGAAATATTAAGAAAAGCTTAAGGAGCTTTTAAGAAATCGATGTAATAATAAAAATAAATATAAGATAACCATATGGGATTTGCTACTTAGAGCCAGGCATACGTTTTGCATATGGAGAATTTATTGGAGGTGCCAAATTGAAAAAAGTATGGTCCATGCTTTTTTTATGCTGTGTTGCGTTAATATGTCTTTGGGGAACTATGGGGCTTGCCTTAGGCGTTGAGCCGGAAGCAGTTTATTCTGTTACTGTAGGTAATGAAAGCAATAAAACAAACCCGGTTATCTATACAATAACATTAAAAGGTGATATCGACCGGGGAGCGGCAAACTTCATTATTCGGGGTTACGAAGAAGCAACGGATAATCAGGCTGACTATGTATTATTAAAAATTGATACTTATGGCGGCTTGGTGGACGCTGCTATGAATATTAAAAACACGATTATTTCTTCTTCTACACCGACCATTTGTTTTGTAGAACAAAAGGCAATTTCTGCTGGGTCTCTCATTGCGCTTTCCGGTGATGTGCTAGTAATGGCGCCGGGCACTACCATGGGAGCAGCAGAACCTAGACAGGGCGACCAAATCGCTGACGAAAAAGTTGTTTCGATGTGGTCTAAAGAACTTGCAGGCGCTGCTGAGTATCACCATAGGGATGGGGAAATCGCTGCTGCTATGGCGGATAGCCGTATCGAAATCCCTGGTGTGGTAGAAAAAGGAAAACTTTTGACCTTGACTGCGCAGGAAGCCGTAGACCTGCATATGGCAGATTTTATTGCTGAAGATGAGGATGCGATTTTTGCTCAGATGAATTTATCAGACCCGCAGGTAGTCAGGGTGGAGCAGACTGCTAAAGAAAAAATGGCGCAGTTTTTGACTAGTCCTTTTGTTAGTCCGGTCCTTTTGACATTAGGGATTGCTGGGATTATTATTGAGCTATTGACAGTAGGTTTTGGCGTCTTTGGTACCATTGGTGTTTTTTCCTTCTCTCTGTTTTTTGCCGGTAATCTCATGTCGGGTTATGCGGGCTGGGGCGCTGTGATTCTCTTCTTAGTAGGGATGATATTGATTTTCTTAGAGATATTTGTGGTGCCGGGGGTGGGCATTACAGGTCTTGCTGGGATTTTGTCTATCGTTGCAAGTATTGTCTTTGCCTCCCCTTCTTTAGAGCAAGCAGCTATTTCCCTTTTAGTTGCGTTAGTAGCTTCTGTCATATTGATTTTTCTTAGCTTTAAGTATTCCAAGACCAGAAGTATTTGGAATCGTCTCATTTTAAGCCAAAAGCAGAAAAATGATGAGGGCTATGCAGCGCCTCGTAGAGAGCTAAATAATTTAGAGGGGAAAAACGGTGTGGCTATTACTCCTCTGAGACCGGCAGGTGCTGGAATCTTTGATGGTGAACGGATTGATGTGATTACCGAAGGGGAGTTTATCCCGGCCGGCGCTGTGATTAACGTCATCAGAGTGGAAAGCGCACGGGTGATTGTGCGGGAAATTATTCCACAAACGGACGAAAATAAAGAGGAAAAATAAATTTTTGGTCATAATATAATTTTATATAATGAGAATGATTTGACAAAAGGAGGATGACATATGGGTGGTTATATTGCCATTATCATTATGGTAACTATGTTGCTTTTGGTATTCATGGTGATTTTAAGCTTCATCCCGATTGGTTTGTGGATTTCGGCTCTGGCCGCAGGGGTGAAAGTAGGCATCGTGGACTTAATCGGGATGAGATTACGGCGGGTATCTCCGGTGAAAATCGTGAATCCTTTGATTAAAGCAGAAAAAGCAGGGTTAAATGTAAAGGTGAGTCAATTAGAAGCCCACTACCTGGCCGGCGGGAATGTGGACCGGGTGGTAAATGCATTGATTGCGGCAGAACGGGCAAATATCCCGTTGCTCTTTGAACGGGCGGCAGCTATTGATTTAGCCGGGAGAAATGTATTAGAAGCCGTACAGATGAGCGTAAACCCAAAAGTTATCGAAACACCAATTGTGGCAGCAGTAGCTAAAGATGGTATTGAGGTTCGGGCAAAGGCTAGAGTTACCGTGCGGGCTAATATTGACCGCCTGGTAGGGGGCGCTGGAGAAGAAACTATCATTGCTCGTGTCGGTGAAGGTATTGTGACTACCGTGGGTTCCAGTGAAACCCATAAAGCAGTATTGGAAAATCCAGACCGTATCTCTCAAACGGTCCTTTCTAAAGGGCTAGATGCAGGAACGGCCTTTGAAATTCTGTCTATTGATATTGCTGATGTTGATGTGGGTAGAAATATTGGCGCACAATTACAAACAGACCAGGCAGAGGCTGATAAACGTATCGCTCAGGCAAAGGCGGAAGAACGTCGGGCAATGGCAGTAGCAAAAGAGCAAGAAATGAAAGCCTCCGTCCAAGAGATGCGCGCAAAGGTAGTAGAAGCCGAAGCAGAAGTGCCAAAGGCTATGGCGCAGGCATTCATCAATGGCAATTTAGGTGTGATGGATTATTACAATATGCAAAATATTCAGTCTGATACGAAAATGCGGGAAGGTATTGCCGGCGTAAATAAAGACAAAGATGCTGTTGTGACTTCTGATAATCTGAAAAAATAAGGGAGGGATACCCTTGTTTGATTTAATTATCGCATATCTTGTAATTACATTCTTGGTAAACACGGCAAAAACTGTTAAGGGGCAACCGAAAAAAGGAACAGAGAACCAGAAAAAGATAGACGCTGGAAAACAAACAGGAAAATATGCGCCTTATGGGAATAAAAGATTACCGCAAAAGAAGCAATCTGAGCCTGTTCCTGCTAGAAAACGTCCTGTTTCTCAACCGGCGAAAGCGGCTGGTCCTAGTGTAGTATGTGCTGACGGCCGAAGAGATAAATCTTGCTCTCAACCAGTAACTGTTTCTGCCGATAAAGGAACGAAAGTGACAAGGCAGCCGATACCTGTAACAAAGATAGCCGCGGTTTCCGGTGAAGAGGAACGATTGCAAGAGATTTTAGAACCCACAGAAGAGCATATCCTGACGGGGCTTATCTGGTCTGACATTTTGGGACCGCCAGTCTCTAAACGGCCTAGAAGATATTGAAATAAATAATAAAAAGAAACACTGAATTTACATTCGGTGTTTCTTTTTTATTGGACTCCTTAACATATTCTGCTTTTCTTTTTCATAGATTGATAATACCCATAAGAGGAGGGGTATACCATGAATAAAAAGAAAAATCCTTTTGCTGCAAAGAAGCAATCCTTACGGCGGGCTATGGTCAATGCGCTGGATATTCCTGCTGAAGTAGGATTAGATGTGCCTAAAATTACCATGACGGGAAACTACTCTCTAACGGTAGAAAACCATAAAGGTATTATCGATTATGATTTAGATAGAATCCGTATAAAAATCGGCGGCGGTTGGGTAGAGATTATCGGTAGCGGACTAATGTTGGAGACTATGAGCAGAGAAGAGTTGGTCATTGAGGGAGAAATCAAAGCACTGAACCTGGAAACAGGACTATAGGGGGCGGCCATGAAAAACTTTTATCGGTGGGCAAATGGCAGCGTTGTGATATTTATCCATGGCGCTGGTATTGAAAAATTCTTAAATTTAGTCATGCAAGAACAAATTGAGATTCGAGAAATTTGTTGGCAGAATGAGGAATTGGTTTCAGCGAAAGTATCCTGGTATAGTCTGGGCAGATTGCGGCATTTAGCGCGCCGGAGTAAATGCCGTTTTCGGGTTTACCGCAAAAGCGGTTTGCCGTTGTTTCTTTTGAGGATGAAACGACGTCAGGCGCTGGTGGCAGGGACTTTTCTTTTTGCAGCTGTGGTCTATATGGCTTCTTTTATTCCTTTGCAGGTGGAAGTAGAGAGCCCAGAACCCTTGACTACCGTTCGCTTTGAAGATGTAATATCTTTGGCAGCAGAGAAAGGGATTCAGCCTTACCGTTCTACTTGGTTTATGGATTTTCATGAGGCTGAGGCTCATATTTTACGAGGACAGCCGGCCCTTTCTTGGGTGGGGATTCATAGTGAACGGGGAAAGGTTATCATCAGTGTGGTCGAGCGGAAAATGGCTGATACAGAGGAAAGTGATTTGTTGTTTGGTAATATCTTAGCTGGAAAAGACGGCTTGGTAGACCACATCTTAGTACGACGGGGAACTGCTGCTGTGGAAAAGGGTAGCACTGTTACAGCCGGACAGCCTTTGGTATGGGGAAACAACGGACAGCAGCGTTTGGCAGCAGACGCTATCATTCAGGCAAGAGTATGGTATCAGGGGTTTGGCGAGTGTAGCCGTGTAGAGACCAGCTATCGACTGACAGGGGAGGCTGCTACAAGCTTTGCTCTAGATAACGGCAAGGGGAAATCTTTGTTGTTGTGGGGGAAAAAAGAATCTCCTTATGCATTATGCCATGAAGAAGCCGTAGTCTATCCTTTGGTGGTATGGGGCGCATGGAGATTGCCCATAAGCGGGGTGATAACCGACTATGCTCAGGAAGAAGCCGTGCAGATAGAGCGTAGCAGTGATGATGCTTTAGCGGAAGCTATTTCACGGGGAAAAATGGAAGCGCAGAAAAAAGTGCCTGCTTCTGCCGAAATATTAAACGAGCATATCCGTATCATTGCCAAGGGACTAGATTTGTATCAGGTGCAAGTAACGCTGGAAGTGCGGGAGGATATTGGGGTTTTTGTTCCCTTGGCGCCGGAAGACCAGGTGCAGCTGGAGCTACCGTCGGAGGAGGAGGGCGCAACGCCGACAGAATAAAAAAGTACACAAGAATGCCAAGAAGAAAACAGGGAATAAAAGGGTTTTTCTGGGAAAGCTAGAATTTAAAAAAATACCTTTTATACCTGTTTTTTTTTGTGTAATATGATATGAATAAAAAGAGATTTGCTATAAATCGCTGGGATTTATGGTATACTATAAAAAGATGTAATTCAAAATGCTAGTCAGATATGATTTGATTTTGTATGACAATGGAGGGTCTGTTCTTATAGATGGAAGTAGAAGAAAAAATTACGTTAAGTGAAAATGGACAAGCAGTAGAAGTGTTGGGCGAGCAGGATAGCCACATTCGTCTTATTGAGCAGGAGCTAGGTGTGAAAATCGTGGTGAGAGGCGGCGAGGCATCTATTAGTGGTCCAGCAGAAAGGACAGCCAAGTGCAAGCAGGTGCTAAGGTATCTAGCAGATATTGCAGCAAAGGGCGGGGAGATTACATCCGCTACTGTCGCTTATGGGTTAAAAACAAATGTGGCAGCAGAAGAAAAAATCGCTGATAAGCTAAGTACGCCTATTTTCGTGACGGCTAAGGGTAAGCAAGTACGTGCAAAAACAGTGGGGCAATATGATTACCTGGAGAAAATCCGTAAAAACGACCTGACCTTTTGCATCGGGCCTGCCGGTACTGGTAAGACCTATCTGGCGGTTGTCATGGCGGTCCAGGCATTAAAGAATAAAGAGGTGCGCCGCATCGTCCTAGCTCGGCCTGCTGTAGAGGCCGGGGAAAAACTTGGCTTTTTACCAGGGGATTTGCAGGAAAAAGTCAATCCTTATCTCCGCCCAGTCTATGACGCTTTAGATGATATCTTAGGCTATGATATGGCTCGGAAATATATGGAGCGGAATATTGTCGAAGTGGTTCCTCTTGCTTATATGAGGGGGCGTACTTTAGAGGATGCCTTTATTATCTTGGATGAAGCGCAAAATACTACTTCCCCTCAGATGAAAATGTTTTTGACGCGCTTAGGCATGGGGTCTAAGGCGGTGATTACTGGGGATGTTACTCAGATAGATTTGCCGAAAGGGGATTTTTCTGGGCTTGCGGAAGTGGAACAAAAGCTGAAAAATATTCCCGGTATCACTTTTTCTTATCTTACTAAGGTAGATGTGGTACGGCACCCGCTGGTAGAAAAAATCATTGCTGCTTATGAAGAAAAATAAGTAGAAATTATCTCGCTATGAGATTTAGGAGGCTTTATGGCTAAAGGATTTCGTTTGGAAATGCCCAAAGAGAATATATCCAAAAATAAGATAGTGCGGGCAGTGATGTGGTGGCTTTTTTGCATCATTATTGGTACTGTCATTCTCTCTGTAGGGTTTTATCCTACTCAGGTTTCAGTAAGGGTAGGAGATGTAGCGCAGAATGATGTCTTTTATAATGGGGCGGTAACCCAGTTTGTCAGTGATATCCGTACCCAGGAGGCAAAAAATAAGGCAGCCTCTACTGTGGGACAGAAGTTTTTTCGTGACCAAGCAGTTGATAACGCTATTTTAAATGAAATCGACCAGTTTTTCACTGGAGTTATTTCTGTTATCCGAGACGAGGAGCTGTTGGAACAAAGTGATAAAGAGGTGGCCGTAAAAAGTCTCTTTGCCGACCAAAGAAAGCAGGATTTGGCAGTAACTGCTCTTGCTTTTTCTGATAGGGACCTAGAGCGGCTGCAAAGCTTTTTGCGGATATCTGTTCGTTCTGCCATTGAGGACGGCGTGACTGAGGAGCAAATTAATAGCGCAATTTCTAAAACCAGCAAAGATATTGCGTCGGCATCCTTTTCTTCCCAGGGAAAAGCTCTCTTAAATGGATTGATAGCGGCCGTGGATTTTCAGCCGAATCTGGTATATGACGCCATTGCTACCATGGAAGAAATCGAAAAAGTAACGGCAGATGTGAAGCCAGTGGTGATTTCTGTGAAACCCGGGGAAAAAATTCTCAGCAAGGGCAGCATTGTCACTGCTGAAGAAGTGGAAACTATGCAATATCTGGGGTTGCAAAGCAGCAAGTCTCCATTTATTACATATGTCGGTGTGTTTCTTTTGGTGGCCTGCACCTATCTTTTGATTGTCTATTATGTCTATAAAAAGAAATCTGTGGTGCGCCGGGAAGCCAATATCATTATCCTGGGTATCTTATTTACCCTGTTTCTCCTGGTCATTAAAATCAGCAGCTGGCTTAGTATTTCTGACCAGATGGATATTTCCTCCGTCAGTGGTTATCTGGTGCCGGTCGCTGCCTTTTCTATGTTGATAGCAGCGCTTATCAATAGTGATATTGCTATTTTTATCACGGCTATCATGGGGATTTTTATGACGTTAATCCTAAGCGGTCAGCCTTATTGTGGCATTGTGGCTATTGTCGGCGGTATGGTTGGCATTTATCAGGTTAGCAGTGTTAATTCCCGCAGTCAGTTTGTAGGGTCCAGCTTTTATGTGGGATTATCTAATGCGGTGATTATTGCAGCCTTAGGCTTAATGAATGACCAAAGTTATGTACTCATTGGTTTCGGGGTGTTGTTTGGTCTGATTAATGGGGTGGTTTCCTCTATTTTTATGACCGGCGCTTTGCCCTTTTTTGAACGGGCTTTCCGCATTACCACAGTCGGGAAGCTTATCGAACTATCTAACTCTAATCATCCTCTTTTAAAGCAGCTGATGATAGAAGCGCCGGGGACTTATCACCACTGTATCTTAGTAGGGAATTTAGCAGAAGCGGCGGCGGACGCCATCGGCGCAGACCCGCTTCTTGCTCGGGTGGCCTCTTATTATCATGATGTAGGAAAATTAAAACGGCCTGGCTTTTTCATCGAAAATCAGGAAGGCGGAGAAAACCCGCATGATAAATTATTACCGACGCTTAGTACGTTGATTTTGGTTTCTCATGTAAAAGATGGCGCAGATATGCTCCGGGAACTGAGCTTCCCGAAAGAGATTATTAATATTTTAGAGCAGCACCACGGCACGGACTTGGCTTCCTTCTTCTATAACAAAGCGTTAGAAAGCGCTGAAGAAGGGGAAGAAGTGAAGAAAAGTGATTTCTGCTATCCGGGGCCGAAACCGCAAATGAAAGAAGCGGCTATCGTAATGCTTGCTGATAGTGTGCAGGCGGCTGTGCAGTCCTTAAAAGGGCCTACCAAGGGCCAGATAGAAGGGAAAATTCGTGAAGTAATCAAAGGAAAGCTTAATGCTGGACAATTAGAAGAGTGCGATTTGACCTTCAAAGACTTAGATGTGATTGCAGAAACCTTTACCCTTGTATTGGCAGGCAGTCAGCATAAGCGTATCGACTATGCAAAACGCATCAAAGAAATGGAAAGGAACAAAGAAAAAAGTGGAAATCATAATGGACAGACTAGCGGAGACGTGGCACTCCTCGGAGACAATGCTAGCGAATTATTACAAAACCGCGCAAAAAATTCTTGAGCAGGAAGCTTATGCTCCGGAGGAAATCGCTAAAATGGAAATCAGTCTTTATTTTACGGATAACGAGGAAATCCATCGTCTGAATAAAGAATATCGCAGTATAGACCGTCCTACTGACGTACTTTCCTTTGCTATGGATGAAATGGTAGCTAGTGATGATTTTATGTTACCGCCGGATGCAGAAGAGCCGCATTTGCTGGGGGATATTATCATCTCTACGGAAAGGTCTGATGCCCAAAGTGAAGAATACGGACACAGCAAGGAGCGGGAAGTGTTGTTTCTTTTTAGTCATGGGTTATTGCATTTATTAGGCTATGACCACCAGACGCCGGAGGAAGAAGCGGTGATGATGGGGAAACAAGAGGCGGCGCTTGCTGCCTTAGGTTTTACTCGATAGCAAACGAAAATAAACCATATGTAAAAGATAAAAGATAAGAGAGGGATTCATTGTGGGGTATAAATCCGGCTTTGTTAGCATTATAGGCAGACCAAATGTAGGAAAATCGTCTTTAATGAATTACATATTAAAACAGAAAATCGCTATTTCCTCTGATAAACCGCAGACGACACGGCAGAAAATATTGGGGCTTTATACGACAGAGGAGATGCAGATTGTTTTTACGGATACGCCTGGCATCCATAAGCCTAAACATAAACTGGGCGAATATATGGTGGGAGAAGCTACTGCCGCCATGGAGGATGTAGATGTTATCCTTTATCTCATTGATGGTACGTCTACCTTTGGCAGTGGAGAGCAATTTATTATCAATCAAATCAAGGACCGGAAGTGCCCGGTATTTTTGCTGATTAACAAAATTGATATGCTCTCTGCAGAAGATATTTTGCCCATTATTGATTTGTATAAAGATAAAATGGATTTCCGGGAGATTATTCCTATTTCGGCGGTACAGGGTACCAATGTGGAACGGTTATTAGCTGTGATTCAGGAGTATTTACCGGAAGGACCGCAGTATTATCCGGAGGATATGGTGACAGACCAACCAGAGCGGGCTATCATTGCAGAGCTTATCCGGGAGAAGGTGCTGTATCTTACCAGGGAAGAAGTGCCTCATGCCGTGGCGGTAGAAGTGACGTCGGTAAAGGAACGGGAAAACGGCAATTTCTATGTAGAGGCTGTTATTTATGTGGAACGGGATTCACAGAAAGGTATCATCATCGGCAAAAAAGGGCAGATGCTCCGTGACATTGGCAGCAAAGCTCGGGTAGATATCGAGGATTTATTGGAGGGCAAAGTCTTTTTAGAATTGCGGGTGAAAGTCCGCTCTGACTGGCGGGATAATGAAATCAGTTTGCGCAACTTTGGCTTTGATAACAGAAAATAAGAGGGATAGCCTATGGCAAGCACTAGTAATGTAGAGGGTATCGTGCTCCGGACAAGGGAATATAGCGAAACAGACCTATTGGTAACGGTTTATAGCAAAGAGCGGGGCAAGTTTTCTGCTATTGCCAAAGGTGCTCGGAAGGTGAAAAGCAGTCTCCGTGGGGCTGTGCAGCCTTTTATGTGCAGTGAGTTTGCGGTCCTCTCCGGAAAGAGTTTATCTGTAATCACCCAAAGCGCTGTGATTAATCCGTATCTGGGATTGCGGGACGATTTAAGCAAAATTGCTTATGGCTCCTACCTTTTAGAGTTAGTACAGCTGGCAACAGAGGAAAATAAAGTCCATGCCGACCTATACTATTTGTTGCAGGCGGCATTGGTTCTCTTGGAATTAGGTCAGGATGCAACGTTAACTGTACGTTTCTTTGAGTTGCGTCTTTTGGATATTTTAGGGTATCGGCCTTATCTTGCAGGGTGTACTAATTGTCGCAGGCGTGTGCAAAACAGCAGCTTTGTTCTTTCTCCTGTAAAAGGGGGGATTCTTTGCAGCAGCTGCGGCAGCGGAACATCTCTTCCTGTGATTCATGCAGGTACTGTGCTGATGATGGAAAAACTATTGCAGGCGCCGTTGACACAGCTGCCAAACTTAAAAATCAGTAAAGCGGCAAAGGCAGAAATGGAACAGGCTTTAGCTGTCTATCTGCAATATCATATAGAGTTCTTCAGCAGGGCTAAATGCCTACTGCAACAGTTGTTGCCGGAGATAGATAGTTGCATGAAATAGATAGTTGAATAATGAAAAAGATTCTTCGTCACTTATGTTTCTCAGCATGACAGATATGTATATTTTTCTTGCTTTGTGGTATTACTAAAGAAAAAGAAGGATAGTCTGGAGTGAGGAAATATGGAAGAAATGGAAACTATGCTAAAAGATTTGGATGCGGTGATACGCCGCACTGGTGTATCCTATGGTGATGCTTATGAGGCCCTTATCAAAAATGATAAAGATGTGATTCGGACCATCATTGCCATAGAAAAAGAACAACGGCCGAAAAACTATTTTGGCATTACGCAAATGATGGAAAAGACCAAAGAG
>CAMNVD010000005.1 GCA_946562005.1 uncultured Clostridia bacterium | reverse complement strand
TCTCAGAAAGCTTTATTAATATACCATAGCTCATAAGACGTTGTCAACTACTTTTTTAAACTTTTTTTCGTTTTTCTTTAAAGCTTTTAGCAGCCGCTATATACAGTATCAAGCTCCCTCCTTGATAACTATTGCTTGTAATCTTGTCGCATTTTTCTTCTCATTCTCTCCTACTATGCTAAAAGAAAAAAGACGGTAAAAACCGTCTTTTTTCTTTTTTTATCTACATTTATAAAACATATTATTTCTTTTTTAGATACTTTTCGGCATCCAATCCCGCAACCAATGAATATCTAATCCATCTAATTTATCAATAAAATCTTGATTGTTTTCAAACAATCTTTGGCTAGCCCCAATCCCCACGACTGGAATAGAGAGACGCTCAGCTGCCTCTTTGGTAATCGCTAAGCCCTCCAGCATGATTTCCGGCGTTGTTTCACTTTCCATATGCGTATTGCTAAGGATTCCGTCTACCCGCCAAAAACGGTTTATATAGTCTACAATAGCATCAGCATCTTTGGTAATCTGCCGTTTTGTATTTAATACCATAATCAGTTTCAAAGCCGGGTCATTTTCAATATAACGAATATGGTTCATCAAAAGATTTACCCCTCTAGCACCATACCCCACATCAAAGATAATGTTTCCATCTCGTTCTAATACTTGTTTTGCTTCTTCAGAATAAGTTTCCCCTGTCTCGTCAATACCATCACTTTCATCAGTAGCAAGTCCTACCACATCTACTCCGCGAGAAGCCAACATAGATTTCACCCCGCGTACACAGTAGCATGGTTCTACCAAGTCCATATCTACCAAGGTTACCTTTTCTCCTTGTTTTGCTAAATCCAAAGCCCGGTTCAGCGCTACCTCACTTTTGCCAGACGCATATTCTCCTAAATAAGCTTCTACCTTTCTTTCTGTCATACTTACCACCTCTTGTTCTAATTTTTATGATTGGGTAATTTTCTTTTCATAACTATTTTAATATGAAAGTTTTCGTTTATTCTTATCTTATTTTATCTGGAAACCGGGTTTAAAAGCAATAGCTATTTTTCATTTTTCTAAAAATCTTCCTTATTCAAATAGAATCTTTCTTTCCCCTAGTATCACCGTTCTTGTTACCTAGAACCAAGTCAAAGAATCTTCTTCTTTTGCAAAAGAAAAGGGACATAGCCATCCATCTTTCAGGATAGCCATGCCCCTTTATTGAGTTATTTTCCTGCCAAACCACGATATTTTTCATATCTAAGTTTCGCATCTTGTTCTGTTTTTGCGAATAATTCTTCCGCTTTTTCCGGATACATTTGCGCCAGAGATGCATACCGCACTTCACCCAGCAAGAAATCTTTCATTGGCAAGGTAGGTTCCTTAGAATCCAAGCTAAATGGATTTTTCCCTTCTTCTGCCAAAGCCGGATTGTAACGGTATAAGTGCCAATAACCGCTGTCTACAGCCTTCTTCATTTCTGTCATAGAAGTGCTCATGCCGGTCTTAATACCATGATTTACACAAGAAGAATAAGCAATAATCAAGGACGGACCTGGATAAGCCTCAGCCTCTTTAATGGTTTTCAAAGCATGAGCCATATCAGCGCCGATGGCGATTTGGGCTACATATACATAGCCGTAAGACATCGCCATTAGCCCCAAGTCTTTCTTCTTGGTGCGCTTACCAGAAGCTGCAAATTTCGCGATTGCCGCCGTCGGCGTTGCTTTAGAGGATTGACCGCCGGTGTTAGAATAGACTTCCGTGTCAAATACCAGCACATTAATGTCTTCCCCAGAAGCCAATACATGGTCTAAGCCGCCATAACCAATATCATATGCCCAACCGTCGCCACCAAAGGCCCAGAAGGATTTCTTCACTAAATGGTCACGATGTTCGTAAATTTGTTTTAAGATTGGGTCGGTCGCTTTTTCCAAAAGCGGTAACATTGCCTTGGTTGCAGCCTTGGAGTTGTCAGCGTCGTCAGGTGCCGCCAGCCACATATCAAATGCCGCAGCGATTTCAGAATCAACGCCATTTTCTTTTGCTTGAATCATCAGGTCAGCTAGGCGCTGTCTCAGTTGTTTCACAGCAAGAGCCATCCCCAAACCAAATTCAGCATTGTCTTCAAACAAGCTGTTGGACCAAGCCGGACCACAACCGTTTTTGTTGGTGCAGAATGGCATAGCCGGTACCGCAGCCCCCCAGATAGAGGAGCAACCAGTAGCGTTAGCAATATACATTCTATCCCCTACTAATTGGGTTACTAGTTTGGCATAAGGCGTTTCCCCACAACCAGCACAAGCGCCAGAGAATTCTAACAATGGCTGTTGGAATTGACTGTTTTTCACATTGTTCGCCGGTACCAATTCGTCTTTGATTGGGATATTTACGAGATAATCCCAGTTTGGCCCCTCTGTTGGTGCCTGACTAGCGTAGTTTTCCATGGTGAGAGCCTTTTCCTTAGCAGGACATACAACCACACAGCAGCCGCAGCCCAAGCAATCCAAGGCGCTTACCTGCATACGGTATTGCATACCTTCTAATCCTTTGCCGATGGCTTTGATGGTTGCCATGCCTTCCGGCGCTGCTGCTTTTTCTTCTTCTGTCATTAAGAACGGACGGATAGCAGCATGAGGACAGATGAAGGAACATTGATTACATTGAATACAGTTTTCCGGGTGCCATTCTGGTACAGTAGTCGCAACGCCCCGTTTTTCCAGCTTGGAACCACCCAATGGGAAAGAACCATCTTCTCTGCCTTTGAAAGCACTGACAGGAAGGGTATCCCCTTTATAAGCTTCTAATGGTTTAAAGATGTTTTCGATAAATGGATCGTCAGAGTGACTTTCCTTAGCTTTGATAACAATATCTTTCCAGTGAGCTGGCACTTCTACTGCTTCCACAGAAGCCATACCAGCGTCTACTGCCTGATAGTTCATGTTGACGATTTTTTCACCCTTGCGGCCATAGGCTTTCACAATGGCGTCTTTCAATGCTTTCACTGCAACATCTTCCGGAATCACTTGAGAAAGCTTAAAGAAAGCCGCTTGCATTACCATGTTAGTGCGGTTGCCCAGCCCCAAGTTTTTAGCGATATCTACCGCATTGATAATATAGAAACGAATATTGTTTTCAGCAATGTATTTTTTCATGGAATCAGGCAACTTTTCTTCCAGTTCAGCCTGGGACCAACGAGTGTTTAATAAAAATACACCACCTGGTTTCAACCCTTCCAATAAATCATAGGTATGTACATACGCCCGATTACTACAGCTAATGAAGTCTGCCGCATTAATGAGATATGGCGCATGAATAGGGTCGTTACCAAATCGCAAGTGAGACACAGTCAACCCGCCTGATTTCTTGGAATCATAGGAGAAATAAGCCTGTGCATACATATCTGTGTAAGTACCGATAATGTCTACCGCTTGTTTATTGGCGCCTACCGTCCCATCAGAGCCCAAACCCCAGAATTTACATTGGATAGTGCTCTTTGGTAACATATCCGGCACATCTTTCCGTTCCAAAGAAGTGAAAGAGATATCATCGTTAATGGCGATAGTAAAACCATGCTTTGGTTTATCAGCATTTAAGTTGTCAAAGACAGCTACGATATCACCAGGTACCGTGTCTTTAGAAGCAAGACCATAACGGCCGCCAACGATTTCCGGTTGTACGTCTGCACCTTGCAACGCTGCTACTACATCTAAGTATAGCGGTTCTCCTGCGGCACCAGGTGTCTTCAGTCTGTCTATCACGGCAATCTTTTTCACCGTTTTTGGCAATACGTTTAAGAAATATTCTGTAGCAAAGGGACGATAAAGACGTACTTTGATTAAGCCAACTTTTTGTCCGCAGCTGTTTAAATAGTCTACAGCCTGTTCCGCTACTTCACAGATAGACCCCATAGCTACCAATACTCGGTCAGCGTCGGGCGCACCATAGTAGTCAAACGGATGATAGCTTCTGCCAGTGATTTTGCTGATTTCTTCCATGTATTCTGCAACGATTGCAGGCAGCGCTTGATAGAAAGGAGAGCAAGCTTCTCTGCTCTGGAAGTAGATATCAGGGTTTTGGTTAGTCCCACGCACCACTGGGTGTTCTGGATTCAGGGCATTTTCACGGAATTTCTGTAATGCCTCATAGTCTACCAGTTTTGCTAAGTCGTCATATTCCATGACTTCGATTTTTTGTTGTTCATGAGAGGTACGGAACCCATCAAAGAAATGCATAAAAGGCACCCGACCTTTGATAGCAGCAAGGTGTGCCACTCCCGCCAAATCCATACATTCTTGAACGCTGCCAGAAGCAAGCATGGCAAAACCAGTCTGGGCGCAAGCCATAACGTCACTGTGGTCGCCAAAAATGCTCAAAGTGTGAGTGGAAAGAGTTCTTGCCGTTACGTGAAGCACGCCAGGCAATAACTCCCCTGCCATTTTATACATATTCGGTATCATCAAAAGTAAGCCTTGAGAGGCTGTATAAGAGGAGGTCAGCGCACCAGCGGACAAAGAACCATGCATTGCCCCGGCTGCGCCTCCTTCAGATTGCATTTCGACGACTTTCACAGGCTGCCCAAAGATATTTTTTTTGCCTTGCGCGCTCCATTCATCCATATGCTCTGCCATTGTAGAAGAAGGGGTAATCGGATAGATGGCTGCTACTTCTGTAAATGCATAAGATACATAAGCCGCTGCCTTGTTTCCATCCATGGTTTGCATTTTTTTGCCCACAGTAAAATCCTCCTTTTTTCTTTACAAGCATTTATATTTATTCCATTTCTGCCCGCCGCATTCCGTTTATAAAAACAGCTTGTCCGTTAAACCAAATAAGTATGTCGCTTAGATGTTTTTCATAAGACAAGCCGCAAAATAAATATAAATATCTCTAATCAATTATAGATTACTTCGACGAAATATTCGTCGTTCTTCATATTATATATTATTTTTTTTAATTTATCAACCGTTTTCCTTCGATATTCAAACAAAATCACTGATTTTTTCATATAGATGATTAAGATGAAAAACTTCCAAATTACACCGTGAAGAAATATTTCAGAGCAATGAGTAATAATACACCAGGTAATCCTAAAATACCAGTGGAAAATAAAGTAAATAGATTGATAGGCAAAGCCATGCCGGTAATGGCCGCAAAGCTGTTAAAGAAAATCATGCCGCCTACCCCTAATACTAAATTAATGCCTAACCGCACCAAAGAAAAAAACGCTTTTAACCCGTTACGTAAGGCCACAGCCAAAAGCACCAGTCCCAAACATCCCAAACCAAAATACAACAACATTTCTTGGTTCATTTTATCGCCCCTTCGTTTCCATAGACTTTTTACATTCTGTCTATTTCTATGCGACAAGCCATAAAAATATACCAAACAATCTGCCACCAAGCATACAGGCAAAACGTACTATAACCCAAGCAAAGGGTAAGTGCCAGCAGTAGTCAAGAATACCTTATACAACGTAGCACCACTTTGTCATTCTGAGCGAAGCGCAAACGAAGTCAAAGAATCTCTCCCCTAACTGTCATTCTGAGGAACGCAAGTGACGAAGAATCTAAAAAAGCCAAAGAACATTTATTTTTGTTCTTTGGCTTTTTATTCTTCATCTTTATCTGGAAGAAACTCAATAATATCATTGGGCGTACAATCTAATACTTGGCATAATCGCTCCATGGTATATGCTGTAATTGACTGGTTATGTTTTAGATTATGAATGGTATGAGAGTTAAAACCTTCCTTAAAAATAAGAGTATATGTTGTAATATTTTTTTGCTTCATTGTCCGCCACAATGGGGCATAACTTATCATATAAATCCTCTTTATCTATCCCCTGATTCATCTTCATCTGGAAGAAACTCTACAATATCGTTAGGAGTACAATCCAAAATCTTACATAGTCGCTCTACAGTATATAAAGTAATAGATTTATTTTTCCGCAAACTAGTAATAGTATTAGCACTAAAACCCAATTTATAAATAAGGGTATATGTAGTAATTTTTCTATTTTTCATTGTTTTCCATAATGGGCCATAGCTAAGCACTCCACATACCCCCTTTTTTAATCTATGCTTACATTATCAAATGAAAGATAAGGATTGCATATTAGCATAAATATGCTTATAATAAAAAAGAGGAGTATTATTCTTCCTTTTTTCTGCCACGGTGTTGCAGCTTCCGAGAGGTAGGAATACCCTCGAAAAATTCAGCAAAATCTACATTAAATATTTGCTGCAATGCTACCAAGTCACTATCAAAAATATTTGCTCTACCGGTCTCAATATTCGCATAGCCATCACAGCTAAGAGGAGAACCTAGCAATTGCAGCTTGGTAACAACCTCCTCTTGCTTTAACCCTACCTTTGTCCGTATTTTAGCTATATTTTTCCCTAGTATTTTTTTCTGAAGGATTTCCATAAAATCATATACCGCCCTTTTGTTGATAGGTAATTACAATCTATGTTCAACCTATCATTTATTTTGGACTTTTAGTTGATTATTTAATCAAGAATTTTAAGGAGTTGACTTTTATATGGAATTATCAGAAGTGTTTCTGGATAGGACCACCCGGCAGTGCATCAACGGCGTCATAGAGCTTTTGGCCCAGGAGAACCGGGCGGAGTGCGAGGCCCGAGGTCTGCCGCAAGAATATGAACGGCTTTTTCATCGGATAGAAAAAGTGCTAGACGACCCTTTAGGTAAAAGCCTGCTAAAACAATACGAGGCAATGTTAGAAGAAGAGATTCTCTTCTTCGACCCTTATGAAACCTACCAGGCCGGCAAGAACCTAAAGCTGGACGGAGAAACAGATAAAAAAGAAGCATACCAGTGGTATGCTTCTAAACTGCGCAATAGCGAAGAATATCAAACCATTAACAAAGAACGAAATCAGGTATTCGGCCGTATTATCGACCAACTGATTATAAATGAATTGCAGGATGATATGTATCGCCTCAACCGGCTGCACACCATCCTTTATGCCGTCAACAAAAGAAAACTCCATCTCTTTTTTGAGCTAGGTTTTGAGTGCTGCTTCACTTATCCAGAGGATATCCGCCTGAAGGATGATTTTTAAAAGCTGATTTTAAAACAAAAAAGGACTTGCAATCTTTATTGCAAGTCCTTTTTATATCGTTTGCAGATATTCTTCATAAGCTAAAAGCATTTCTTCTACCTGTTCCAGCCTGTCGCCGGTGTTGATTTTCTGCCGGAAGAGGGTAGCTTTCGGCATTCCTTTGATATACCATGCCAGATGCTTACGCATTTCCAGCACGCCTGTACGCTCTCCCTGGAGCTCAGCCTCCCGCTTTAAGTGCCGCCGAGCGATAGCGAACCGCTCCTGCCAGCTGACAGCATCCGCTTCTTTTCCAGCCAGAGCCGCCAACCCCTCCTGCACCAGCCAGGGATTCCCCATGAGCCCCCGGCCTAGCATCAGCCCGTCACAGCCCGTTTCTGAGAGCATCTTCACACAGTTAGCCCCAGTGAAAATATCTCCATTACCAATGACCGGTATATCTACAGCCTCTTTCACCTGACGGATAAAGGCCCAATCTGCTTGCCCGCTATAAAATTGCGCTCGGTACCGTCCATGGACAGTGATAGCGTCTGCACCGCCCCGCTGCCCAGCAAGAGCTGCGACCAGGCCTGTGGTTTCCGGCTCGTCCCAGCCCTTACGGATTTTTATCGTCACCGGCACAGTTACCACCGTCTTTACCGCCCGAACGATTTCTTCTATGAGCTCCGGCGTTTCCAAAAGCCGTGCGCCATCACCGTTTTTGACGATTTTTGGTGCTGGACAGCCACAGTTGATATCGATAATAGCTGCCCCGCTAGCCTCTGCCATTTTTGCAGCTTGTGCCATAATGTCCGGCTCATGCCCGCATAATTGCACCGAAATAGGCTGTTTTTCCTCTAGCTCTAATAGCTGCAAAGATTGCTTGTTTTCATAGCAGAGCGCTTTGGCACTAACCATTTCAGTGGTGACAAGGCCCGCTCCCATGTCCTTTAGGATTTCACGGAAAGCCCGGCTAGTAACGCCTGCCATAGGCGCTGTGATAATAGGATTTTCTAATGTAATATTGCCAATCTTCATCGCCTTATTGTTCCAGTCCCCGCTTTCGTTCATAGACGGTTCGCAACCCATGGATGGTTAAGTCTTCATCTAAGATATCCAATGTTTTGGCATATCCCATCATCAACCTAGCCATACCGCCTGTGGCTACCACCCTCGTTTCCGCTCCCAGCTGCTCTTTCAGGTGGCCGACCAGGCCATCTACTAACCCAGCAAACCCGTAGATAATACCCGACTGCATACTGTGAATGGTATTTGTAGCTAATACATTAGGCGGCGCCATAAGGTCTGCCCTAGGAAGTTTGGCCGCCCGGGTAAATAGTGCGTCAGCAGAAATCCCCACCCCAGGCGCAATAGCTCCCCCCAGATAATGCCCCTCCGGAGACAAGCAATCAAAGGTGATTGCCGTACCAAAGTCTACAATAATCAGAGGCGCCCCATACTTTTCTAGTCCTGCCACCACATCGATGATTCTATCAGCGCCTAGTTCTTCCGGCCGGTCGATTTTTAGGACCAGCTGGTCGTGACAGTTTGTCCCCACGATAAAAGGCACTACGGAGAATACATCCTCCGCTGCTTTCGCCAATACGTCTGTAAGGGCCGGCACCACCGATGCAAGAGCTACATCTGTAATATCTTGTATAGTATATTTACTTTTCATATCAAATAACTGTCTCAGCAACAGACTGTATTCATCACAGCTTTTCTTATCATCAGTAGCAATACGCCAGTGCTCCACCATATCTTTTCCCTGGAAGACTCCCAGCACAATGTTGCTATTACCACAGTCAATGGCCAATAACATAGTTCCGCCTCCCCATTAACAAATTATTAGCAAAACGCAAGCATCCATAGAAATGTCATATTTTACTTTTGCGCTCCGTGGCGAGCCTTTGTTACATCTCCGGCAGCGATACGCTCTATTGTTCCCGTTACTGTTTCCATTAAAAGACAACCATCTCCATCTATCCCCCGGAAGACACCTTCTTTCTGCCCTCGAATGGTGCTGACCGTAACCTGCTCCTGTAAGAAAGCCCCATGGACCATCCATTGTTCCCGCAATGTTTCAAAGCCTTCCCTACAAAGAAGGTTATAGTTTTCCTCCATCCGATTAAGGATTTCTGCTGCTAGTTGGTTTTGAGGAACGGCGCCATAACCACTCATAACCAGAGAAGTCGCCACATTGCGGATTTCCTCTGGCATAGTTTCTTCCGTTGCCGTGAGGTTCACGCCGATACCCACTACTATCCATTGGATAGCGTCAATATCTCCCCGCATTTCACTGAGGATGCCGCAAAGCTTTTTGCCATTTAAGAGAATATCATTAGGCCATTTAATTTCCGCCGACACTTGAAAGGCTTCTAAAGCCTGTACTACACTGACTGCCGCTGTTAAGGTTATGACCCCTGCCATTTGCGGCGGAAATTCCGGCCGCAAAAGCAGTGAATACCAAATGCCGCTATAAGGCGCAGAGGACCATTTTCTGCCCAACCGCCCCTTTCCTGCCGTTTGGTTTCCAGCAGCCATTACCATACCGTGAGGTGCACCCTTTTCTGCCAATTCTTTGAGTAATGTATTGGTAGAGGTTACTTCCGTCTCATAGTGATAGTTTCTGCCCAGCCATTGCGTTCGCAGGTAAGGTGTGATTTCATGGGCATACATGGTGTTAGGGCCTGCCTGTAGCCGGTAACCTTTCGCCGGAACCGATTGGATTTCATAGCCCATTTCCCTGAGCGCAGCTATATGCTTCCACACAGCAGACCTAGTCATCTGGAAACGGTCTGCAATATCCTGTCCAGAAACAAAATCCTCCTGGGCTTTTAATAAGGCCAACAACTCCTCTTTCCTATCCAAGGTTTCCGCCTCCTTACCTGTTTTTTAATATTATTTTTGTTATAGTATACCATATGATTATCTAAATGTCATTCTAGAATCCATCACTTAATACATGAGTACATATGAGAGCACATGAGTACACAAAAAAAGCGGTATGTTTCCATACCGCTTTTCTTGTTTTTCCTCCCGGCAAACACCTTATTTGCATTTGCAAGGATTATAGCATTTTTTGTAAATCGCCGCTAATTTTTGCGCATGGGCTCTTTTTTCATTTAAGATACAGCAAACGATTTCTTTGTGTTTCATAGTCCGCAGTTGATTTGCCATCCGTTCATAGCGGGATATCCCATCCATCTCTTTACAGATAGCCATTTTTACGCCTTCACAAAAACTCTTTGGCTTATGTACGCACAACTTATCACAGCGATGCTCTTTACAACAAATTTCCTTATACATTTTTTGCAAGCACGCAGCATGACGTTTTGCATCCTCCCGCAGTTTATAGAGGACCTCTTTTTGTTCTTTGCATTTGGTTTTTTCCGCTAAATAGCGAAAATAGCGCGCCATCTTATACTCATCACAGATTGCGCTTTTCAGCATTTGGATGGTTTGCGCACTTTCAGAGCCTTGACACATCATTGGAGCACAGTTACAACCATTCATTCTTTAACCCCCTTTATCTATATATATGGTTTAATTTATTGCTTTGCCTACCCATTGGTGCATGAGATATTATGCCAGAATGGTCTTTTGCGGCAATGCCATAAATCCATGGGAAAAATAATTTCCCTATCCATATCTTATGTTCCAGAAAACGCCACTGTGAGAAAAAAGAAGGTAAATATTACATTTATTTTCCTATGCCTTTTTCCTATGTCTTGCTTTCGATATGCTTTAAAATTGCCCGTCATCATGGTGCTTCCAAGAAAAATACTCTTTACAAGCCCATAGCAAGAGCCCACCCCAGGCCAAAAGAGAGAGTACCCCCAAATATCGATAAGCTGTGCTAGCAAAAACACAACCTAATGTGGGCAGAAAAATTACGGAAAATAATAATACCCAAAACCAAAAGCCCATTTTCTTTCACCTCTATGCTTTATGCGGATTCCTATTTCTACCACAGCATATGTATCATTCCCGCATTTTGTGCTTTTGGCACGTTTGATAAAATGCTATCATACCCTATTGACAGATTATTGATTTCTGCATATAATTACATATGAACAATCGTTCATATGTTTGTCTAAAAATAAAATTACCTGCAAAGAAGGTGCCAATATGGAAAAAAAATTATCCCAACAACCACAAACGACAGAAGAACTACCTAGCTGTCCTCAAGTACAGGTCCACCCCTCTTTGATAGAAGCAGCAGAGGAGCAGATGCCAGATGAAGAAATTTTATACGATTTAGCAGAACTGTTCAAAGTCTTTGGGGACTCTACCCGCATCAAAATCCTATTTGTTTTGTTCCAGTCCGAAATGTGTGTTTGCGATATTGCAACGCTTTTACATATGACCCAATCTGCTATTTCTCATCAGCTTAGAGTGTTAAAACAATCTCAGCTAGTCAAATACCGCCGAGAAGGCAAGACCGTCTTTTATTCTCTTGCAGATAACCATGTAAAGACCATCTTAGGCCAAGGCCTAGACCACATCGCAGAATAAGAAATCAGCCATGCAGTACCAAAAAATTACTTACTACCGCTTAGCACAAGACTTCACTCAGAAGTAGTAAGCATTACTTTTGTACGCAGCAGCAATTTCTATTCCGAGCGTTAGCAAAAAACCTTAGACATTATCACACTAGAACAAAGACCAATCACTACCTCGTATTGTCATTCTGAGCGTTAGCGAAGAATCTGTTTTCCTATCATAAAATCAACAGAAAGAAGGAATCCTATATGAAAAAAGTTATCCGTGTAGAAAATTTAGATTGCGCCAATTGCGCCGCTAAATTAGAAAGAGCCCTGCAACAAATGGCAGGCGTAGAAGAAGCCACCGTTAGCTTTATGACCCAGAAAATCGTTATCAAGGGCGAAGATGTTGGATTCGACCAAGTGTTAGAAAATGTAAAAGCCGCCATCAAAAAAATCGAGCCTGATGTGACCATTTTAAATTAGGCCTTTTCATTTCATATCCAACATACGCCAGGAGGTATCCCATGAATCAAAAAAGACAATTACAGTTTATTCTCTTATCAGCAGTTTTATTTCTTGCCGCCTTGCTGGTCCCTCATGCTACCTACAAAATGGCCCTTTTCATCGCCGCTTATCTGCCAGTAGGGCTGCCGGTGCTCTTGAAGGCATATCGCAACATTAGTCGGGGCGACATCTTCGATGAAAACTTCCTTATGGCGATTGCAACGATAGGCGCTTTTGCTATTGGCGAATACCCAGAAGCCGTCGCCGTTATGCTATTTTATCAAGTAGGAGAGCTATTTCAATCTTATGCCGTAAATAAATCCCGCAAATCCATCGCAGACTTAATGGATATTTGCCCCGCATATGCCAATGTAAAACAAGGGGAAACCTTTATCCAGACAGACCCAGAAGAAGTAGAGATAGACGATGTTATTTTAGTGAAACCAGGGGAACGAGTGCCCTTAGATGGCGTTGTCATAGAAGGCGCTTCCCTTTTAAATACAGTAGCCCTTACAGGGGAGGCGATTCCCCAAAAAATTACCATAGGAGAAGAAATTATCAGTGGCTGCATTAACCTAGACAGCCCTTTATATATTCGAGTTACCAAAGATTATGAAGACTCTACCGTTAGTAAAATTTTAGATTTGGTAGAAAATGCCGCAGCCAATAAAGCCAGCGCAGAAAACTTCATTACCAAATTTGCTCGTTACTATACCCCTTTTGTAGTAATCACTGCCGCCTGTTTAGGCTTGATTCCACCACTCTTACTACCAGACACCGCCTTTGCAGACTGGATTTACCGAGCACTAGTATTTCTGGTTATTTCTTGTCCTTGCGCCTTGGTTATTTCCATTCCCCTTAGCTTTTTCGGCGGCATTGGCGGTGCCTCTCGTCTGGGCATTTTAGTAAAGGGTAGCAATTACTTAGAAGCATTAGCCCAAAGCGAAATCATTGCCTTTGATAAAACAGGTACCCTAACAAAGGGAGAATTTGCAGTCAAAGAAATCAATCCAGAGCCTTGGCTTTGTGCAGAAACCCTGTTAGAAACAGCTGCCTATGGAGAGTATTATTCTAATCATCCCATCGCCCGAGCCATCGACAAACGCTATGGCAAGCCCATAGATGAAAAACGACTGGGTGATACAAGAGAGGAAGCCGGCCATGGTATCATCAGCCACTTTGATGATAAAGAAATTTTGCTAGGTAATAAAAAATTACTAGACACCCATCAGATTTTGTTTACCCCTATTGACGCAGTAGGCACTATTATTTACGTAGCCATAGATGGAAAGTATGCCGGTAGTATCATAGCCGCCGACAGCATCAAAGAAGATGCCGCCAACACTATCCAAAGCCTAAAGACCCTGGGCATCAAAAGAACTGTTATGCTTACCGGAGATAATCAAGCCATCGGCGAAGCCGTCGGGCGAGAGCTAGCCATGGACCAAATCTTCACCCAACTACTCCCAGCTGATAAAGTAAGCCGCATGGAAGAATTAAAAGGCCAAACCTCAAACAAAGGAACGCTTGTCTTTGTCGGCGACGGCATCAATGATGCACCTGTGTTAGCTGGCGCTGATGTAGGTATCGCCATGGGCGGCATGGGGTCTGATGCAGCGATTGAGGCAGCCGATATTGTTATTATGACCGACCAACCCAGTAAAGTCGCCACGGCCATTGGTATCGCCCGGAAAACATTAACCATTGTGAAAGAAAATATTGTTTTCGCATTAGGCGTTAAAGGTTTGGTGCTGTTGTTGGGGGCTTTTGGCATTGCCAATATGTGGGAAGCAGTCTTTGCTGACGTAGGCGTCTCTGTGATTGCCATCTTAAATGCTATCCGCGCCCTAAAAACAACCCCGCAGTAGGTTCGTCATTCTGAGCGACAGCAAGTCTGTCATTCTGAGCAATAGCGAAGAATCTTAATAAAAAGAGAGTATCCATTCCCCTAGAGGATGGATACTCTCTTTTTCTGCTACTGCTTTCTTTTTGATTAGAAAGTAGGTACCACAGACCCTTGATATTTTTCTTCAATAAATTTCTTCGTTTTGTCGCTTTGTAATGCTTTGAGCACAGCTTGGAGTTCTGGTTTTTCTTCGTTACCAGCCTTTACAACCAAGATGTTAGCAAAAGTAGTCCCAGCAAGAGAATCAGCAGACTCGATAGCCACAGCGTCAGTTGCAGCATTTAAGTCAGCTTGCAGCGCATAGTTGCCGTTAATGACAGCCATATCTACATCCGGCAGAGCACGAGCTACTTGTGCTGCGTCCAATTCTTCGATTTTGATATTTTTAGGGTTTTCTACAATGTCAATAGGTGTTGCATTTAAGCCAGCGTCTTCTTTTAGTTTAATAAGTCCTTGCGCTTCTAATAAGAGCAATGCCCGAGCTTCATTAGAAGTATCGTTTGGTACCGCAATGGTAGCACCGTCTTGGAGTTCTGCAACAGTTGCTACTTTCCCTGGGAATAGACCTAACGGTTCATAGTGCACAGTACCCAATGCAACCAAAGTGCCGTTATTGGTAGTGTTGTAGTTATCCAAATATGGAGTATGTTGGAAATAGTTTGCATCTAATTCCCCATTGTCGGTTGCAGGATTAATCAGCGGATAATCATCAAAAGGTACGATTTGCAAATCAATGCCTTCTGCCTTCAAATCTTCCACTAGGGTTTCTAAAATTTCCTGGTGAGGTACAGCAGTAGCCCCTACTTTCACTGTTACTAGTTGTTCATTACCTTGGTTTTGGTCTTGGTCCTTTCCAGCATCATCTTTGCTACCACAACCAGCAAAAGAGAATGCACAAGCGCAAGCAAGAGCTGCTGCCAATAAAGCTTTCTTTTTCATTCTTATTTCCTCCTCATATGTTCTTTTTTGTTTCATCTATCTATAAAATGGTTCCCCACATTATAGCAAAATTTGCCACACAGTACCTCAAAATTACGTATTACCACTTACCAAATCATTTCACCTTGGCACTCAGTAGCGGATTATTGTCATTCTGAGGGCTACCAGCCCCCCCCTCCCTGTCATTCTGAGCGTAGCTGAAGAATCCAGACAAACCGCTAAGTATGAAGGCAATGCCTACTACTTCCTGGGCAATAGGTATGCGATGAAAGCAGAAAATAAGCCTCCATACCCCGTGGCACTACTTGCGGTGATCGCATTTTCTCGCCATGTAGTCCCCTAAGAACTGTATAAACTGCACCATAAAAACTAATATGATTAAGGTGATATACATGATTAACGGCTCACTACGGTGATAGCCAAAGCGGATAGCCAAAGCCCCCAGCCCCCCGGCACCAACAGCCCCGGCCATAGCAGAATAACCCAAAATCGTGGTAGAGGCAATGGCTGCTCCCGTAATGAGGGATGGCACCGCCTCTGGTATCATCACTTTGAAGATAATCTGCATAGGAGAAGCCCCCATAGATTGGGCCGCTTCGATAACGCCATGGTCGATTTCCAGGAGAGAGGACTCTACCATCCTACCAATGAAAGGTACCGCCGCAATGACTAGCGATACAATGGCGGCATTAGAACCAATGCTGGTCCCCACCACAAAGCGGGATAGGGGAATGAGCGCAATCATCAGGATAAGAAAAGGGACGGAACGGACCACATTGACAATGGTGCCTAAGATGTTGTTAAACACCGGCATAGGCATGATGCCATCTTTCCCCGTTGCGACCAGGATAACCCCTAAAGGCAACCCCAAAAGATAAGAGAAAAATACAGAGACAAACGTCATATACAGCGTCTGCAACGTGCCATCAGAGATAAGCGCAATCATTTGTGATTCTGACATGACGCCATCACCTCCTCAGTAGTTACCCCTTGTTCTGCCAGATAATCCAGGATACGACTTGCAGCCTCTTTATCCTCAGGGATTTCGATGGTAGTCTGTCCATAGATGCCGTCTCCCATTTGCTCAATATCTGCTGAGATGATGGAGACCGGTACCCCGCAAGCCTGTATCATACCAGAAATCACAGGTTCATAAATGGTCTGTCCAGCAAAGATTAAACGTAATGCTTTTTTGCTGCCGCTGGTTTCCGGCTTGTTCGGGCGGAAGAGCCGTTTGGCCGCATCAGTTTTGGGGTTGGTAAAGATGTCCCCCACTGGGCCTTGCTCAGCAATAACCCCTTGGTCGATAATGGCCACTTGATTGCAAATGCGGCGTATGACGTTCATTTCGTGGGTAATTACTACAATAGTAATGCCCAGCTGTTTGTTAATATTTTTTAGCAAATCCAGGATGGCTGTAGTGGTCATAGGGTCCAGAGCGGAGGTAGCCTCATCACAGAGCAGCACCTTAGGGTTAGCCGCCAGAGCCCGGGCGATAGCCACCCGCTGCATTTGTCCGCCAGAGAGTTGCGCAGGATAAGCCCCCGCTTTATCCCCCAGCCCCACTAATTCCAAAAGTTCCATGGTGCGCTTTTTTGCCTCTTTTTTCGGCGTACGAGTGATTTCCAGAGGAAAGAGCACATTTTTTTCCACGGTGCTTTGCATAAGCAGATTAAATCGCTGAAATATCATACCAACAGAGAGACGCATCTGCCGCAATTCTTTATCAGAAAGTTGCGTCATATCCTGCCCATCAATAATGATTTCCCCTTCTGTAGGACGTTCTAATAGATTCATACAACGAATCAGCGTAGATTTGCCAGCACCGCTCATGCCGATAATGCCAAAAATATCTCCTCGGGGAATCTCCAGATTAATTTCCTGTAAAGCGGTTACCTCTTGCCCATGGCTAATATAAGTCTTTTTCAACCGATGAATGGCAATCATAGACTGCTGCATCCCCATGTCATCCCCCTTTCCTAAAAACCATACTCACAAATGAAAAAGGAAGCCTACATTTGTTGGCTTCCAAAGATTACAGTTTCAATTGATTTTTCATCACTGCAAATTTCCCGATGTGGAAATTTATTTTAGCGCATGAAGCATCGCATGATACAGCAATCTTTGGTCCGCATCATCATCATGCACATATCCATGTTGTTATCATTGATTGCTCTCATTTGCGATAACTTCCTCTCTGCCTACACATTCATAAGCTTGATTAAACATAGGCTACCATACTTTCCAGACCCTGTCAAGAATGAATTTTCTCCCCATCTGCTTCTGGAAGCTGGGGCTGATTTTGCGGGCAGCTATCATAATAACTGCAATGAGAACAGTTGCCACAGTGATTACAGCCTTGTTTCTTCTTTAATACATTACGGAGCGCAATGTACGCCCACAAAGCAAGCCCGCCGATAATTGCCATTTCTATGAAAATCATATTATCTTCCTCCTACCTTAAAAACCCAGCAGAGAGCCGACCTGATAGACGATCATTGCTACAATATATGCCGTTGCCGTTTGGAATAATCCTACCTCCACAGCCTTCCTCCAAGATTTTAACTCCCGCTTGCCTGTAGCAAAGGCCGCCACACAAGGCATATAAAGCAGACAAAAACAAAGAAAAGAAAAAGCAGCCAACGGTGTAAAAAAATTAGTCAGCGCCAGTGGCAAACCTGCCACATCTCCATTGCTAAGGAGCACAGATAAGGTGCTAATAACAGTCTCTTTTGCGCTAAAGCCGGTGATGAGCGCGGCAGTTGCTTGCCAATTGCCAAAGCCTAGCGGAGCAAAAACAGGCGCAATGATTTTTCCCAGGCTAGATAACATACTATTTTCACCGCTATCCACCATTTGCAGCTGGAAATTAAACCGTTGCAAGAACCAGATAAGAATAGACGCTAGAAAAATAATAGTAAATGCTTTGGTAATAAAGTCTTTTGCCCTATCCCAGATATTCAGGCCGATAGTTTTAAGCGTTGGGAAACGATAAGGCGGCAGCTCCATCAGGAAGGGCGTGCTATCGCCCCGGAAAGCCGTACGGTTCAAGAGCAACCCCGCCAGGATTGCCACCCCAATGCCCAAAAGATAGATTATCATCATCAAGAGCCAAGGTTTTTCCGGAAAAAATGCTGCTGCAAAAACTGCATAAATAGGAAGCTTGGCGCTGCAAGACATGAAGGGCACCAGCATAATAGTCATTTGCCGGTCCCTAGGACTAGCTAGCGTCCTGGTCGCCATGATAGCCGGCACAGAGCAGCCGAAACCGATAATCATAGGTACAAAAGACTTCCCCGATAGACCAATATGACGAAGGGCTTTATCCATGATAAGCGCTACCCGCGCCATATAACCGCTGTCCTCCAAAATGGAGAGAAAGAAAAATAAACAAATAATAGTCGGCAAGAAAGAGAGCACACTGCCTACCCCAGCAAAGATGCCGTCAATGATGAGAGAGTGTAGCCAAGGACTAATCCCAAACTGTCCCAAACATCCATCCACCCAATAACTAAACCTGTCAATGAGCTCAGCAAGACCATCACTAAGAGGCGTGCCAATAACACCAAAGGACAGCCAAAAGATGCCTAACATAATCAGAAAGAATAGCGGAATCGCCCAAAATCTATGGGTCACGATATCATCAATTTTATCCGTGCGGATTTGTTCCCGGGAACGGTGAAAATCCTGAATGACGCTGTCATAAACAATAGCAATTTGCCCATAGCGCATATCAGCTAGCGCCGCAATATGGTCCATACGGCTATCTTCTTCGATTTTGGCGATAATCTCCGCTACCTGCTTTTCTTCTGCTGCACTTAAACCGAGCTGCCGATTAATGATGCTATCCCCTTCCAGCACACGGGTAGCTGCAAAGGCTATCGGCAAGTTTTGTCTGGCAGCGGCTGCGCCTAGTATCTGTTCCAGTTTTACCATATCTTGCTGCAACACATTTTTTTCAATAACAGGTTTGGGCAGTTGTTTTTTCTCCGCAACCGTTTGCGCAGCTATCATCAATTTCTGGATGCCCTGTCCCTTTGCTGCGGAGATGCCCACCACCGGAATACCCAATAGCTTGGATAACGCTTCCAGCTTCACATGATTACCACTTTTTTCCAGCTGGTCCATCATGTTGACTGCCAACACCATAGGAATTTCCAGTTCTAAAAGCTGCAAGGTCAGATACAGATTTCGCTGTAGATTAGTACCATCTACAATGTTGATAATGGCTTCTGGTTTTTGGGTAATCAAGAATTCCCTAGTCACAATCTCTTCTGCCGTATAAGGGGATAGCGAATAAACCCCTGGTAAATCCACAACAGAAAGATGGTCATGACCCCGGACTACGCCTTCCTTCGCCTGGATGGTTACCCCTGGGAAATTCCCAATATGCTGATTACTACCAGTGAGTTGATTAAATAACGTGGTCTTACCACAGTTTTGATTACCAGCTAGCGCAAAAATCATTTCCCTGCCCCCTTGCTATCCCTAGGTGCCTCAATGGGCGCAATGATAATATTCTTGCCATCTTCCTTGCGAATAGTTAGCTCATAGCCCCGCAAGACGATAGTAATAGGGTCGCCAAAAGGCGCAATGCGCTTGAGCAAGACTTGGGTATGAGGCGTAAGCCCCATATCCAAGAGCCGTTGTCTCAAGGCCCCTGTCCCCAGCACTTGGGTAATCATGCCACATTCATGTATTTTTAATTCATCCAGTGTCATCATAAAACACCTCTAAACCTGATTCTCGGATGATTTCACTTATTCTATTTTAAAACAAAAACAATAAGTTTATCTCTTATTTTAACAAGATGCCTGCTCTCCGTCAACATCCATGGCCCCGTTCCTACAAAAAACTACTGATTTTCTTGTAATATACCACTTTTCGATTAAGAAACAGTAGGCGCTGCTTTTACAACAGCCAAATAGGACTAAATCCGAAAGTTATTTTTTTTCTTTCTTCTTTGTGTTAAAATATAATTTAGCAGAATAACAAAAGAAAGAGAAGGGATTCTTATGAAACCACTGATTATTACTGTCGGCAGACAATATGCCAGCGGCGGTAAAAGCATCGCCCGCGCCTTAAGCGAAAGACTAGGCGTCCCCTGTTACGATAAAGAGTTATTAGCCATTGCCGCAAAAGAAAGTAATTTTTGCGAAGAAATCTTTGAAACCAATGACGAAAGAGCCACAAAAAATGGCTATTACCTAGGCTCCGGCCTATATAGCGTCAGCCATCTCCCCCTCAATCACCAGCTATTTATGGCTCAGTTAAAGGCTATCCGTATGTTAGCAGAAAAGGAGTCCTGCATATTCATTGGCCGCTGTGCAGACTACGCCCTTCACGACCATGATAATTGCGTCAATGTCTTTATCCATACAGATTGGGAACGCCGCAAACAACGAGCCCAAGAATGTTATGGCATAGCGCCGGAAGACTGTGATAAAGTCCTCACGAAAATGGATAAACAACGAGCCAATTACTATTCCTTTTACTCCGCACAAAAATGGGGTTATGCAGCAAACTATGACTTGACCCTAGATAGCGTCATTGGCAAAGAGCAAGTAGTAAACGTCATCATCGCTTACTTGCAAACCACCGGCAAACTCCAAAACCTGCCACTTGGGCAAACAACAAAATAACTACTACTCCAAGCGAAGTATATCAAAGCGTCTTAAAAACCACCGGAAAGCAACCGGTGGTTTTTTATATTATGATGCAGACTGCCAAAGCAGCAAGTTGTTTTCAAAGACAACTGTCATCTTTCCCTTATCCTTGAGCCAGGATAAATAGGAGCGGACGGTACTGCCTACTAATACATATTGTTCAAAGTTCATCGTCAGCTGATAGCGGTCAAAAACAGCCTGTAAGATACGCTCAAATATTATTGGTTTCCGGCAAGTATCCAAGAGAAAGCCGGCAATTTCCCATACCTTTTCTCTGTTGACAGCCACCAACCCCCGCATATCCGTACCCACCTCTGCATGGGCCGGCACGAAGACACCCCCCTCCATAGCCGCTACCCGGTCTAAAGTATCTAGATAAGCTGCTACATCATAGATGAAGGTCACGCCGTATTTTTCTAGCGTTCCTTTGCTGCTAAGGCAGTCCCCTAAAAAAACAGTGTTATCCGGCGTACGAAAGCCCACCATATGAAAGAAATGGCCAGGTAAAGGAATCACCTCTATTTCTTTAGGAAAACTCTCTGCCGTGAATTCTAACACTTCGCTTTCCTGTGCCAATAGAAACTTATGACGCAAATCTTCACATGGATATCCCCCATAGAGAAAAGACGGCTCCAAGATAGGATACTTAGTAAAGGCCCCCTCTATACCTCCAGCATAGATAGGACAGCCTGTCTGACCTTGCAGATAATGATTGCCACCGATGTGGTCTGCATTAGAGTGTGTATTGAGGATACCCTTAAGCTGCCAGCCATTTTTCTCTATGATTTGCCGTACTTTACGCCCGGCTTCCTTATCATTGCCGCTGTCGATGAGATAAACACGCGCCTCGTCCGCCCGGTAAATACCGATTTTCGCCGGGCAATTCACATAATAACAGCAATCGCTTACCTGTTCTAATTCATACATCCTATCCCCCCCCTTATTTACAATATTCCCATAGATAGTTTTTTCTCTTTACGCTGCAAATACACAAAACATAAAATATGGGCACTAAGCATGGCCAACCACCCAGCACCGCAGGCAATCGCTACCCCATAAAGAGAATAACAAGGCACCAACAGGTAAGTCAGAACCACTCGTACTGTAATTTGGATGACCGAGAAGAAAAAGGTTAACCGCACCCGGCCAATGCCCCGGTAATATCCCTGCCAAACATTGACAATGCCAGCAAGAATCAAAAAGAACCCCATCAAAATCAAATAGGAAGAAGCCATCTGTAATGCGTTCAGATTTTCATGGGAGAGCAATAATTTTAATACCATATCTCGAAACAATATGAGAAAAAGCAACAACAACACACCAACGCCACTAATAAGCAGCAGCCCTTTTCGTCTGCCTTGCTGCACACGCTTTTTCTCTCCTGCCCCACAATTCTGAGCAATGAAAACAGATAATGCTGCCGAACTGCTATCACCGAAAGAAATCAACAATCCCTCAATGCAAACCGCCGCTGTATATCCCTGGATAGCGATGGCCCCCATGGTGTTGATAGCCCCCTGAATAAGCAGCTTGCCAAAGTAAACAGTGGATTGCTGCAAAGCAGATACTGAGCCAAAGGAAATCGCCCGATGATAAAACCAACGAGACCATACCATATCCCCTTTGGTAAGCCGAAGCTCCGGATGGTAACGCCAGAGATAATAAAAGCAAGCAAGCGCAGAAATAGCCTGCGCCGCAACCGTCGCAGCAGCCGCCCCAAACACAGCAAGGTCGAAAACAGCTACCAGTGTATAGTCTAGGATAATATTTGTCACCATAGAGATGATTAAGACCCAAAAGGTAATATCCGTTTTGCCGATAGCTCGCAGCATAGCTGCAAAGCTGTTATAGAAAAAGGCAAAAATTAACCCCAAAAACACCCAGAAAAGATAAATGCGACAATCGTCCATCATAGTCTCCGGTGTGCGAATCAGCGTAAGAATAGGCTCTAAGAAAAAGATACCGCCCAGAGAAAGCAAAACCGCCACCGTCACCCCAATGGCAACAGTGGCAAACATTGTTTTTCGCAGCTTATCATAATCCCCGGCGCCGTAGTGATTGGCATAGAGGATGGCAAAGCCCATATTGAGTCCTATTAAAATACAGGTGAATAAATTAAACACACTGCCACAAATGCCAATAGCACCAAAAGCATTGTCCCCCACAAATTTCCCCACGATAATCATATCTACCGTGTTATAAAATTGTTGGATAATATTACCTGCTAGAAGCGGCAATACTAATATGATTAATTGACGGATAATATTCCCTTCCGTCAGTTTATGACTTTTTCCTGCCTTCACGGTGACTTCTGCCATGATAAAACACGCCTCCGTTACCGTTTAGAACAACAACAGCAATTACCGCCGCCATGAGCTGATTCCATTTTGATTAAATCAGCTAGCGTATACTGGTCCAACACATGGCCAATAGCAAGCTTCACCTCATTCCAGACCACCCGAGTAGAGCAGTATTCCAGTCGATCGCAATCATCAGTGATTTGTTCATCCACACAGGAGACAGGAGCGATGGGACCTTCCAGACAGATAAAAATATCCTTGACAGTAATTTCCTCGGGCTTCCTACCCAAGGTATACCCGCCTTGGGCGCCTCGGATGCTCCGCACTAGGCCCGCCCGTTTCAAGAGTGCCATCATTTGTTCCAGATATCCTTCAGAAATGCCCTGTCTTTGAGCTACTGCGCTGAGCGGGATAGGTGCGCCGCTAGCATTTATTGCCATATCCAGCATAGCCCTGAGACCATATCTGCCCTTGGTAGAGATATTCATACCTGCAAAACCTCCTGTTTTCTAGCACAATCAAACCAAAACCTAGTGACATTTTACGTCTTACATTATAATAATACCATCACTATTTGTCAAAAGAATTCATGCCCCATCCACCGCACCTATTGCCAAAAGCAACCGCCTTCGGTTACAATAACCCTAATGAATGCAGGACTTTTATCCGCCGCTCTAAAACCGTGAAATGAAAGAGGCCAAAATTTATGCCCATCTACAGAAATGCAACAGAATCATTATCTTCGTTATCTTCGTTATCTTCGTTCTTGTCTTGCTGTAAACTTTGCCCCCGCAATTGCGGCGCAAATCGTTTATCAGGAGAGCAAGGCTATTGCGGTGCGCCAGGAGAAATCATCTCCTGCCGGGCAGCCCTTCATCCTTGGGAGGAGCCATGTCTTTCCGGCACAGGAGGGTCCGGCACCGTATTTTTTGCCTATTGTCCACTGCAATGTGTTTACTGTCAAAATCACCTAATTAGTCAAGGAAAAAAACCACCCCAAAGCAACCAGCCGCCTATCTCCCCAAAAAGACTGGTAGAAGTTTTCTTTTCCCTAGCAGACCAAGGCGCCCATAATATCAATTTAGTAACGCCTACCCACTTCGTACCCCTCATCGTTCCAGCGTTAGAAATAGCCAAAACCCAGGGTCTGTCTATTCCCATCATTTATAACACTAGCAGCTATGAGCATCCGGATACGTTAAGAATGCTAGAGGGCTTAGTGGATATTTACCTGCCAGACTTAAAATATTATGACGCCAAATGGAGTCGACTGCTTTCTCATGCGCCGGACTACTTTTCAGTGGCTTGCGCCGCCATTGACGAGATGGTGCGGCAAGTAGGTCCGGCCGTTTTTGATAATGCAGGCCTTCTGCAAAAAGGCGTGATTATTCGTCATTTAGCCCTGCCATCTTTACTTTCAGACAGCAAGCAGGCGCTAAAGGAAATCGCCCGCCGTTGGTACCCCAAAGTCTGGGTTAGCATTATGCGGCAATACACCCCCCTCCACCTTACGGATAAACCAGAATACGCCTTTCTACAAGAGAAAATTACAAACAGCCATTATGATACATTGGTAAATTATGCAATAGACTTAGGCATCGAGCAAGGTTTCATCCAAGAAGGAGAAGCCGCTACAGAAAGCTTCATTCCCATCTTTGACGGCACCGGCATTTATAAATAAGAAAAAGGCAGACAATGATTTTTGTCTGCCTTTTTCTTATTCAGATTCTATTGCTAATAAAACATTATCAATAAGCCGTGTTTCACCGAAATAAACAGCCACCGCTAGCATTGCCTCACCAGCAATACGGTCGACGGGCGCCATGGTCAGGTTATCCACCAACTGCACATAGTCTATTTTAGCCAAAGACGCTGATTGGATCGTATCAGTTACCACTTGTTTCAGCGCTTCCCCATCCCGTTCTCCCTGGATAAATAGGTCTCTTGCTTTTGCTAATCCTTGAGAAAGTACTACCGCCTGCTGCCGCTGTTCTGCTGATAAATATACATTCCGGGAGCTAAGAGCCACACCATCTGCCTCCCGCACAATAGGGCGGGCAATGATTTCTACTGGCATATTCAGGTCGGCTACCATCCGGCGCAACACCGCCACTTGCTGTCCGTCTTTTTGCCCAAAATAAGCTTTTTCTGGCTGTACAATATGAAAGAGCTTAGATACAACAGTAGCCACCCCACGAAAATGCCCAGGCCGTTTTGCCCCGCAAAGATAGTCCGTTACCCCTTCCACATTGACGAAGGTGCTATAGCCTTTCGGATACATATCCCCTGGTTGCGGCGCAAAGAGATAGTCCACCCCAGCTCCCTCCGCTAAGGCCTGGTCGTGTTCTAGGTCTCTGGGATAGGCCGCATAGTCCTCATTAGGCCCAAATTGAGTAGGATTCACGAAAATGCTCATCACCACAATATCACTATCCAGCCTTGCTGCTGCCACCAAGGATAAATGCCCCTGATGCAGATAGCCCATAGTCGGCACCAGACCAACTCTTTTTCCATCTTTCCGCCAAGCTTTTGCCAGCTGCACCATTTCTGCTACAGTCTCAATTGTTTTCATATGAAATCCCTCTTTTCTCATTCACTACCATATAGATACCGTTTTCGTTACACCAGCAAGGTCTAAGATGGGTAGCTCTTCCAACAGCGTCCCTACCATACCTTGCCCTGGGATTTGCCAACTGCTGTCTATTTCAGCCCAAGGCACCAGCACAAAGGCCCGCTCCTGTAAATATGGATGGGGGATTCGCAAGTAGGATTTCTCCACTATCTGCTGTCCATAAGCTAAAATATCAATGTCTAACGTCCGAGGTCCCCAGTGAATGAACCGCTCCCGACCGTTTGCCTTTTCTATTTGCTGCACCGCTTCTAGCAGTTGTTCCGGCGAGAGACTAGTTTCTATTTTGATAACGCCGTTTAAGAAAGGGCCTTGCTCCACACCGCCTACCGGTTCTGTTTCATAGATAGATGACTTTGCCAGGACTGCTGTTTCCGCTAGTTGCCCAAGAGCAGCTGCCCCTGCCTGCAAATAACCAAGCCTATCCCCTATGTTACTGCCAACACCCAACCATGCAATCGTCATAAGCCGCTCTTTCCCCTCTCTGGTTATTTCTGTTTTCTAGTAATTTCCACACAGGCAGGAATAACCATCCCCGGCATTACCTCTGCCGCCGCTTTTTCCACCTGCACCGTAACGAGAGCCACTTGTTTATTCTCTAAAACCATATCGGCAATTTCCGCTGCCAATCTTTCAATTAAATTAAAGCAGTTTTCCTCCACCAACCTTTTTACGGTCTGATAAGTTTCGCCATAGTTAATGGTATCCTCTAAGTTATCAGAGACGCCGGCAGTCATCAAATCTGTCTCCATAACAAGACGCACTCGGAACAGCTGTGGATGTTTTTTTTCTGCGGCAAAAACCCCATGACAAGCCATAAATTCCATTTGCGGTAGGATAATCTTATCCATCATTCACCATTCGCCCCTTTTCTACTAGCGACGGACGATTTTATCCGTCACTTTTACCACTTGTCTCATTTCTTTCACATCATGGACACGGATGATATCCGCACCGTTTTGGATACCCAGCGCCACCGTAGCTGCTGTACCAAAGATTCGTTCTTGGATAGGCGCTGTGTTATCCCCAGTCAGGCAATAACTAATCACACTCTTCCTAGATGTTCCCAGAAGAAGAGGACAGCCCAGAGAAGTCAATTCTTTCATCCGAGCCAGCACCTCCAAGTTTTGCTCCGGCGTCTTACCAAAGCCAATGCCAGGGTCTAAGATGATTTGCTCCTGTTTCATTCCCATCTTTAATCCTATCTCTATGCTCCGCTGAAAAAAGTCTATCATATCCCCCATTAAATCCTTGTATGTTGTACCCATTTGATTATGCATGACAATAATAGGCGCTCCATACTCTGCTGCAATGGCTGCCATTTCGTGGTAGGGGTCGCCTTCCCACTGCATTCCCCACACATCGTTGAGGATATGTGCCCCTGCCGCAAGCGCTGCCCGAGCAACATCCGGTTTATAAGTATCAATAGAAAGAGGCAGATTGGTTTTATCCTTCAGTCCTTCAATCACCGGGAGCACCCGAGCCATTTCCTCCTCTGCGGTAACCAGTGCCGCTCCCGGACGAGTAGACTCTCCACCAATATCCAGGATATCTGCGCCATCAGCCTCCAGCGCCAGGCCATGAGCAATGGCTTTTTCCGCATCAAAGAAATTCCCGCCATCAGAGAAAGAATCAGGCGTTACATTGACAATGCCCATCACCAAAGTCCGTTTTCCCAGTTCTAGACTGCCCCCCTCATAGAATACCAGTCTATCTCCAGGTGTGGTTTGGCTATTGAGCACTGCCTGGATTTCCTCTGCCAGTCGAGGCAAGCCAAATTGCTGCTGTTTGAGCTTGACCACTAGCTCCCTATATTGAGCCAGGGTACCCATAAGCAGAACGCCAGATTTCTCTACTCTGTGTACGATAACACCAGCATGAACAGCCGCTTCTCCACCCCGGGATAACATATCCTGTTGGAGGATATTAGCAGCAACAGGAGATAGCCCTTCTGCACGCACCAGGAAAAACTGCCCCTTCTCTGCCATATGAACAATAGCCTGAGAGCTCACCCCTAATGACATCATTTCCTTTTCTAATACCTTCCCGCCGCATAGGGCTAATGCCCGCACCGTATATGTCACTGCATATCCCTTCTTTCTCTTTACAGTTAATATGTCAATCCTTCATTTTTTACCGTCCAATAACATTGCCCCTTGGCATTACACGCCCAGCAAGGCCGAGATAGCTTGTCCGCCAGATAAAAAACATCAGAGAAACTTTTCTCTTTTTTCGCTGCTATTTCCTGTAAGCATTCTGTACCACTATGAAAAAGAATCGCCGCTATAATGATATCTTGTTCTTCTTCAGAAAATCCCCATTGCGGCAATAATTCTTTCGCAAAAGCAGCGCTTATCGCTCCATGGCCCAGAGAAGCGTCTTGAGTGTTTTGCCACTTTCCTACATCATGGAGAAGTGCCGCTGCATAAAACAACGGCTTCATACCAGAGTCACCTTGCTGTTCCAGCCAAAGGATGTAGGCAATCCGCGCCACATCCAGACAATGGATCATATCGTGACGGCAAAAGATACGGTCTTGTTCTTTCTGTTCTCCTGCTGCCAGCCATTGTTTATATTGAGGATGGCTTAATATCCGCTGTATCCGCTCCATAGCTCACCCCCTATTGCACCACTTGCAGTTTAATATCAAACCCCAGATTCAATAAATCTTGAACACTCACTTTTCCCTGGTCCAATGCTTCTTGCAACGATAACGTTTGGTCGCCATCTACTGTTTGCAACAAAGTTTTATCTTTATCTGCCCCATATAGAAAATAGTTTCCGTATTGGTCTGTAAAAATCAGCTGTTTTTCATTAGAAGGTACCATATCCCCAATAATCCAGCCGCCAGCGGCAGGGTCGGTTACACTATCCTTTTCACCATTATTATCCAGGGTTTCCTGTCCGCCACGGTTTAAATATTCCGAGTCCCACCCATGGTAGAGATAATCCGTCGGCACGAGATAAAGATAAGGCGCCGTGCAAATAGCCAA
>CAMNVD010000004.1 GCA_946562005.1 uncultured Clostridia bacterium | reverse complement strand
ATCCAGCAGATGGCCAATGGTCCCGTATGCACCAATACTGCTTGTGAATATTTCCCAGTAGGGGAAGATTGGTACCAGTCCTTATGTAAGGAACTATCCCAGGCGAAAACATTTATCTTTATGGAATATTTTATTGTTTCAGAAGGGGAAATGTGGCAAAATGTTTTTTCCATTTTAAAAGACCGAGCGGCCCATGGGGTGGAAGTTCGTCTTATGTATGATGATTTGGGTAGCGCTTCCACCTTGCCGGATGATTTGGACCGGCAGGCAAGAGATGCGGGCATCCAGTTGGTGGCGTTTAATCCTTTCCGACCTCGTTTAGATGGTTTTGTCAATAGCCGTGACCACCGGAAAATCTGTATTATCGATGGGATGATGGCCTATAACGGCGGTACCAATATTGCAGATGAGTATATTAATCTGACGCATCCTTATGGCCACTGGAAGGATACGGTAGTGCTGATTCGCGGGGACGCGGTGTGGAGCTTTACTCTGATGTTCTTGGAAATGTGGCGGTTTGCTACCGGGCTCAAGGAGGATTATCTTCGTTATCAGGTGGCTTGCAGCTGTGCAGAAGATGGCTTTGTTCAGCCCTATGGTGCAAATCCTTTGAGCAGTACGCCTGTTTCTGAACACGCTTATCTGAATATCATAAATCGGGCGGAGGAATATGTGTATATGCTTACGCCTTATTTAATCCTGGACCATGAGACTGTTACTTCACTGTGCTTGGCGGCTCGCTCTGGTGTAGATGTTCGTATTATCACGCCAGGCATCCCAGATAAAAAGTTGGTTTTTTGGGTAACCCAGTCTTTTTATAAAAATTTGCTCATTGCCGGCGTACGTATTTATGAGTATACTCCAGGCTTTGTTCATGGGAAAATGTTTGTCGCTGACGATATTGTAGCGACAGTGGGTACTGCTAATATGGATTATCGCAGCCTTTACCTTCACTTTGAGTGCTGTACCGCCTTTTATTATTCCTCGGTGGTGCAGGCGGTGAAAGAGGATATGCAAAAGACCATGGGCCTTTGCCGTGAGGTGACTTTGGAAGAGGTACGAAAAACGCCTAACTGGAAACGGTTTGTGCAGGCAATTCTTCGTATGTTTGCGCCGTTATTATAACGATAAGAGAAAGTGGTGTATGTCGATGGTAGGAAAAAAAGAACTTGTCCTGGTACTGGACTTTGGCGGGCAATATAAAGAGCTAATCGCTTCTAATATCCGGGGACAAAAGGTATATACAGAAATTCATCCAGGGAATATTTCTGCTGAAAAAGTCAAGGCTTTGGACCCCATTGGTATCGTTTTTACCGGCGGACCGAAAAGCGTCTATAAGACCGGCTCTCCTTTAGCGGACCCTGGGATTTTTCAGCTTGGCATACCTATCCTGGGCATCTGCTATGGTATGCAGATGATGTGTCATCTCTTAGGCGGTAAAGTCCGTCCTGCGACAAAAGGCGGCGAATACGGCAAGACCAAGACTGTTTTAGATGAAAGCTGTCTCCTTTTCCAAGGAATGGGTGGCGGTATCACGACGCTTATGAGCCATTTAGATGAGGTGGCAGAGGTGCCGGCGGGTTTCCGTGTGACTGCCCACACCAAAGGCTGTGGGATTGCAGCTGTCTGTGATGAAGAGCGCAAATTTTACGGTGTCCAGTTCCACCCAGAGGTAAAGCATACCCAGCAGGGGGACAAGCTGCTGCATCATTTTTTATATAAGATTTGCCAGGCAAAAGGTGACTATGACATTGGTGGATACATCGAAGAAGCTGCTGCCCTACTCCGGGAAAAGGTAGGGGATCATGAAGTGCTTTTGGCGCTTTCCGGCGGGGTAGATTCCTCTGTGTGTGCAGCCCTCATCGAACGGGCCCTACCGGGAAAGCTTACAGCTGTCTTTGTAGACCATGGCCTTATGCGGAAAAACGAAGGTGATGAAATCGAAGGGATTTTTCGGGAGCGGAATATGCGCTTTATCCGTGTTAATGCCGGGGAGCGGTTTTTAGGGAAGCTTGCAGGGGTTACGGACCCGGAACAAAAGCGAAAAATCATTGGTGGGGAATTTATCCGTGTCTTTGAAGAAGAATCTCGTAAGTTGGGGGCCATTCCTTTCTTGGCTCAAGGTACTATCTATCCAGATGTTATTGAGTCTGGAGGCAGTGCTGCGGCTACCATCAAGAGCCATCATAATGTAGGCGGCCTTCCGGAAAACATCGGCTTTGATGGTGTGGTAGAGCCGTTGCGGGGACTTTTTAAAGATGAAGTGCGGGCTCTGGGTAGACAGCTAGGTCTGCCCGATTTCCTAGTCAATCGGCAACCTTTCCCTGGGCCGGGCCTTGCCGTTCGCATCCTGGGGGAGATTACCGAAGAAAAATTGGCAGTGTTGAGAGAAGCGGACGCTATTGTCCGGGAAGAAATTGACAAGATGAAGCAACGCCCTGACCAATATTTTGCAGTGTTACCGGGTATTCGTACAGTAGGTGTGGTGGGCGATGAGCGGGCATATGATTATGTCATCGGTGTGCGAGCGGTGATGACGACTGACTTCATGACGGCGGAATATGCGGCTATCCCTCATCGTATCCTAGGGAAAATCTCTGCTCGTATCTCTAATGAGGTAAAGGGAGCGGGACGTGTGGTCTATGATATTTCCGGCAAACCCCCGGCAACGGTAGAGTGGGAATAAAAATAAAAGTCAAACTGAGCAAAAAATTTTGTTTTGGTTTGACTTTTTTTGTTGTTTTATCGTCAAATAAGTGTAAGAATCTTACGGAGGCTGATAAAAAAGGAGGGAATATCTTTGCGGCAGCTGTTCGAACAGGAATATAAAAAAATAGAGAGGTCTTTATTTTTAGTGGCCATCGGTTATCTTCATAATACGGAAAATGCCAAAGACGCTGTGCAGGATGCCGTACTTTCTGCATATCAAAGTTATCCTACATTAAGAAATCAGGAATATTTCAAAACATGGCTTACCCGTATCGTTATCAATAAATGCAAAGATTTCTTGAAAAGGGAAAAATACACAGAACCTCTCACTGACCAACTAGATGCTTGCGCTCATGTAGCCACAGAAGATATTGAGATTTTAGATGCGCTGTGTCGGCTTCATAGAGAGGTATCTATTTATCTTACTTTGCGGTTTTATCATGATATGACTTATGACGAAGTGGCGGCTCTCTTGCAGCTGCCGGTATCTACCGTGAAGTACCGTACCAAAAATGCAATGATACAATTAAGAAATTATCTGGAAGGAGATGTATCCTAATGGAACTGAAAGAGTTAGAAGAAAAACTGCGAGTCCATGGAGAGACCATGAAAAATACCATTACACCTCCTTTCTCAATTCAGGAACAAATAGAAAAAAGACAGGAAGAAAAAGGAGCGATGATTCCTATGACAGTGGAAAAAACAACCAAAAAATCAGTGAAAACCATTCTTTTGGCGGCAGCCCTTGTCTGTGCTATGAGCGCTACCGCTTTTGCCGCTTATCAATACTTAACGGCGGGACAGGTGGCAGATGAGATGGGCGATAAAAAGCTGGCTGCTCAGCTCAATGGCAGCAGTTTTGCCCCGCAAACCCAAGCAGATGGTGATTACCGGGCTACGTTGCTAGGGGTCGTTACCGGGGAAAATATCAGCGACTTCCAGCCTGATACTTGGGATGTGGCCCCCGGCAATACCTATGCAGTTGTCGCTGTAGAAAAAACTGATGGTACGCCTATGACTTGGGATGATAATATTTTGGTGACGCCCTTAATCCAAGGGCAAACACCCTGGCAATACAATATTTTCACCATGCATCATGGTAGTGCGCAAATGCAGATTGTTGATGGGGTGCTATATCGTATTGTGGAGTTTGACGATATGCAGTGTTTTGCTGACCGTCAGGTTTATCTGGCGGTATTAGGGGAAGCCTTCATCAACAATGCTTCTTATCAAATGGATGAAACAACAGGTGTGATTACACCTAGCCCTAGCTATGAAGGCTGCAATATTCTTTTCACCTTGCCGCTAGACCCACAAAAAGCTGACCCTGAAAAAGCAGCGCAAATCTTAAAGGCTATAGATGCGGAAATGGCTGGTGACGGTGCAGATGATGGAGATGCCGGCAATAACGGCAATAACGGTGACGTGGCGGACGGTGATATTAAATTTGAATTAGACCCTGCCACTATGGAAGAGTTGGAAGTTAAGGCAGGCGACGGTTTTGAGGTAGATAAAAGCGCAGACCCTAATGAGGGCATCACCGTCCGGCAAAAAGAATATATTAAGTAGAGAAAAAGAGACTGCATTGGTTTGCAGTCTCTTTTTTATATATGCTTATGGGTTTGCAGAGGTTCGATTATACGCGGGTGGTCCGTTCGTCGATAACCCGTTTGGATTTATGTTCGGAGCGGGTGTCCAGGTCGCCGTCTGGATGGACGGTGACGGTATAAGGCTTTACGCCGATTCTGCCTTTCAGGGCGGCAGAAACTCTCTTTGCCACTTCTTCGTCTGTTTCCTGGTTATTGGCAGTCTTTTCGATTTCTACTGCATATTTGCAGGTCAAATCTTTTTCAAAGATGCGTACTAAGTATTCGCCGGTGATGCCTTTGAGGCCTCGGAGCACTGCTTCGATGTCGCTAGGGAATACATTAACAGCGGAAACGATAAACATATCGTCTTTGCGCCCTTGGATATGGATGCGGCCATGGGTCCGGCCGCAGCTGCAAGGCGTGTTATCTATCCAGCCAATATCCCCGGTGCGGAAGCGAATCATGGGGCGGGCGTGTTTCCTAAGGGTGGTGTAGACTAGTTCTCCCACGGAGCCCGCAGGTAATACTTCCCCGGTGTTAATATCTACTGTTTCTACTAAAATCTGGTCTTCGGCGATATGGAGGCCGTCTTTGGCTTCGCACATAGCGGCGCAAGCACCGAAAATATCAGATAACCCATAAAAGTCATAAAGCTCTGCGCCCCACAAATCTTCGATGGCTTTGCGGGTAGCAGGGATGGAACCACCGGCTTCTCCTGCTACGATGATTTTACGGATGGCTAAATCTTTCTTGGGGTCGATACCGTTTTTCTTGGCGGTCTCTCCTAGGTACCAAGCATAGGAGGGACTGGTCCAGATGATAGTAGGCTGATAGGTCTTGAGGACGAAGAGCAGCCGTTCGCTGGGAAGCGTCCCGCCCCAGATGCAAAGGGCACCTAGGTTTTGGGCGCCGATAACATCTGGTCCGCCCACATAGAGGGAGAAGTTTAAGGCATGAACATAACGGTCTTTCGGGCGCATACCGATTTGCCAAAACCAGCGGCTCTCTGTATCTTGGAACTCATCAAAATCTTGCTTGGTAAAGGGGCTCATGGTAGGAACGCCTGTGGAGCCGCTAGAAGTGGAGATAAATACCACGTCTTCTTCTGGTACGGCGCAAAGCTCTCCTAAGAAGGAACCTACCCCTTGGGTATCCCGTTGGGTTTTCTTATCGATGAAAGGGAATTTGGCAAGGTCGGCAAGGCTCTGGATATCTTCTGGTTTTACCCCTGCTGCGTCAAAGGAGCGTTTATAATAAGGTGCATTTGCATAAGCGAAAGCTACCATTTCTTTGAGCCGTTCTAGTTGGAGTTTTTCCAGCTCTGCGTGGGGCATGGTTTCTAATGCCTCGTTCCAATATTTACAATCATTGTCCGGTCTGTTTTTGGCTTCTGTCATGTTATCTTCCTCCTGTTTTTTGATTATCTATTTAAATAAGAAATTCTTTTCTATGCTTTCCCATTTTTTATCCCGTACCTCTGTAATGGCGGCAATGTCTGCTTCTGTCAGGTGACGGAAGCGGCCTTGACTTTTTAAGTAAGTGCTGATGTCACTGAAGTTTTGCGGTTTCCGGTTTAGGTGGTATTCACCGTTTTCATATTCTGCTAAATACCACAGGCCGCAATCCACCATTTCTCTGGCTGCGTCAATGGTAGCGTCGGTAGCAATGCCCCAGCCTGTAGGGCAAGGCGCCATGACGTGGATGTATTTGGTACCCTGAATCTTTGCTGCCTTTTCTACTTTGGCCATAAAGTCCGGCAGGTATCCTATGCTTGCTGTTGCCGCATAGGGGATACCATGAGCGGCTACGATTTCAAAGAGATTCTTTTTGGGTCGGAGATTACCCCGGATATGGCTTCCTGCCGGGGTGGTCGTGGTTTTGGCTCCATATGGTGTGAGCGAACTTTTCTGGATGCCCGTATTCATATAGGCCTCGTTATCATAGCAGATGTAGAGGAGGTCGTCGTTACGGTCGATGGCGCCTGATAAGGCCTGGAGGCCAATATCTGCTGTGCCGCCATCTCCAGCGAAGCCCACCGCCTGAAAATCCGTGATGCCTTGGGCACGTAACCCTGCCGCAATGCCGGTAAGCATGGAAGCGGTCCCGGCGAAGGTAGAGATAATGGCGTTATTTCCAAAACATAGCTGGGGGAAATTAAACCCCACAGCAGACATACAGCCTGCCGGCAGCACCGCAATGGACCGTTCGCCTAGGACTTTCAAGGCGATGCGTACGGCAAGACTTCCGCCGCAGCCGGCGCAGCCTTTGTTGCCGTAGAAAAACTCTGTATCTGTCATGTTTTTTGCATTGATTGTCACTGGTTACACCTCCTCTAACCCTAAGAATCTTACTTGGGACTCATTCTTTTTTAATGCGTGAAAAATCTCTTCTATTTCATGGGGGGAGATGTTTTTCCCGCCTAAGCCGCCGATATAGTTGGCTGTGGGTAGGGAGACGCCGGCCTTTTGTAAGGCGGAGTTTACATTGGTATAAACGGTGCCCTCGTTGCCAAAGGAAATGTCTTTTTCTAAAACGCCAATGGCCTTTGCTCCTTTTACAGCGGAGGCGATTTCCTCATTAGGGAAGGGGCGCATATAGCGGATGCGTATCATGCCTACTTTTTCGCCCTTGGCTCGGAGTCCTTCTACTACATCTTTTACCTGTCCGGCAATGGTGCCTAAGGTAATGAGGATATAGTCGGCATCTTCGGTTTCATAGGTCTCGATAAGGCCGGGATAGGTCCTGCCGAAGATGGCGGCGAACTTTTCTTCTGCTTCGGTAATCACATCTTTGGCGGCCATCATGCCCAGGTGTTCTTTGTATTTGAAGCCGTCATTGAGCTCTGGCCCTACCGAAAATCCTAGGTTACGAGGGCTCGCAAAGTCCAGTTTGTTTTCTGTGGTGTAAGGCGGCAGGAATGCGTCTGCCTGCGCTTGTTCTGGAATGTGGACCACTTCATAGGTGTGGGTGAGGACGAAGCCGTCTAGATTTACCATGAAGGGGGTAGCTACTTTTGGATGTTCGGCGATGTAATAGCTCATCAGGGCGAGGTCCAGGCTTTCCTGGGCGTTTTCCGCATAAGCCTGTATCCAGCCGCAGTCTAAGAGAGAGAGGGAATCCCGCTGGTCGCCGTAAATATTCCAGGGAAGGGCGGTGGCGCGGTTGGCATTCATCATGACGATGGGGAACCGTCCGCCGGAAGCATAGGTAAGGCATTCTGCCATATAGAGTAACCCCTGGGAGGAAGTAGCAGTGAATGCTCTAGCCCCTACAGCGGAGGCTCCCATAGCGCAGGAAAGAGCGGAGTGCTCAGACTCTACATGGATGAATTCCGCAGCTAAGCTCTGGTCTTCTACCATTTCAGAGAGGCGTTCTACTACCAGCGTCTGTGGGGTAATAGGATAGGCGGAGATGACTTGCGGCCGGGCCAGACGGATGCCTTCTGCGAAGGCTTCATTGCCGGATAAAAAAGCCTTTTTGGTCTTTGTGTGATTCAATGCTTTTCCGCCTCCATTCTGATAGCGTCAGGTTTGCACATTTTTTTACAGATGCCGCAGCCCTTGCAGAAGTCGTAGTCGATTTTTACTTTTCCTCCGTCTTTGGCAATGACGCCTTCCGGGCAATAGAGGTAACACTGGAGACAGCCGATGCACTTGTCTTTGTCGATGACTGGCCGTACATTACGCCAGCCGGCGTTCTTCGTTACCAGGTAGCCGGCTTCATATGCGGTAGTTTCCGGAATGTCTGCAAAGGTTTTCGGTATATGTTCTCTTAAAGATGGTGTTTTTATCATCTGGTTTGGGCCTCCTTATGAATGGCGTCTGCTGCTGCTTTTACCAGGGCGATGTTTTTCTCTTGGAGCTTGGGCGCCATATAACCTTGAATGGCAGTGATAAGCTGGTCTATGGCTATCTCTGGTGCAAGGGCGGCAAGGGCGCCTAACATGACCGTATTGGTAATAGGGCGGCCCAGGATTTCTGTGGATAGGGTGTCGCCGTCTATGGAGATGATTCGTTGGTCTTGCCATTGCTTTTTCGTATTTAATAAGATTTTGCCGTCAGGTTTTAATTCTGCAAAAGCCTCTTCTTCCGAAAAAAGGGTATCGTCTAAATAAATAACAAAGTCGGCTTGTTCTATCTCACTCCGATTGGTAATGGGCTGCTTATCTAATTTGGTAAAGGCGCGGATAGGTGCGCCTCGCCGTTCTGGTCCAAAAGAGGGAAAGGCAAGGGCAAAACCTGCTGCATCTTGGATGTAAGCGGCGCCTAAAAGACGTGCGGCGGTAAATGCGCCCTGACCGCCTCTGCCGTGCCATAATATCTCTAACATGAAAGCTACCTTCTTTCTTCGTGCTGTCAGACTAAAAAATAAGCATAAAAAAAATGGAAGCCACTGGTTCGTTGACTTCCAAAGATTGCTATTTTCATTGAGGTTCCTGCTATCAATTTCCCATAACGGAAATTTGATTTAGCGCATGAAGCATCGCATGATACAGCAATCTTTGGTCCGCATCATCATCATCATGCACATATCCATGTTGTTTCTGTTGATTACTGTCATCTCGACGTCTTCCTTTCCTCTAATCCTCTAAACTGCATCTTAGATTTTTATATAGAAAATATTATCACACTGCCGCTTCCTTGTCAAGAAAAAACTATCCCTTAACCAATGAACCAAGATAAATTGGTAGGGGATAGTTTTTGTTGTTGATTGGTCTTTTAGTGGTCGGCGCAGTGGGCGCAGGAGTCGCAGTCTGGGAATAATTCCTTATCGTAAGGGATATTGTTTTTGTCATAATAGTTCTTGAGGGCGGCTTTGACTGCTTCTTCGGCTAAGACGGAACAGTGGATTTTGTGTGGGGGCAGACCGTCTAGGGCTTCTACTACTGCTTTATTGGTAATTTCTAGCGCCTCGTCTATGGATTTGCCTTTAATCATCTCTGTGGCCATAGAGGAAGAAGCGATGGCGCTGCCGCAGCCGAAGGTGTTAAATTTCACATCAGTGATGATGTTATCGTCAATCTTCAAATAAATCTTCATAATGTCGCCGCATTTGGCGTTGCCTACTTCGCCTACACCGTCAGCATTTTCGATTTCGCCTACATTGCGAGGGTTGGTGAAGTGGTCCATTACTTTTTCACTGTATAATGCCATGAAAGGCACCTCCTGTATTATCTTAGATTTTTTATAAAATAAATTGCCGTTTGCCGTTTATCAAGTCTTTCCACACAGGGGACATATTGCGGAGATATTCCACCACTTTGGGGATTTCCTCCAGCATATAGTCTACTTCCGCTTCGGTGTTTTCTTCGTTCAGGCTGAGACGGAGAGAACCATGAGCTACATCGTGGACTCTGCCGATGGCCAGTAGCACATGGCTGGGGTCTAGGGACCCGGAGGTGCAGGCAGAACCAGAAGAGGCGCAGATGCCTTTGGCGTCCAAGAGTAACAGAAGACTTTCTCCTTCGATGCCCTCAAAGCAGAAATTTACATTGCCCGGATGACGGTGGGTCGCATCGCCGTTTAAGGCGCAATGAGGAATCTCAGCAAGGCCGGCTATCAGCTTGTCCCGTAAAGCTTGGACCTTTTTGGTATTTTCATCCATGTGGTCTACCGCTTCTTTGAGGGCTGCTACCATACTCATGATGGCAGGAATATTTTCTGTGCCTGCCCGTTTGCCCCGTTCCTGGGCGCCGCCTTCTATTAAGTTGGTGAGGATGATGCCTTTGCGTACATAAAGGGCGCCGATACCCTTAGGGCCTCGGAACTTGTGCCCGGAGAGAGAAAGCATATCCACATTATCGTCTTTCACATTGACAGGGATGTGCCCTACTGCCTGTACAGCGTCGGTGTGGAAGAGCACGCCCTTTTCCCGGCAGACAGCGCCGATTTCCCGGATGGGCTGAATGGTGCCTATTTCATTATTCACATACATGATGGTCACAAGGCAGGTATCCTCCCGGATGGCGTCTCGTACTTGTTCTGGGGTAACCAGGCCGTTTTCATGGACGTCTAAGAGAGTGATGTCAAAGCCTTGTTTTTCCAGTCGCTTTAAGGTGTGAAGCACGGCGTGGTGTTCAAAAGCGGTAGAGATGATGTGTTTTTTTCCTTTCTTCTCGCCGATAGCGGCGGCGGAAAAGATGGCTTGGTTATCAGCCTCGCTGCCGCCGGAGGTAAAGATGATTTCCCTCGGTTCACAGCCTAAGATGGCAGCCATTTCTGCGCGGGCCTGGGCAAGTGCCTCTGCTGCCTCTTGGCCTACGGTGTGAAGGCTGGAAGGGTTGCCATAGTAAGTCTCCATATATGGTAGCATGGCGTCTATTGCGGTACGGCTCATTTTGGTGGTGCCTGCGTTATCTGCATAGATTTGCATATTCTCGCTCCTTTTCCTGGTAGAGATAGGATTTTATGATATTATTGACTTGTTATTATCATCCTGCGGGGTGTAAAGAGCCCAGAAGATTCTTCGTCGTTTCACTCCTCAGAATGACAAGAAGATGTGAATTTTTCCTGCATACAAAATATCATGTTATTCCTAGTAAGTCAATAGGGTTTCTTGTGCTGATAGGAAAAAATTTCTTTTATTCCCAATTATACTGTCCCTATGAAGAGTGAAACATACAAAAAATATTTTAATATCATCCTGAACGAATGTGAAGGATTTTGAGATATTGCCACGGGGTGCATGAGAAATACTTGTTGCTTCTGACAGAAAGAAAGGTAATTGACGGAAGTAGGAAGGGGCTTTTTGCACTCTAGTGGCAAATTATAGAATGTTCTGGAAATTTTATTGTGGATATGATATGCTAATCTACAAAGCAACACAATAGACAGATAGCCAGCTTACCATGCTGGTAATAGGAGGTTTTATTTTTCATGAAGGTAAATGGACATTTTTCTAACTTAGCAACTAGCTATTTATTTACAGAAGTAGCCCGTAGACAACGGGAATATACCGCTGCCCATCCAGATGCAGAAACCATCCGTTTAAGCATCGGCGATGTGACCCGTCCCTTAGTGCCTGCTGTCATCGACGCTATGACCAAGGCCGTGGCCGAAATGGGCAAAGCGGAAACCTTCCGGGGCTATGGTGACGAGCAAGGTTATGGTTTCTTAAGAGACGCTATCGTCAAATATTATGCTGGCAAAGGCGTAGAACTTGCTCCTGATGAAATCTTCATCTCCGACGGTGCCAAAAGTGATGTGGGTAATATTTTAAATATTTTCTCTACTGATAATATTGTGGCTGTTCCTGACCCAGTCTACCCTGTTTATGTAGATACGAATATCATGGATGGCAGAAAAGTGCTTCTCTTAGATGCTAACGCTGAAAACGGCTTCTTACCTATGCCTGGGGAAGAACATGTCGATATCATCTACATCTGCTCCCCAAATAACCCGACCGGGGCTGTTTATAATAGAGAACAACTAACCGCTTGGGTAGATTATGCCTTGGCTCATGATGCAGTTATCTTATTTGACGCTGCTTATGAAGCATTCATCAACGACCCAGCGCTGCCTACTTCTATCTATCAAATTCCTGGGGCGGAAAAATGCGCTATCGAGCTTTGCTCTCTTTCTAAGACAGCAGGCTTTACCGGTACCCGTTGTGGTTATACCATCGTGCCAAAAGCATTGGTAAAGGACGGTGCTTCCTTAAACGCTATGTGGCTCCGTCGGCAGACCACCAAGTTTAACGGGGTGCCATACATCGTACAGCGGGGGGCAGAGGCTGTCTTTACTCCAGAAGGCATGGCTCAGTGTAAAGAAAACATCGCCCACTACCGGGAAAATGCCAAAGTCATGGGAGCGGCCTTTGACAAGCTGGGCATTTCCTATTGTGGCGGCGTGCACTCTCCCTACATCTGGCTTCATTGCCCAGACGGCATGACTTCTTGGGAATATTTTGATGTGCTCTTAGAGCAGTACCACATTGTGGGGACCCCTGGTTCTGGCTTTGGGAAAAACGGGGAAGGGTATCTGCGCCTCACTGCTTTTAACACGGCAGAAAACACCAAAAAGGCCATGGAGCGCTTAACCAAATAACCCGCCACTGAGTACCGGGGCAAGGCTTCTTGCCTCCTGGGCAAAATAACGAAAACAATAAGATCCTTCGACTATGCCTTACAGCTATGCTTAGAATGACGAAGAAAAAGAGAGATGCTAAAATATCATCTCTCTTTTTTTGTTTATGTAAGATTATATAATCTGTTGCTGCAACTTTTCTACTTGATAAAGATAAGTGCTGCGGGCGTATTGCTTTAGGTCCCCGCAGTAGATGACCTGAGCGGGAAGACCTAAGAAATCCTGGGGCCGCACCAGGGAGATAGGCTTTTCGAAGGAATAGACATCCGCTTCCTCTAGCACGTTGGCCACAAACTTAGAGCAAGTATAGCGGTTTTTTCCAGTGAGCGGCACATCAATGATGTGGCCTAAAAGGCCAATCATGTCATAATGAAATTGTGATTTGTGGTTGTTAAAGTAGAGGATTTGCTCAGCCGCCCGGGCATATTGTTCTCTGCTTACTTCTAGCTGGAGGATAGCGCCAGGGAGCGTCTTATTGCGGGCGTAGAAGCCACGGCGGAGCTTCTCCTGCTTAAAGCCGCCCCAAAAGGGGTAGGGCGAAAGCACCCGGCTAAAGCTGAACATATGCTCTAAGTTACGGTCTAAGGAAACCGACGCATGGGTGAATTGGTCACGGGTGACTATATTGATAAGCTTACTCACCACAGAGCTGCTATTGGTCAGCACTACATATAAGTAGTATGGACCCTGTGGCTGATAAAACGGTTTTATCATAGAAAATGCCTCCGGGATGTTGCGACTATGTCGCTTTTTGTCAAACTAAGTTATATTTTATCAAAAATCGTCTTAATAGTAAAATGGAATATTTTAAAAATATGTAAAAAGTTAGTAAAATAGAAGAAAGATTCTCCTCTTGCGAGAAAAAAATCTTTCGCAAGAGAAAAATCTTTCTTGTTTATGCTATTTTGATAAATGGATGGTTTCTAGTTGTTCTTGCAAGCGGTTGATTTCGGTTAGGATTTCTTGCAGAACGATATCATCTTTGTCGTTATCATTATCATGATTGTTCTTGTTATTGTTTGGTTCGGCCTTTTCTGGGGTGCTGTTTCTCTTGGGGATGAGGCCTAATTGCTGGAGCTCTTGGTATATCTGCTGTAAATAGACGAAGGTATCGACGCTTTGATTTAAGAAATTTGACAACCTCTCCAGCCGATTTACTTGTTCTTTTGGAGATGGTTCTGCTGCTGTGCTATCTAAAGAAGCGCTGTCTGCCCGCAGTTGCTGTAAAATTTTCTTTTGCTCCTCGGTATCTGTTTGCATATTTTCTAGGGCAAGGCGGACTGTGTGGCGGAAATCTTTTTCCTGTTTTGCTTGTATATGGTGGTGGAGGGTTTGTTCTGTCTTGCGGAGCAGACCCTTCATATCCTCCAGCAAATGAAGAGCCATCTTGGCCTTGAGACTACAAAGCTGATAAATGACGCCTGATATGAGCAATAAAAGTGCTGTGGTCAGAGCAGTGAACAGACAGCCGTACAGTGCGGCGGCCATCCCGCCTACCTCATAGCTATGGATAAATCCGGCTAGCGCACAGCCGTCTGCTATGAGAAGTAGCACGCCAAAGAGAAGCAGCGGTTTTACCATGGATAGGCCTAGACGGAATACCTTCTTTTTTAATTTCTTTTTGGCAGTTGTTGTCGCAGGGGTTTCTGCCATCATCTTCATCTCCTATTTTTCGGCGGTGGTTTCGGGGGTATTTTTTTGTTCGGCGATGCGTTTCTCGGCAAATTCATTAAACAAGGTGTAAAGCACTGCAAAGGTAGGCACGCCTACTAACATCCCAATAAAGCCAAATAGACCGCCGCCCACTAAGATGGCGAAAACAATCCAGATAGAAGGCAGGCCAATAGAGTCTCCTAAAATCTTCGGCCCGATAATGTTGCCGTCTACTTGCTGCAAAATGAGGATGAAAATAGCCAGTAACAACGCCTTGGGTGGGTCTACCATGAGGATGAGGAAAATGCTGGGCACCGCCCCGATGAAGGGACCAAAGAAGGGAATGACATTGGTGACGCCAATAATCACGCTGATAAGCAGGTGATAGGGCATCTTCATTAAAGCCAGGCACGCAAAACACAGCACGCCGATAATGATGGAGTCCAAGATTTTCCCGGCAATGAAATTGCTGAAAATATGATTGGTCAGGGTGCCTACTTTATTGATGCGACCGGCTCTTTCCGGGCCGAAAACAGCCAAAATATTCCGCTTCAGCTTTGGCAGGAATGCCTCTTTATCCAGCAGCAGGTACACAGTGATAATCATGGATACGAAAATATTTAAAAGCATTTTAGATGCAGCGCGGGAATAATTAAAAATCTCTGGAATGAGGGTAGCAAGATATGCTGCCATCTGTTGCAAATAAGTAGAAGCAGAATGAATAAAGGACTGTAGGTATTCTTGTTGGCTTTCGTTTAAGGAGTCCAGCCAAGTCCAAATATTGCTTTCTAAAGAGCTTAATAATTCCGGAAAGGCATTAAATAAGGTCATTAAGCTATTGACTAACTCTGGTAGTACGTTAGCGATAAGAATAACGATTAAAATCACAAAGAACGTCACTGCCAGCAAAATAGCGAGGAGCCGCACCAGCCGAGCTGGCGCTTTCTTCATACCGGGCAGGGAAAAAAGCAGCTTTTCTGCCCACATGGTAGGACGGAATAACAAATAGGCGAAGATGCCGCCAATAATGAACGGGCTCAAAATGGTGGTGAGCTTTGCCCAGAAATCGTGCATCTCTTCAATATGGATAAAATAAAAATAAAGACAAATGCCGAAGGCTACCAAAAGGCCGTTCAGCAGCAGGTGTTTTTTGTTTTCTGAGGTAAAATATGGTTGCTTCACGATTAACAATGCTCCTTTTATCTATCATAATCCAATATTTGGATTTTTTTTATAATCCATGATGTATGATTAACCTTTATTCTAACACAGGCTTTATTTGGTTTCAATTTAATTTAAATTCTTCTTGCTTTTAGTAGGGAATTTTAGGATTTATTGACAGGACGCTGGTTATTTTCGGAAAATTGTGGTAAAATGACAACAATATAAAAATAAAATCTGAGCATGACAGGCTGGTCCACGCAGTACGAAAGGGTAGTCGAAGAGGTTAAAAGAATGACAGTGGATAATAAGGTATATTTAATGAAGAATAAAGAATAAAGAATGAAGAGTAGCGGTTTTAAGGAGGTTTCGTGGAAAATGGCAAAGAAAAAGGTGACAATCCCTGGCTTGCAACTGAAAAAAGAAAAAGGTGAAAAAATCGTCATGGTAACAGCCTATGACTATGCCTTTGCAAAAATCGCTGAAGCAAGCGACGCAGATATTATCTTAGTCGGGGATTCCCTCGGCAATGTGATGCTGGGCTATGATACTACTGTGCCGGTGACATTAGAAGATATGATTCATCATACTCGTCCGGTGGCTCGTGCGGTAAAAAATACTTTGGTTATCGCAGATATGCCCTTTGGCTCTTATCAATGCGGTAAAGAGCAGGCCATCGAAAGCGCTATCCGTCTTATGAAGGAAGGCGGCGCACATGGGGTGAAAATCGAAGGCGGTGAAGAAATTGCACTGACCGTACAAGCTATGGTGAAGATGGGTATTCCTGTAATGGCGCATATCGGTCTTACTCCGCAGACCGTCTCTAAGCTGGGCGGGTATAAAATCCAGGGGCGTAATGAAGAAGCGGCCTATGGTCTGGTAGAGGCGGCTCAGACCTTAGAAGAGGCAGGCGCTTTTTGTGTGCTCTTAGAATGTGTTACCAAAGAAGTAGCAGCTATGGTTACAGAGAAATTAGACGTGCCCACTATCGGCATTGGTGCTGGCGCTGAATGTGACGGACAAGTTCTGGTGCTCCATGATATGCTGGGTTTTGACAGCGGCTTTAATCAGGTTTTCGTGAAAAAGTATGCTAACTTGGGTGATACTATCTTACAGGCATTTAATGAATTTGTCGCTGATGTGAAAAATGGCAGCTTCCCAGATGATGCCCATAGCTTCGCCATGGATGCGGAAGAGTTAAAAAAGATTTATTAAACAGGCAAAAAATAGCACAGGCAGTCTTATTGCCGGTTGTTTGCCTGAACAAAGTGAAGAATCTTAAAAGGTTCTGCGGCTACGCTCAAAATGACAAGATAGTTAGGATGACAATCTGGTAGCATAAATTAAGTTTGATTAAGGAGAGGGCGACCTCTCCTTATATTTACATTGAAAATAGACAAAAAGGAGGCGGCAGGGCGATGCAAATTGCTGTCATTGGCGGCGGCGCTATGGGCTCTCTTTGGGCGTCGCTCTTAGGGCTTACCGGCGTGCATAATTTGTGGGTGGTGGAAAGAGACTTTGCCCGCTATAGCATTTGTAAAGAAAGAGGCTATCTATTATTTCATGGCCAAAAGCCTCCGCCGGAGCGGGTGCAGATAAGAATGGCACAGGATATTTCTGATTTGCCGTTAGCGGAAATAGGGGCGGTTATCCTGGCTGTTAAGGCGTATCAGGTGGACGACGTTCTTGGCGTCTTATTGCCGCTACTGCTAGCGGGGACTCCTGTATTATGCCTGGCAAATGGTGCAGGCTTTGGTGGGGAGGGCCTTATTGCTGCATGGCAAGACCGAGCGGATGCAAAAAACGCTATCGCCAAGCTGGGACAGGTGTTTTTTGCTGTTTCTTTTCAGGGCGCTTATTTAAAAAATCCTGGTGAAGTCTATTTGCGGGGTGCCGGGCCTATTTACTGGGGAAGCTTACCGCCGGCTTGTGGAGATTATCTTCCTGATGGGTTGGCAAGGGAGCGGCTACGGGATATTTTATCCGTTGTTGAGGGGTGTAGCTATCGACAGGATTTCCCAGTGGCCATGTGGCAGAAGTTATTGGTCAATGGTGTGATAAACCCTCTCTCTTCCCTTTGGCGGGTAGCCAACGGTGGGCTGGCAGACGCACAGCTTACCGAAGCACAGCGGTTGGTCAAACATAAGTTGTTACAAGAGGGGCTTGCGGTGGGATTTGCTTATGGCAAGGCGGTGCTGGATAACTCTGCTTTTTTATCTGCTGATGCAGTGGAGCGGGCTTTGGCAGAAACTATTGGGGCAACGGCTGAAAACTACTCCTCCATGTATCAGGATATTACCTATGGTCGGCAAACAGAGATTGATTATATCAATGGCTATTTGATAAGATGGGGCCAACGGCTGGGGGTATCTACTCCTTGCCATCAAGAGGTCTACCAGCAGATGAAGACGATTTTTTCTGCTTAATTTTGCTTGTGATACTGTGAAGGTTATGGTATAATTTAGATTGTCTAGGATAAATTTCCATCCTTATCCTAAGGTGGGAGAATGATGAATTTTAACTAAGATTGATACAGTCTTTGGGATTCTTCGCTAACGCTCAGAATGACTTGCTGTGCTATGTACTAAGAGAGACGACTAACTACTTCCAGCGCTGACGCTTTGCTTAAAAAGTAGTTAGTTTTGCTTACGTACGCAGAGGTAAATTACATTTATGTCTAGGGTGACCATGGCGTTTTGGCGAAGGATGCAGGTAAATATAGATAAAGGAGTGAAGCAACAGAATGGCGGAAGATAAAAACCAAAATATCTCTGAACAAGACGGAGAATACGGCGCTAGTCAAATCCAGATTTTAGAGGGTCTAGAAGCGGTACGAAAACGCCCAGGGATGTATATTGGGACTACCAGCAGTCGGGGGCTGCACCATTTGGTCTATGAAATCGTTGATAACAGCATCGACGAAGCCCTTGCTGGATATTGCAATCACATTGATATTGTCATCCATACTGATGAAAGTATCTCTGTCTCGGATAACGGGCGGGGGATTCCGGTAGATATCCACCCCAAAACGGGGAAATCGGCAGCAGAGGCAGCTCTTACCATGCTTCATGCTGGCGGGAAATTTGGCGGCGGGGGCTATAAGGTATCCGGTGGGCTCCACGGGGTAGGCCTCAGTGTGGTAAATGCGCTCTCTGCTTGGCTCACCGTGCAGATAGACAAAGACGGTTATCGCTATACCCAAAGCTATGAACGAGGCAAGCCTACTAGCGAACTGGTAAAGGGAGAAGCTGTAACGACCTCTGGGACCACGGTACGGTTCCGTGCGGATGATGAAATCTTCCAAGAAGGGACCATCTTCCATAAAGAATCTCTCTTGCAGCGGTTAAGGGAGCTTGCTTTCTTAAACAAAGGGGTAGAAATCTTCCTCCGAGACGAACGGGAAGACTGGGAACAGCTTTTCTGTTTCGACGGTGGTATCCGGGACTTTGTAGAATATCTCAACAAAAGTAAAGACGCCCTTCACCCTGTTGTGTATTTTGCCGGGGAAAAGGACAGCGTTCAATATGAAGTAGCCCTCCAATATACTGACGGCTATAGTGAAAATATTTTCTCTTATGTTAATAACATTCATACCCAGGAAGGCGGTACTCATGAAGTAGGCTTTAAAACAGCTCTTACCCGGGTGATTAACGATTATGCTAGACGGTTAAACATCTTAAAAGACAGCAATGCTAACTTAAGCGGGGAAGACGTGAGAGAAGGCATTACTGCTGTTGTTAGCGTTAAAGTATTAGAACCCCAATTTGAAGGGCAAACCAAAACAAAACTGGGTAATAGTGAAGTTCGTGGCATCGTAGACGGTGCGGTCACCGAGCAGCTGGGCACTTATTTCGAAGAAAATCCTACCCAAACCAAGTCTGTCATCGAAAAGGCAGTCCAAGCGGCAAGGGCAAGAGAAGCGGCCCGGAAGGCGCGGGATTTGACTCGCAGACAAAATGCCTTAGAAAAAAGCAGTTTACCTGGGAAACTAGCTGATTGCTCTGTGAAGGACCCTGCTTTTTGCGAGTTATATCTAGTCGAAGGGGACTCCGCAGGCGGCTCTGCAAAACAAGGCAGAGATAGAAGGACCCAGGCTATCCTGCCATTAAGAGGGAAAATCTTAAACGTAGAAAAAGCTCGGCTGGATAAAATCCTCAACAGTGATGAAATCCGCAATATGATTACAGCTATGGGGACGGGTATTTCTGGGGAATTTGATATTTCTAAAGCTCGTTATCACAAGTTGATTATCATGACCGATGCCGACGTGGACGGGGCGCATATCCGCACCCTGCTCCTGACTTTCTTCTTCCGCTATATGCGGCCTCTGATTGACGCCGGGTATGTTTACATCGCCCAACCGCCGCTCTTTAAGGCCAAACTCAAAGGCGGCAAAGAGGAGCACTATTGCTATAAAGAGGAAGACTTGGAAGAATTTTTCCAGGGGAAAGACCGGGAAAAATACGATGTGCAGCGGTATAAAGGTCTTGGTGAAATGAACCCAGAACAGCTGTGGGAAACTACCATGAACCCGGAAACCAGAACGCTCCTCCAGGCAACGGTAGAAGACGCCATCGCCGCAGATGAAATCTTCACCCTGCTCATGGGGGACAAGGTGGAACCAAGACGGGCATTTATTGAAGAAAATGCTACTTATGCCAGATTCTTGGATATTTAAACGCTTCGTCTCATAGGAGGAACATATAAATGGAAGAATTTATCAATGGCAAAATCGTTCCCGTCAATGTAGAACGGGAAATGAAAGATTCTTATATCGAGTATGCCATGAGTGTTATCGTGGGGCGTGCGCTCCCTGATGTGCGGGACGGCTTGAAGCCTGTTCACCGTCGGGTGCTCTACTCTATGTATGAGCAAGGGGTGACGCCGGATAAACCTCATAAAAAATCTGCCCGTGTGGTAGGGGACGTTTTAGGGAAGTATCACCCACACGGTGATACAGCGGTGTATGACACCATCGTTCGTCTAGCCCAGGATTTCTCTCTGAGAATGCCGCTTGTAGATGGCCACGGGAACTTTGGTTCTGTCGATGGTGACTCGGCGGCGGCTATGCGTTATACGGAAGTCCGTATGCAGAAAATCGCCCTGGAAATGATGACGGACCTAAATAAAGACACTGTTGACTTCATGCCTAACTATGACGGTGACGACCAGGAGCCTTCGGTGCTCCCTGCTCGTTTCCCAAATTTATTGGTCAACGGTTCCTCTGGGATTGCTGTCGGCATGGCTACTAATATCCCTCCTCATAATTTAGGGGAAGTCATTGACGGGGTAGTGGCTTTAATCGATAACCCAGATATTGATATTAAGGGGTTGCGGCAGTATATCAAAGGGCCAGACTTTCCTACTGCCGGCATTATCTTAGGCACGGACGGTATTGCTTCTGCTTATGAAACGGGCCGGGGCGCTATCCGTGTGCGGGCTCGTTCTGTCATCGAGCAAATGTCCAATGGCAAGCAACGGATTATCGTGACAGAGCTTCCTTATCAGGTAAATAAAGCCCGCCTCATCGAACGCATTGCAGAATTGGTGCGGGATAAGAAAATCGACGGTATTACGGACCTCCGGGACGAAAGTGACCGGGAAGGGATGCGGGTTGTTATCGAGCTGAGACGTGATGTCAACGGCAACGTTATCTTAAACCAGCTCTATAAACATACCCAGATGCAGGAAACTTTTGGCGCTATCATGTTAGCGCTGGTAGATGGTGTGCCTCGGGTATTAAACCTAAAGCAGATTTTGACCCACTATATCAAACACCAGGAGGATGTTATTGTCCGCCGCAGCCGCTTTGATTTAGCTAAGGCGGAAGCCCGGGCTCACATCGTGGAAGGGTTAAAAATCGCCTTAGACTTTATCGACGAAGTAGTAGCCACCATTCGTTCTGCTGCCTCTACTGCCGAAGCGAAGGAAAAGCTTATGGCGCGGTTCGGTCTTTCTGAAAAGCAAACTCAGGCAATCCTGGAAATGCGCTTGCGGGCGCTTACCGGATTGGAACGGGAAAAGCTGGAAGATGAATATAGAGAGCTCATTAAGACCATTGCTTATCTCCAGGAAGTGCTTAGTAATGAACAGTTGGTGCTTTCTATCGTCAAGGAAGAAATCACTGCTATTAAAGATAAATTTAGCGATGAAAGAAGAACGGTTATCACCTATGACGAAGGTGATTTGTCTGTAGAAGACTTAATCGCTGATGAAGATGTGGTTATTACCATCACCAACAATGGCTACATCAAACGTATCCCTGTGGGCACCTACCGTCAGCAGAAGCGGGGCGGCAGAGGGGTGACGGCTATGTCTACCAAGCAGGAAGATTTTGTAGATAAGCTGTTTATCACCACTACCCATAACTACCTGATGTTCTTTACGGACAAGGGCAAATGCTTCCGCCTGAAAGTCCATGAAATCCCAGAAGCGGGACGGACTGCCAAAGGGACTGCCTTAGTTAACCTCCTGAACCTTACTGGGGAAGATGAAGTGACGGCAGTGATTCCAGTAAAACAGTTCACCGAGGATTATTATCTCTTTATGGCGACAGCCCAAGGTACGGTGAAGAAGAGCCTCTTAACGGACTATGATTCCTCTCGTCGGGACGGTCTCCAGGCGATTAAGCTGGATGACGGTGACCATCTTATCGGGGTGAAGCTGACCAAGGGCGATGAAGAAATCATCCTCTCTACGGCAGACGGTGCGGCTATTCGCTTCTCTGAAGAAGACGTCCGTCCTATGGGCAGAGTGACTCGTGGGGTACGAGGCATCCGTCTTGCTGATGACGACTATGTTGTCAGCATGGATACCGTTCAAGAAGGCGGAGAACTGTTAGTCGTTTCTGAACGGGGCTATGGCAAACGGACGCCAATTAAAGATTTCAGACAGACCGGCCGGGGCGGCAAAGGGGTATTTGCCCTCCGCTGCAATGAAAAGACGGGAAAACTTGCAGCTATCGAAGTGGTGCGTCCTGGCGATGAAATGATGATTATGTCCAGAGAGGGCATTATCATCCGCATCAATGTGGACGATATCTCTCAACAAGGTAGATACGCCCATGGGGTAACTCTCATCCGCTTAGGTGAAGGGGATGCTGTCATCGACATGGCAAAAGTCATCGGCGGTAAAGATGACCCTACCGGTACGGATGACGAAACCGGAGCGCCACTCAATCAAGAAGAATTGCCATTGCAATAAATAAAATAAAAACTTATAGGATAAGAAAAGAGATGCGGATAAAATCTGTATCTCTTTTAATTTTTCATGAGATTTTGAAAAGCGGAAAAGAAGATTTTTAGGAAAGGGCTGGTATTTGTGGACAAATATGGGTATAATATAAAGAAACGACAATGAAATTAAGGCAATAGCGTACTTTGTTACTATCATTTCGAATGAAAGCAAGGTACGGATTGTTGCGAATCTATCTGCATTGTCATTCTGAATGAAGTGAAGACTAGGGGTAAGACCCTTCGGCTACGCTTAGGGTGACGTTTAAGTAGGTAGTAAGAATCTATGGATATTAGTGTTAGATATTTATAGGAGGCAAAGAAATGCTGGATATTAAATTTATTCGTGAAAATCAGCAAATCGTAGAAGAAGCCTTGGCAAAAAGAGGCGGTAAAGTTTCTTTGGACGGCTTCTTAAAACTAGAACAGGAGCGGCGGGCACTCTTAACAGAAGTAGAACAAATGAAAGCAACTCGGAATGCAGCTTCTAAAGAAATCGGTATCTTAAAGCAACAAGGCAAAGATGCAGCGGAACAAATGGAAGCCACCCGTAAGCTGGGGGATGAAATCGCTGTCAAAGACCAGGTATTAGCAGAAATTGACGCCAAAATCCAATCGGAAATCCTCACCATTCCCAATATCCCCCAAGGCTGTGTGCCGGTAGGGACTTCCGAAGACGATAACGTGGAAATCCGCAAGTGGGGTACACCTAGAGATTTTGACTTTGATTTCAAGGCTCACTGGGACATCGGGGAAGAGCTAGACATCCTGGACTTTGCCCGTGGGGCCAAGCTCACTGGCGCTCGGTTTACCCTCTATAAGGGACTGGGGGCAAGACTAGAACGGGCCGTTATCAATTTCTTCTTAGATATCCATACTCAAGAAGATGGCTACACGGAAATGTTTACACCTTTCATTGCTAATAGCGCCAGCATGATTGGCACAGGACAATTGCCAAAATTCTCCGAAGATATGTTTAAGCTGGAAGGGCTGGACTATTACCTCATCCCTACGGCGGAAGTAACCGTCACCAATATGTATCGGGACGAAATCTTATCTGGCGACCAACTGCCCCTTTCTCATACAGCGTATTCTGCCTGTTTCCGGGCGGAGGCAGGCTCTGCCGGGAGAGATACCAGAGGTATCATCCGCCAACACCAATTTAACAAGGTGGAAATGGTGAAATTTACCAAGCCGGAAGAAAGCGATGAAGAGCTGGAAAAATTAACGGGCCATGCAGAAAAAGTATTGCAGCTTTTGGGGCTGCCTTATCGGGTGATTATCCTCTGCACTGGGGATCTAGGCTTCTCCTCTAGCAAGACTTATGACCTAGAAGTATGGCTTCCTAGCTACAGTGCATATAAGGAAATCTCTTCTTGCTCCAACTTTGTTGATTTCCAGGCTAGACGGGCTAATATCCGTTTCCGTCGGGATGCAAACAGCAAACCGGAATTCGTCCACACCTTAAATGGCTCCGGTCTTGCCGTAGGGCGGACGGTAGCTGCCATCCTGGAAAACTACCAACAAGCAGACGGCAGTGTGAAAATCCCAGACGTGCTGGTGCCTTACATGGGTGGCATCACGGAAATCCCAGCTCCGCAAAAATAAGCAAAGCTGCAAAAGAATATACAAAGGTCCTTCCCTTGGGAAGGACCTTTTTTGTCAGGGTTTTTCAATCATTTTTGGCGGAAAGGTCCAGTGTATAAGCCTCTGCTATGATGCGTGCGCCCAGGGAAAACCCCTGCATAAAGGCGTTAGAGGTGTCCCAATGGGCTTCTACAAAAGCAAAATCCAATACTTCTTCAAGGATTGTTTTTAACATGGGCTTCTCCTCATCTAATATTTCCTCCAGCGTATCAAGGGAATCGAATTTTCGTCGCAAGAAATTGCGATGTTCCTTTAACAAAGGTTCATAGAACGAAGAAGGGTCGATATTACCATAATAGAGGTCGTACAAAACGCTTTTCATAAAATCACCTCCTTTTTGTTTATTGACATTTACTGAATGTCAACTCGTGTTTGATTTTAGCATATAATAAACAAAATGACAACTACTAAATGTCAAAAAGAGGTGGTTTTTATGTATAAGAATAGGGCTGAAAATGGCGTAAATAATCTTTGTGGCAAGAAAATAAAGGAATTGCGGCAGAATCTTCCTGAGAAAACGTCACAAAGGAAATTTGCGCATATGCTGCAATTAGCTGGATTAAATATTGATAAAAATGCAGTGCAACGTATTGAGAACGGCAAACGATTTGTAACGGATATTGAGTTAAAAGTGATAGCGAAAGTATTAAAAGTTAGCTGTGATTTTTTGCTTGAAGAATAAAGTAACTTGAGATTTTTTGTTGTCGGGGAAGGCAATCTGTTTGCCGCGGGGAGAGACGAGTGGTGACGAGGCTGCAAGGTTAAGGCAACCAGATTGCAAGTTTGGTTCTTTGCGGGCAAAGAACAGAAAAGTGACCCAAAGTAACATATTGTACTTGCCCAGCTGTCAGAAGTAATCTGTAATTTTTTATAATGTATAGCCTACTTTTGACAGAAGGGCAAATGTTATGAGTTTCTTTGGGTAAATCTTTAACTTCTTTTTGAAAAAGAAGCAAAACTGCCGCCTGGTTGACCTAGTAACAGCCTCGCTTGTATTTCTATCTCCCCGCGTCAAACAGGCGGCGGCTCCCCGATGACTTGGGTAGGGGTGGTTGGCGGTAGTGTGCGCTTCTCATTGTTATGCTGATGTTAGCGGAAAGGAGCCCGCTATGAATTGGGGCATTGCCAAACTTCATCCTGTGGTGCTGCTGTGCGTGCTGGGCGCATGGCTTTTTGCCATGTTCTTTTATGCCCAGTCCTTTTATGGTCTCTTGCTCCTAGGGGGGAATCTGTTCTGGTACTTTTGGCGGCTGGGACGGCGGGGGAGCGCTTCTCTCAAGTGGTATTGGCTCCTTGCTGTGGTAACAGTGCTATTTAATCTGTTTTTTTACCAGCGGGGTCGGGAGATTCTCTTCTATTTTCTGGGGCGGCCTATCTTAAAAGAAGGGTTGATTTATGGCCTATATATGGGGGCGTTGCTCTTCTCCCTTCTCCTCTTTTGGCAAGTCATCTTAAAGGCATTTCCAGGGGATAAGTGGCTGTGGCTTTGCCGGCGTGTGCTGCCTCAGACAGCGATGGTATTTCTCTTCTCCGGGGGGCTCTTTGCCCGCTGCAAAAAAAATATGGAAGAAAAATGGCGCATCCTCTCACTGAAAGGGCAGGAGAACGCTTCTCTCCGGGAACGTTGCCGGGAGGTAGGGGATGTGCTTTATGCCTTTGCCGGGTGGTCTATCCAGTGGGGCCTGGAGACGGTAGATAGCGTCAATAGCCGTGGTTATGGTCTCTCTGCCGGCAGCAGTGTCAATACGTATCCCTGGCGGTGGCGGGACGTGCTGAGCCTAGGCTGTTGCCTGGGAGCCGTTTGTTTGTTCATGGCCGGCAGCTACTATCAGTGGGTGGCGGCGGAATGGTTATGTCTCCTATGGATGGTGGGACTTTTCATTTATTGGGAAGGAAAGGAGGGGCGCATATGGCGGACTTATACAAAATAAATCCATCTAACCTAGCAAATAACTGGAGCGGGTGTGAGCAGGCGGCGGAAGAGGAACAGACCCAGGCCTTGCTTGCAGTGAGGGATTTTTCTTTTACCTATCCAGATGGGCAGCATCCTGTCATCGGTAAAGCAAATTTTTCATTGTATTCTGGTCAGGTTACGTTGCTTTTGGGCAAGAGCGGTAGCGGGAAAACAACCCTACTGCGGAACCTAAAGCCTGTTCTTGCCCCACAAGGAGAAAAAAGCGGTATGATTACTTTTGCTGGGCGGCCGCTGGCCCAATTATCCCCTCTGGAAGCAGTAGCCGACATTGGATTTCTCTTTCAAAATCCTGATGCGCAGATGGTAATGGAGACGGTCTATGGGGAGCTGGCTTTTGGCCTGGAAAATATGGGGCTTCCGGCGGAGGAAATCCAGATTCGCATTGGGGATACGGTTAGTTTTTGCGGTATTGAGCACCTCCTGGAGAAAAAAACAGCGGAACTTTCCGGCGGGCAAAAGCAGCTGGTAAATTTATGCGCTATTCTCTGCTTTCGCCCTAAGCTATTGCTTTTGGACGAGCCTCTTTCTCAGCTGGACCCAGAAAGCGCCCGCCGGGTAGTAGAAATCCTAGCACGGCTGCGGCGGGAAACATCTGTAGCCATTCTCATGAGTGAGCAGCGGCTGGAGGATATCTGGAGCTTGGCAGACCAGGTTATCAAGATAGACCGGGGCAATCTTTCTTTTATAGGGAGTCCTCGGGATTTCATCGCTTTTGGCCGGGAACAGCAGGATGACTTTGGTCTGCCGCTAGTCAGTAAAATCTTTGCCAAAAGCGGCAAAGAATTATACCATCTGCCTCTTACGGTCCAGGAGGGGCAGTCTCTTCTGTCTGTTTGGGGTTGGGATGATAAGGAAATTATGCCTGCTCAGTCAATAGCCGAACAGAAAGACTTAGCCGCAGCGCAGCCAGGTTCCTTATTATTGCGGGGGAGGGAAGTCTCCTTTGCCTATCCAGAAGAGAAAAAGGTGCTTTTAAAGCAAATCTCCCTGGCGCTGCACCAAGGAGAACGGCTGGTGGTGTGTGGCAGCAACGGCGCAGGGAAAACTACCCTGCTGGGGACCATGGCGGGGTTAATTAAGCCCTTGCAGGGAAGGTGGCAATTAGCGGAAAAGGGCGCAGGTATCAGCTATCTGTCTCAGGCTAGTCAATATCATTTTCGTTGTGATACGCCTCATCAGGAATTCTTGGCCATTGATAAGAATTATCAGGAAAAGGAAGATTTCCTAGCCATTGTGAAAAGGCTGGGCATTGATTCCTTCTTAGAGAAGGATTTGTATACGTTAAGCGTTGGGCAGCAGCAGCGGGTAGCTCTTGCTATGACGTTAGCCCGGTCGGCGGCGGTCTATCTTTTAGACGAGCCTACTCGTGGGCTGGATGAGGAAATCAAAGAGGCCCTTATTGCCCTGCTCCGGCAAAAAGCTCATAGCGGCGTCATATTGGCTACGCATGATTTGGAGTTTGCGGCGGCAGTCGGTACTAGCTTTACCACCCTCTGCTATGGCACTCTAACGAAAGCCCAGTCTGGAGCAGACTTTTTCACCGGCAGATATTGGCAGACCACGGTAGGGGCTCGGCTCTTTGGTGATTGGGCTAAGAAATTAGGCTGGTACAATGCGGACAATATCCCTGAAAACTGGGGATAAGGTAGGCCATAGCAGTAGAACGTAATGCTTTTGCGATAAGGGGTAGAGGATAGATTCTTTGCATTCGTTTAGGATGACTGTATGGTGACAATATGGTATGCCTTATTGTGCAGGAAGCTATGTGGAAAGGAGGCAAGCGGCATATGGAAAGAAAAAAATCACTAGGTGTTTCTATGGTATTGCTGCTTTTGGGCCTTTTGTGTTTTGGTATTCTTTGGGGGATTTCCCAAGGATATTTGCAACAAGTTGTATCCAGGCCGGCAGTCTGCTTTCTTGCGCTCCTTGCCTTTCTTTTCTTTGGGGTGCTTTGGTTTGAGCAGGAACGGTATGGTGCGGCAAGGCTGATTCTTTTAGCATTGTGCATTGTCCTGGGTGGTTTAGGACGGGTGGTCTTTGCGCCTGTTCCCAGCGTGCAGCCTACTTCTTTTATTGTCATTCTTTGCGGTATGGTTTTTGGCGGTAAGTTTGGCTTCATGGTGGGGGTGGGTGCAGCCTTTATCTCCAATCTTTTTCTTGGTCATGGGCCCTGGAGCTTATGGCAAATGGTGGCTTGGGGGGCCATGGGTGGCGTTAGTGGTATGATGGGGGATTATCTTTCTCGCTCTCGCTTATTTTTGATTGGCTGGGGCTTTATCAGTGGGATTCTTTTTGGTATTGGTATGAATGTATGGAGTGTGCTTGCCTTTATGCCGGATTTTTCCTGGGGGGCGCTCCTTGCCGCCTCGGTCACCAGCATTTATCTTGACGTGGCTCATGGCCTGAGCAACAGTCTCTTTCTTTATTGGCAAGGGGAGCGGTGGGAGCGCCTCTTAAGACGAGCAAAAAAACAATATCAAATATAAAAAAACAGAACCAAGGCACATATTTCCTGGTTCTGTTTTTGCTTTAAAGATGATGTAATTATGGGGTTAGCCTACTTTACTTTGGGCTTGGTAGGCTTCTTGCACAGCTAGGGCTAGTTGGTCGGCGCAAGAGGTATCTTTATATCCGCAGGTGTTGCCGGCAAGCTTTGAGACGATTTCTTCTACGGTCCAGCCGTCTACTAGCTTTGCGATGGCTTTGAGATTGCCGTTGCAGCCCCCTAGAAAATGAATCTCAGTAATGACGTCATTTTGAATATCAAAAGTGATTTCTTTTGGGCAAATGTTTTGCGGGTAATAAGTATATTTCATCACGATAACTCCTTAATTTTTATTATTTCTGTTTTGCGGTTGTCAGATAAAGTAAAATCCCGAAGGGAAAGCCTTCGGGATTTTGGCGGAGAGCAAGGGATTCGAACCCTCGATACAGTGTTACCCGTATACTCGCTTAGCAGGCGAGCGCCTTCGACCGACTCGGCCAACTCTCCAT
>CAMNVD010000003.1 GCA_946562005.1 uncultured Clostridia bacterium | reverse complement strand
TATAAACATCAGGGATTTTCCCATTAACACGGTACATCCAACCAGAACGGTCCCCATATTCTTTTTCTGATAAAGTCCCCTTTGGACCACTGATAGAAACGATATAGGTACCCCTTTGCCGGGTAGCAGTGTATCCTTCATCTGTTAACATTCTGGTAAACACATCATATACAGTAGACGATTCCTCTAAATCAGTCAAGTCCGTAGCCGAAATCCATTCCGTTCCATCCAGCCCCAGGAGGGAAAAAGAAACATCTATGGTCTCCACTACCGGCACAGCGCTATCGGGGTTTTTAGTACCTCTCACCACCATAGACACTGTCCTATTTGGCATAAACAACGCATTCATTTCCACCGGGATAGACGCTTTTGGAGAAACCTTTTTCATAACCCTTGCAGCAGACCCCACTGCATCAGTAGAAACCTCTTGATAATACAGTTCTGCACAATCTGCATATTCACTGTAACGGACAGGGTCTTTTTTGTATAGTTCTCCATACCTTCCCAGGGTCTCACTGGAAAGATAACTAGTCACCGTTACCCCTTTTGCCTCTGGCTGTCGAGTTACCTCCAACGTCTCATGGCTGACTACATTGGGATTGCTGGATTTGAAAAGCCGCCACAGCTCCAAATCTTCCCAACCCTTTATAGGTGTGGGTACAATACCATAGCCTACGCTGTCACTGTGGTTTCGCACCCAGACAAGATTTCCATTAGCATCTTGATATACCTCCAGGAACGGCATAAGGTCTGTCCGCACATCATCACGAGCAACATTCTCTCCCTTCAGCCCATCAAAATAGGCCGCTTTTACCTGCCGCATCAATGCAAGTTCCTTTTCTACCTCCGCCTGGGTCAGTGCTGATACCGAGATGGTAAAGGTGCGGGAAGCCACCACACTAGTATCCTTATCCTGCATAGTTACAGTAATCGTTGCCATAGCGTCCGGTTGTCCTACCCCAGGACGATAGATTTCTACTCGAGCAGCATTTGCCACATCAGGCGCTTTTGCGACTGTCTCATCATCACTGGTAATGGTAATCGGATAATACTTACCATCTACCCCGAAATCTCTAGTAGTAGGCAACTGTATATCATTCCCTACGGTGTAAACACCATTTGCATCTGATGCTAACAGTTCTCCTGTCACGGCATCCCGTAAGCCTTTGGCTGCAAAGCCTTGGTCTAGTTTAGCCCATAGTTCTGCTTGAATGGCTGCCGCTTGTTCTGCATCAAGCGGTGCTACCGTCATATCAAAGGTTTTATAGAGAACGATAGGTTCCTCCCGGCCCGTCACATCATTGGTAAACTGGAAGGTAAAAGCTGCCGTCAAGGTAATAGATTGCTCGGCCTGTCCTGGTTTTACTACCCCCACATAAGGAGCAAAAAGCGTATCAGCCGTAGTTTGATTTTCACTGCTGATGGATAACACACGGTCATTAGAGGATTGCCAAGAAATTTGCGTCCAGCGTTTACCGTCTACCACCTTGGGCAAAGAAATATTCCCTGTTAGTAAGTTTTCACTATCCAGTGTAACCTTATCTAAGATTTCACTGGTCATCACTGCCTTTACCAGGTCTCTATCCCAATAAATGATAACAGGCACATCTTCATAATCCAGCGCTACACCATCTTTTTCCAAAGTAAAGGTCACTCGATAACTGCCATGCTTGATAACCGGCAAAAGATTCGGCTCTGCATAGAAATAGACAATATCACCATTCTCCCTAATAGCAGCACCGCCATAGATTTCCTGCACAGTTTTTACAGAAGCAGTAATGTCCGCATAGCCTTTTGCTGCCAATGCCTCTGACAACATGGTATTTATATTACTGTCTTTGCCATAGACTGGATACATGGTGTAGGAACTGCCCAAAGAGCCAAGAGCTTCTTTTAATATGATTTGTTTATCGTTAACATCAGCATCTATCGCCTCATCAGACCACACTGTGATTTTTATATCACGGTTACAGAAGGCATCACCGTAGATAAATTTTGCCCGTAAGGTCACTTGTATTTTCCCGCTTTTCGGACGAGTTACACCGCCATCAGCAGCGATGATTGCATTGAAGCCGCTCCATTCTATTTGGGCAGTAATGTCATCTCTGGTTACAGAGAAAGGCAACATCAACTGTATATCTTCTTTCACATCCACCGGCAAGTTCATAACATCTTCCCCATAGGCAATGGCATATAGCTTACCATAATCTGCCGAGCGGACAGTTTTTTGGCCATCTACATAAGAATGAACTTCTTGCCCATTACAATAGACAGAAACACCAATCTTATCCCCCTCTTGAAAATCCTCTGTAATGGTATAAGTTTTCCCAGTGGCCCTAGAAATCATTGTTACTTGATTTGCTATGGGCTCATAACGATACCATTGATAATCCAGAGAAAGGCCCGGATACGCTGTTGCATCAAATTCCGCTCCACCAAAAGTATTTGCCACAGCAGTGACAGTTTGTCCCACCGCAATATTTCCAGCATATGCAGATTCCATATTCTTAATTTCTACAGTGGTAAAATGAGGAACTACCCTAATCTCACAAGATGCTGTGTAGATTTCTCCTTCATATTCCACTGTAGCAGTTACCGTAGCCACACCGCCTTTTTGGGCTGTCACGATATAGTCACCGTTATTTTCCGCCAGTTGCCCTTTGATAATTTCCGTATCATCAACAGACCAGGTAACAGCAGGCGTCCCGTCACCCATTTCTTTATAAGTAACTTTTAAGGTCGTGTCATTTTCGTGATTACCGCCTTTTTCTGCCCAGAGAATATCCCCATTACTAGATACAATAGCAATGCTTGGTTTTGCCGGTTCTGGAGCGCTTACCACCTGCCAGGTAAGAATAGGATAGCCTCCTTTAGGATTCTCTGCAAACGCCGGTCCTAAATCCACCGTTAACCCCTTTAAATCTTCTTTGGATTTAGCTGTAATACCAGTAGTATCAGAACCAGAAACAGCAAATCCCACTGCTTGGCTATGGCCTGCTGTGAAATAATAACAACTTTTCAGATTTTCCGCAGTAGTCCCCGTTAGATACCCAGCAAAGGCCCCGCTCTGAACAGTATTATCAATGACGCCAGCAGTATAACAGTTTTCTATCGTACCAGCTTTGTTGCCATAGCCCACGATGCCGCCTGCCCGCACTGCAGAAGTACCAGTAGAGGTAATATCACCTAAATTATAACAATTTCGTATGATACAACCAACGCTTTGGGTTTGTCCTACAATACCGCCTACATTTTTGATTTTTCCGCTAATGGCACTATTGCTGTAGCACCCTTCTATGGTACTGCCACTAGCCCAACCAGCAATACCACCAAAATTAGTGCTATTATTCCCAGTAGAAACAATCATCACTTCACTGCCGCAGTTTCTCACGGTACTATTGGTCATTTTTGCTGCAATACCTGCCGCATAGCCCAGGGTCGTATGAATCTCCCCATCGACCAATAGATTCTCCACCGTTGCGCCATCCAAAACAGCAAATACCCCTTGGTAAGCAGCAGTCGCCTGGATGTCTAAGGTAATCTTGTGGCCATTCCCATTGAAGCTACCTTGAAAAGGCGTACTCATATCGCCCCAAGGCGCACGAATGGTAATATCGGCCTCCAGCACATAGCTGCCGTCCGCAGACATTGCGGCAAATTCCTCAGCAGTGGAAACAGGTACCTCAGCCGCCCAAGCCATACCGCTCCATAAACAAAGGAACAACATGAATACCCACAGCAAAAGAAACACCTTTGTTTTTCTCATAAATATTCCTCCTCTTTTGTCTTCCCGCAAATAGGCGTATCCCTGCAAAAAACAAAAAAGGCTGCGGCAGCGTATACAAACACTGCCGCAGCCGAACTTTTCTGCGGAACACATTTTCTCGCTAATTTTGGACGCACCAAAACAAGCCTATAAACATCATAGGTCTTCCGGCTCGTACAGTTTCAAGAAAAAATCCCAACGCTTACAGCTCCGCCTTCTCAAAAGTTTCCCCTCAATGACCGGCTCACGCCACGAACTGCAAACTCCTGCACATACGGCAACGGGTATTGCTCCGGATTCTCACCGGATTCCCTCATCCCGACATCTGTCCGCCTTGACGCCTGCCCAACAGACCCCGAGTCATGATGCTATTTTTGCATCCTTATTTTACCATAAAATAGTTCAAAATTCAATGCTATGCAAGGCGTGAAAAGCCCTGATTTTATGCGGGTTCAATATATAATGCTCTGTGAAACTTTGCATTTTTTCAGGGGTATTTGCAACAAATTTACAACACCGCCTTTCGCCCGTTCAGACAATCAAAAAGCAAAGGTTGAAGCATGGTTTCCCTTGCTCCCTACGCCCTCATATAAGCCCTATATAGAGAGTTTCCCCCGCAACCTATGAAGTTATAGACTGCGGGGGAAAACCCCATATAAAGCCAAAATCAGCGGCTTTTCAACAAGCAAACCAAAATAGCAGACAGAAGGCACAAAACGATTGCTTGATACCAAGATATTCCGCTTTGCTGAACAGGGGAAGTATTTGCCGCCTGATCCTGTGAAGCTGTGTTCACATTGATATTCAAGGTCAAGCCTTCCAAACTTCCCGTTGCCGTTGTTCCTTCCGGGTTTTCAACTCTGATTGTTTGTTGCAGCGGTTCGCCGTTTCCAGTGTTGCCAACAGGGACAACGATTGTTTGAACCGATTCCCCGCTGCTGGAAGGTTGTTTTTCCTGCTGATAGTAATTATTCACCGTGGATGTATTGTTAGAATCGCTGGTGCTGGAATACCGGGAATTGTCGGAATTATCCGTTGTTCTGTTGTCGCTGGTTGTGGTGGTGCTTGTTGAATTGCTGGTATTATTGCCGCCATTATTCCCCGTTGAATCGGAAGGGGTTGCCGGGGCGTTCCCTGAACCGCTTACACCGGGTTTTTCTTCCGGGTTATCGGCGGGCGGCTGTTCATCCCCCTTATTTTGGGTATCATCCGGGGGTGTTTCAGGTTCGGAAGGCTTATTTTCACCTTCTGCGGGCTTGTCCGTTCCTGTTCCCGATTCATCTTTGGGCGGCTCATTCTCCCCCAGCTCTGTGGGCGTGTCCGGCTGATTCGGGTTCTCGGGGTTCTCGGGGTTTTCCGGTTCGGTTGGCTTGTCGGGTTCATCCGGGTTTTCTGGTTCTGTCGGCGTTTCCGGTTTTTCTGGAGTTGTGGGTTGTTCAGGTTCAATAGGTGTAAGTGTTTCCAAAATCAACTTAAATCCATCAACCCCGCTATTGTTAGAAATCTCCCATTCAACAGGTTTCAAATTATCAGGTGCAAATAATTCCGTAAGTTCAGCAACCGATTCGGCAAAATAGAAATAAGGAGTTTCAGTAGCATAATCTGAACCATAAATGTTAGCCGAATTATAATAAATCTTTGTGCCGGATATAATACAATTTTGACTGCCGTGATAAATGCCACCGCCATAGTTCGCCCGATTGTTAGTAATAACACTATTTCTTATTTTGGTTTCACCTGTTACATACAATGCCCCACCTTGTTCTTTGGCTTCTCCATTCTTAAAAGTGCAACTTGAAATTGTTGCTTCTCTCAAAGTGGCTATGTAAACATGACCGCCACGATATGCCCAATTATCTTTGAAAACACAACTTGCAATGTTAAGTTCATCAGAATAAAATCCAAGTGCAGCACCTTCACCATTGCAAATGCAATTTTGAAAAATGCTGTTTTCAACGGTTAAAGAACATTGTGAACTAATCATAGGGTAATTGGATTCTATGTTTCCCCCGTCAAATACAACATTTTGCACCAAAGAAGAATCCGATCCGGTAAAGGACAAAAAAGCATTCTCATTCATCCGAACAATAGTAATTCGTTTGTCCTCTGCTCCAATCGTTACCCCCTCATAAAAGGCAATCATATCAGAAATTCCGATTGTATCGCCATCATCAGCGGCGGCAATCGCTTGAAGAAGCTGATTCCCATTTTTCGCTATGGGGAAATCAGCGGTTGTTTCTGCCCTTGCCTGATAGCCCGAACACATAACCACCACGCAAGCGGCACACATAATTGTTGCCATGATCCTGAAAAATACTGTTCTTCTGTTTCTGTTCATCTTCTGAACCTCCTGAAATATAAGATTTTGCCGCACAAACGGCAAGGAATATTATATCAGAGGTTCATATAACGGCTATATAAGCGGAAACAGAAAGGCTTTGATACTTTGGTTAGGGGCTTGCAATATGAAAGGGGAAAACAGATTGAAAGTTAATTTTCAAAACATCATGCCGCCAGTTCAGCCAGCCGGGAAAAGGCAAGCGCAAACCATTCAAAATCAGCTTCTTCCATTGGTGCATTACTCCAATGATTCCAGTACCGCCATTGTGAGAAAATCGCATCCCCCAAAAGCTGCACACTGTCAATCTGATTCACAATCCGTTTCCACGCTTCGCAATCGCCTAAATTACAGTTTGGGAAAGCTGCCTTGAAGGATTCCCCACAATCCATTTCAAAGCCTAAATCTGCAAGCCCTTCACCAACAAAGGAAACATCTTCAAAATAGAAGCCGGGTGTGGAAGCGTGGTTTTTATACATCTGCATCCAAAGCAAGGCAAAACGCCGGATTTTCTGATTGCTTGCTAATGGGGTATGTTTTACCGGGCTGTGTTCCGGTCTATCAATCGTGATCCTATCTCCATCAAAGGCAAGTTCTATTTCCCGCTGTTCATGGGTTAGCCCCATTCGGTCAACCCATGTTTTGGGAACAGATACTTTACAAGTATAAGAATTCCGGCTTGCATTACCGCCAGCTTTCCCAAAAATCATATTTCCCTTTCGTGTTTCCATACTTACACCCCCTTTGAAATGTGTTCAATTACTTTGAATTTATTATATACTATTGGTAACGAATAGTCAAGTAAAGAAAAATCCCCCGGATATTTCACCGGGGGATCGTGGGGCTAAATGTGTACGCCTTCCGCTATAATGTCAGCCGCTTCATTTACTGCACCCGTCAGCCCGTCAACTACTCCATCCAAATCAACATCTTTAGAAATTTGGTTGGTTATTGGTGCTTCTATATTGATTTCAGCGGTTGTAAATCTGTTTATCGCTTCCTGTTCGGCAATGTCACGAAGATATTTCAAATCTTCTTCTGTAATATCCATTGAATCCTTGATTGCCCCGGTGTTGCCCGCTATATCGCCAACATCCCCGGCAAGCCCCGCCCCGTAATTGCTCAAATCGGCGTAGTCACCCGCACCCGGTACATTGGTATCAAACAGGCTGGAAGGATCGAAATTCGCAATGCTTTCATCAATGCCTTCACCAAAGGAATACCCGGCATCCCAAGCTGCCCCGTATTCAAACCGCCCAAGTTTCATATCGTCAGCGTTCATTTTTGCCATTACTTCATCACCCTTACCGAAGGTTTCATCAACCCAACCGCCAAGAGAATCACGCCAACCCTGAACACTTCCCGCAAGGTTTGAACCGAAGATTGCATCAATAGCCGAAGCCAACGCTTGAAGAATTCCAAGCACGGTATCAGCCAAATCAAAGAACAATCGACAAACCGCACCGATAGGATCGGTGAATACATTGCCGATAAAGTTTGCCACGGTTGCCACAAGGTTATAGATAAGCACGAACACATCCACAACCAAATTCCAAAGGGCAACAAAGATATTGCCGATAAAGGCAAGGGCAACCATGAACGCCCCGCAAATTATACCCGTTGCGGAAACGGAAGTTCCGGCGAATTTATTCACCGCCGCCACCGCCGCATAGAATAGGGCTATCAGGGCGATTATAAGAATAATGATCCACACGATAGGGCAAGCGTACATTGCAGAATTCAGCCCCCATTGTGCCGCCGTATCTGCCATTGTCGCACCCGTTAAAGCGGCGTAAACAGGAACGGCAAGCATTTTAGCAAGTGTCAATGCACCTTGTGCCGCTGCGGTTGCTAACGCTGCCCCTTTTGTCAACAGCAACCAGCCGTAGTAAACAGCCAAAGCCCCGGCTACACCGTAAATGATAGGGGATAGCCACGACCAATTTTCACCAACGATTTCAGCAACGCCCACAAGCAAATCAAAGATTTCAAGGGCAATGCCCGCCACCATTGATAGGGCTTCAATCGCATTGTTCACAAAGCCCTGAAACGCTTCACTATTGGCAATTTCATTCATTCTTTGAAGAACGGGCTGAAATGCCATCAAAGCGGTATTCTGAAAAGAAGTCCAAATTTGCGAAAAGGTTTTCGGCATCTGTTCAAACTTTGCATTGGTATCATCAGCCGCCGCAAACATAGCCGCCTTTACAATGTCAGCGGTGATTAGTCCTTCCGCTGCCATATCCTTTAATTGCCCCTTTGGAACTTCCATATAATCAGCAATCGCCTGAATGATATTCGGGGCTTGCTCCAAAATGCTGTTGTATTCCTCGCCACGAAGAACGCCTGAACCCATTGCTTGTGTAAGCTGCAACATAGCGGCATCAATGCCCGCCGCTTCCGTTCCAGCAATGGTAAATTGCTTATTCACCTGTTCCATGAAGGCAATGATTTCTTCCGAACTGCTGAACGCATCACCCGCCATAAGTCCAAGTTTGGAAACGGCATCAGCGGTTGCCTGATAGCTGCCCCTTGCCCGTTCCGCTGAAAGATAAATCATGTTCTGCAAGTCCTGTGTGGTTTGCAGCCCGTCATTCATCAAATTCAAGCGGGCGGTTGTGGAAGTAAGCTGATCCGATAAGTTCAACGCCGCTGAAAGGGTTTGAATTGTAGCGTATGCCGCAACCGCCCCCTTGATTGTCTGCATTAGTTCATTGGCTTCATTCGTGCCTTCTTCAATTTCACGGTTGAACCGCCCTTGTTCGTCAACATTATCACGGATATATCTTTCTGTTCCTGAAATGGTATTTGAAAGCCGGATATACGCATCATTGGCGGTTGTAATGTCCATGTTCTGAATTGCAGCGTTCATTTCATTCTGTGTCTGAACTGCCTGATTCAAATTGTTACGCAAATACTCCAATTCAGCGTTAGCTTGATCTGTTCCCAAATTCAAGGGGTTATTTTCTATGGTTTGAATTCTTTCCTGAATGCCTTGAATACGGCTTTGCATGGTATTCATATCATTCACCATATTTGAAGGGAACAGTTGCACCCGTTCAGCCTGTGCCGCTATATTCCGTTGGGTCTGGTTCAGTTGCTCCAACATGGCGTTTGCACTCTGAACTTCCTGCTGGAAACGGTCAGCCCCGGAATTTGTGAAGGTTGGCATTGTGAGGCTATCCCAAGTAACGCTTGTATTTTCATGGGTAACAGGTTCAGACAATGCCGCCCTTGCTTCTTCAATAGCTTGCACCGCCTGATTCATTTGCTCTGCAATCCCGTCCGCAATCGACACGGAAACAGGTTCATTCATGGTTGCGTGCATGGTTTCCATTGCAGAAACTCCCTGATTTACCGCTTGAATTACATTCATAAGCGGTGCAGAAAACGCATCATAAAGTTCAATCGCTGTTCTGATAGTAGCCAAATTTTTCACCTACCTTCTGCAATAATTTTCTGATCCTGTTTTTCAATGTTGGGCGGGGGAAGCGGTTCAGATAATCCGCCCGAACACGCCGCCTTTCAATTTCCCATTCCATAACATTCAAATATAGCTTTTCATAATCATCAAGCACCGCCTTATGATTCAACTTGTGGCAAAGTTGCAATTCTTCATCCGTATGCAGCATAATTTTAGGTACAAGCTGTTTCAATATCGGGTAAAACTCTGATTCTTTTTTCAGGATCATAATACCGTCATTTGTCAGGGAAGCATATTTGTTTACGCTTTCCAGCCCCGGAACAGGCGATAATTCCCGAATCCATCCGGCTTTTATGTAGCCACTGTTTACCGCCCACAATTCCGGCGTAATAACTTCAATATTGGGATTCAAGTCTTTTCACCTAGCTTTTCAATCTCTGCCTTTGTTTCATCCAGCAAAGAAATATAAGGCTGCAAGAGGGCTTTATATTTCCCTGGATTATGAACGCACTGTTTGAATCGCTCTTGCTGATTTATCAATTTTTGAAGTGAACTTTTCAATTTCTGCAAAATTGGCGTTAGCCGTTCAATTTGCTTTCGGTTAGCCTTTTCTGCCATACCCAAAAGCAAACTGATCTGTCTGTTATACTCCTGTGTAATTTTCAAAAACTGTTCCTGATGCTTATACATTTCAAATCCCCTTTCTTTACTGTGAAGCAAGGTTCAGAACCTTTGAAAATAGTTCATCCATATTCAAAGTAGTTAGAATTTCCGTTTTCTGCTGCTTGATTCTCTGCTGCATTGCCTTGATCCTCGCTTCTCCTTCTATATGCTTGATAGCTGCGTTTTCAACGGAAGAACCGCCATTCTTGAAAGCCTGATACCCTGTTCCCCGGTAAGCGTTCATATAACCGTATATTTCGGCTATATCGCTGATTTCATGCTTGCTTTGTAGAATGTATAGGGCTTTCTTTTCTATTTGCCTGATACGCTGATATGAAAGATTCAACCGCTTGCTGATTTCTTTCAAAGTAGCCAATTCTTTATACCGCCCAACAATCACTTCTGCTTGCCGTTCTTCCAGTTCATCAACAATCTTCCAGATCAGGCTTTCCGCTTGTTCTCTTGCGACTTCATCAATCACTTGTTCTTCCATACCCAGCGGATCGGCAAGGGATTCTTCCACGGTCATATTATCTAAACCGGGTACAAAATCGCTTGTGCTGATACATTCCGCTTCACGCATTGCCTTCCGTAAATCTTTAAGCTGCTGTTCAGACAATTCCAAATCCCGGCATATTTCAAAATCAGACGGTTCAACACCTTGCTTTGCCTGTTCAGAAATATATTTCCTATACTTTGAAATTCGTTGAACCAAATGAACCGGAATTCTTTTGGTATGTCCGTTATTGTCGATATAACGGCGAAACGCCTTTTGCAGCCGGAAGGGAAGATAAGTAAGGAACTTTGTTTCTTTATCGGGCTTGTAATGCTTCACGGCTTCATGTAGTCCAAAATAGGCTTCCTGCATTAAATCATCCATATCAGCATAAGCGGCATATTTCTTTGCCTGCTGGTAAATGAAAGAACGGTTCTGCAAATAAAGCTGTTCCATATTTTCAGTTGGCTTAATCCCGGCTTGTATTTGTTCAACCAATTCTTCATTTTCCATTTTCTTCATACCGCCTTTTCAGATCGTCATAATACGCCTTTGAAATGGAGAAACAAGCAATCATTTTATCAATGCTCTGTTGACTGATTCCAATTTCTTTAGCGGCGATAATATTTCCAGCCTGTTCCCGAAGGCGTTTTTCTTCTTGAAGAATCAGTGTTTCGGAAATGGGTATTGGTTTTCTCATGCTCCGAATCTCCTTTCCGCTGAATTGGATTATTCATTTTCGTTTATAATCCGTTCCAATTCAGCAATCTTCTTTTCCTGTTCATCCGTGCGTATGCCGCTTAAAATAGCGTTACAGGCAAGAATAAAGCTGTTTACAATCTTTGTATCAAGTTCACCTTTGTAAACCATATTTGCCACTTTAGCAAGGGCTTTTCTGATATTATCCGGGGTATCAAGTTTTAAGTTTCGCCTTGCCATATAATCACCTTCTTTCACTTTTGAAAGTTAATTTTCAATTATTCAAGAATATTTTCAATGAATATAAAAACATCTTTATTATTGGGGTATTGTTCCGCTAACTCGTTCAAAGCCTTTTCCGCTTCTTCAACAGAATCATATTCGCCATACATAATTGACCTAACACCGTTGCCGGGTACACCGTTCCAAATGTCACCCCTTGCAACCCATTTCCCCTTTTGCTTTTCAGATGGGGAAATAAAGCCGACTTCCAAACGGTCAACACCGCATTTCTTCTTCGCCTTAATAATAAGCCTGTCTAATGCTTTCATCTGCTTCACACCTTTCATTTTGATAGCACAATGGGGATTGCGAGAAAGTCCCCACAACCCCCATTTGAAAAGTTAAGATTCATTCGGAATCTCTGTTACTGTATGCCCCATGCTTTCCAGCTTATCAGCCACACCCGCATCATCAGTTTCAAAAATGCCCTTTACAAATTTGCAAAGCAAACAGTTCTTTTCACTATCCCAAATCATATTAGGGGTTTTCGGTTTCTTTGATACCTTGAACATGATCTACACCTTGCCTTTCTTATGAATATTGAATAACACGCTGATTCAGGCTTCCAATTTCGCCAAGTGAAGCAAGTTCTTCCTTCAAACGGATTACTTCAAGTTGATCTGCTTCTGAATTTATGGCGGTAATCGTATCAAGTTTATGTGTGATAATTGCCGCCCTGAAAAAGCGTTCACACTCTCCAATTCCATCAAGAACATCCTGCTTTTCAGCAATCGCTGGGAACAACTTCATATATGCAGCGTTCAGAATATCCGCATTGCCGCCATTATCCGGGAACAGGTCTTTAGCCGCCAAATAGAAGGGGTATGCCTTCACCGTTTCATTTTCCACATGATAATTCATATCAGCTTCAAACTGCTTTACCCGGTCAAGGGAAAGGGCGTTATTGCCGTTTCTGTACTCTTTCTTGATCTGTTCAGCCATCCGCAACTGAATATCGGTGGGAACGGGTTCAGCGGCGGTTAAATCCTGAATTGCAGATTTCTTCACCGCTGCAATCGTATCTGTGGCTTCCTGAATTGCCTTTTCAACAGCTTCTTTGTATTCCTGATTCAGTTTATTTGCGGCATCCTGCATAACCGCCGCATTCGCCGCTTGCTGATCCGGTGTCATATGAACCGGAACATTATAAACCGTTGTCCATTCGCTGTTTGCTTTCTTTTGAATCTCCCGCAACTTTTCCTGTGTCTTGATATACAAGGTGCGAATATCATCAATCACGCCATCAAGATATTTTTTCAACTGATCTTTCGTCATGTTTTTAACCTCTTTTCTGTAATTTCCAAATGAAAAAGGCATGAGCAACAAAAAGACGGTTTCCGTCTGATTGCTTCCCATGCCTTGAAATCAAGACTAACACGCCCCACAAGCGGGGTATGCGGTACTCACGCCATATTTATTTTTGATAATTATACCATATATAGGGGGTATCCGTCAAGTGAAACACCTTATTTTGTGGTATTTTCGGGCTTTGGCACGGTCAAAACCGTATGTAAAAAGCCGTTTTTCGGGGCTGTTTCTCTCACTTTGGTATCAGGAAACAGGGCTTTTGCAGCTTCTTCAAGCAGTTTCTTCTTGTCCTGTTCGCCCTCTGTATATGCAACTCTGATTTTCATTCAATCACCACTTTCTACCGAATCGGGCAAGGTGTTGATTTTCTTGATAATCGTTTCTAAATTATTTTCCCGGCTGATTGATACATCAAGAAGCGCATCCACCAAGCAACCAAGCCTTTCAATTTCCTTGCCTTCATGCCGTTCAGTGACTTCGCCCCAAACAAATACTTTCAGGAATTCAACCAATCCCCGCATTTGTTCAAACTTCGCTGAAAATGTTTCAAGTTCGTTCATTGTTTCCCTGTTCAATACAAATTCATTTGACATAGTGCTTACCGCCTTTCTCAATCCTCATATATTGTTTTTTGAAATCCCTGTTCCTGCATTTCATCAAGGGTTTCCCGAATCCGTTCAAGGTTTTTACAACCCTGTTCAATTATGCAGCCTTCTTCAACATCAATTAGAAATCTGCAATTCATCCGGCATAATCTACCGGAGAACGGGCAAAACACCCCTTCAATTTCTGTGCGTTCTTCCATCTTTACCTGATCCATAGTTTACCGCCTTTCTTGAAAGTTAATTTTCAATATTCATTTGTGGCATGGTTGGCACGGTTTAAGCGTTTCTATATATATCCTTATATTTCTAAAAAATTATGATAAAAGTAACATCATTTTTCTTATATAGAAGTTCTGCGTAACAGTGCCAACAGTGCCATTATTGACTTCTATTACTTTTTACAGTGCCGCCAATAGTGCCAAATCGTGCCGCAATCGTGCCATCACAACGAAAATACTTTTATAGATTTTCGATTTTTACCCGTTCCGGTATGTGCTGTTGTAACTTTTGTTCCCAACGCCTGATTGATCCGCTTTGAAAAAGTTAGCTTGCTCATTTCCTTAAATCCATTCGCAAGGCAAAATTCGCAATAGCGGCTATATACCTTTGCAGTAGGTTCATTGATAATTTCATCTGTACCGATTTCATCAATGAATGCCAAAACAGGGTTGTTTTCTTTCTCATAGGAATCCTTTTCATCCTGCACCTTTACCGGAATAGTGAACTTCTTTGTTGTCAACACCCGCTGCAAGCCCTGAATCGAAAGCACTATGAAATATTCAACGGCTTCTTTCTGTGATAGCTTCAACCGAATTTGCGGATCATAGCCGGAATCATTTTCGGAAAACTTTGCGTTTAAGGGAATAATCAGCAATCGTCGCAAGGCTGCACCCGTTGAATCATTGATCCGGGGAATACTGTTTGCTGAAAACACCAGCTTCACATAGGGTTTGAAATTGAAGGGCGGCTTGCCTTTTTCCTCTGCCTTTATCGGTTCGCCTGTCACAATCTTCTTAAAAATCGCAACATCTTCCTTGTAGCTGTCTGAAATATCATCCCCCAAATTTGCCAGTTTGCCGAACAGCATAGCCGTTGAAAATTTCCCATCCAGTTCCTTAAAATCAAGGTTTGAAACATTGTCAGCCCCAAGCATAGCTTGCAGCATTGAAATGAATGTGCTTTTGCCGTTGGATTTATCCCCGGTCAGAATTACCGCCTTGCCGCCTCCTATGGTGTTATCCCTATAAAGGCACATACCGCCGACTTCTTCCAGCAATGCCCGGATTTCAGCATCCCTGCATGAAAGACGGTCAAGCACTGCATCAACCAATTCTGAAACAGCTTCCGGGCGATATTCCCACGGGATCATATTGGTGACAACCAAATCCGGGGAAAACGGTAATAGTTCAGTGTGTTCAATATCAAGCAAACCATTTTTGAACGGTATTAGTTCGGGTTTGCTGTTTTGGATTTCCGCTGCCTGAATCCGAATATAATTCAGCACTTCATTTTGCTTTGTCCGTGTCAAGCTGGAAATCTCTTTCAGCATGGCTTTTTCAATGGCATCATAGCCCGGAATATAAACCCCGTTCTGGTAGCTATGAATGTAGCCGTTGATTTTCCGAATATGGTATTTCTCCATTAGATAATCAGCGAACTTGTTATGAAGGAATTTTCCCTTGCTGAAAAAGCGTTCCTGATCTACGGCATCAACAGAATCCCACGCTTCACGCCGGATTGCATTTTCAAATTCATCACCCAAAGGAATGGCAAACACAAATTGTTCAATCAATTCAGCAATTTCTTTGAACTGTTCATAGGAATAGCCCGCCGCCTTCATTGGGTTCATGTAAGTAAAAAGCCCGTCCTGCCTTCCGTCACCTTCACCCATGTTCAAGAACTCATGCTTTGCGCCGGATTTCAGCGGCAAATCATAGAACGGCACTTCATCCAGCGTTCCATCTTCCCGGATATTTGCATAGAGGATTTCACGCAAAGAACCATCTTCTTTTGAAAGGGAAGCTGCACACTTCGCTTTCTTAATTTCCCCGGTGCTTTCAATTCGCCGTATTCCGGTTTTATAATCTACCGGGTACAATGTCAGAAGCGTTTTGTTGCCGCTGTTGTTCTTGATTGGCTGCATCTCACGATTGAACCAATAAAAATGCCCGCCTTTGTTTGGTGATTTGATAACAATACAATGCTGCTTCAATGCTTTTGCAATGTTCAATCTGCATTGAAAAGCGGCTTCATCATCAATATCCACCATAACAACAAATTCCTGAATTACACCGCAAATGTAGCGGTATTGTTTGGCTTCTTCAAATGGCTTTGGGGCATTGTTATTGTACGGGGCTTTGAAATTCCCGCCGTTGCCGCCTTTCCAGTATTCATTGTTGAATATGATTCTTCCAACTTCTTCTAAAGTCAGCACCTTAACAATCCCCCCTTTCCTATATTTTCTAAAACTTCATCCTGATTTTGATTTTGCGGCGAATGTTGCAGCATTGCCGCCGATTGTTCAAACTGTTTCATTTTGCTTCGGAAATCCCCTGTTTACCATTATCAACCGTTGCAGCGGTATTTTCGATAATGTCAGTTACATCCACACCCAACGCAAGGGCGATTTTTCCGGCTGTGATAGGTTTTACACTTTCACCCCGTCGAATTCTTGTTAGGGTTTGTGAAGATGCTTCTTTTCGCAAGTCTGCAATCGTCATGCAACGCCGGGCTAACAACACATCCAACTTACTGTTATCAATTTTCACATTATCACCTTCCTTGTTTGATTTTGTGGTTTCCCACGATCCCCATATTGGGGATTTCGGCAAGTAACCAACTTTGCCATCATCAGGTGGGCTATTCACATTTGAAAGTTACTTCATGCCCCGGATTTTCTTTAATCAGAATGGCTTTCATATCGTCAACCATCATATTATTATCAAGGGCTGCTTTCACTACATCAACAAGTTTCTTTCCGTCTAAATACGCCCAAACGGTTTTTCTTTTCATTCGCTTCATAGTCAGCTTCCTTTCTTTGGGTGGGGAAGAAGCTGTTTAGGCTTCTTCCTCAAACTCTACATTGCAATCGCCGCATATAACATGAACTTCCTTTGTTGCCCTGATAATGCACCCGCACACGGGGCAAACATATTTCCGGGAACTCTGCTTTGTTTTAGCTGCACCGGGGATTTTCGGAAGGCTCTTTCTGTGAAGTTCAAACTTCTTATCCTGCATCCCGGCAACAAAGGCTTTTGCTTCATCATTCAGGCTTGTTTTAGTCCAGCCGTATTTTGCATCCTTTTCAACCGTCAAGCCGTGCTGTTCAGCCGCTTCTTTGTATTTCTTATTGTGGTATGTGCCGCCCCTGCTTGTGTCCTGAACCCCAATTTGCAGATTGTAAAGGTGAACCATTTCATGTAAGAGGGTTTCCGCAACCTGTTCAAAAGGTCTTGCAAGGTGTTCCGCACAAATATTGATTTCATAGAAGCCATCATCTTTCTTCATTGCTTCAAGGGCTTCTTTTGTCAGGGTTGCAAGGTCAGCAACTTTTTTCTGTTCGCCAACGCTCCACGCCTTCCAAGCGGTACACCACCCATAAGCACCTTTTGTTGTGTCCGGGCTTACCGTGATAACGGGGGCTTGAAGTTCACCGTTATAGAACTTTTCATTGAACTTTGAAAATAAATTTTCAAGTTTTTCAATCACGGGTTTCAAACTTGTTTCTTTCATATCTGCTACCGCCTTTCTACTCCCGCTGGAAAACTACCGTTTCGGTTGTTTTTCTATATTATACTGACATTTTGGTTGATTGTCAAGGGGTTTTCAAAAACAATTTGACATTTTGGTTGTTTTAGTATATACTATTGGTAATTTGAAAGAAGGTGAATTTATGACCGTAGGCGAAAATATCAAGCATTTCAGAAAAGAAAAAGGATACACGCAAGAGGAATTAGGATATATGGTTGGTTTATCAGGTGTTGCCATCATGCGATATGAAAAGGAACAGCGTGAACCTAAGCAAGATATACTAATCAAAATTGCTAAGGCTTTGGGCGTTCACTTGCGGGATTTAGCTGATACTTCCATTTGGGAAGAATTTGATAAGCAATATCCTGATATGGGCGAAAATGTAGCACGCTTTGGGGCGGTAACAGCTTATTTGAAAGAAATGGGCTTTTCCGTTGACTTTACACCAGAAAATGAAGAAGGCGAAAGTTATACTGCTGAATTGGGAAAAGATGGACACCAGGCGAAATTTACACAATCAGAATTTGAAGAACTGCAAGCTGGGGCAAAAGAAGCGATTGAAGGAAGGTTTTACAAGAAAGTTTTAGAACAACAGAAAAAGAAATAAGCCGCCACCCTCTGCAAAGGGCAACGGCTTAAACGCCCGCTAATCATCTGCAAGTGATAGCGGGGAGTATTCAGGTAAAAGAAAATCCCCCGGTACTGCAATACCAGAGGATTTCCGAAGCACCAAACAACGAACCCGATCAAAGAATCATTGAATGGCTATTGTTATTATACCGTTCTTTGGTTCAGAAGTCAAGAAAGGACGGTACAATGAAGCTACCCAACAAATACGGATCAATCAGCAAACTATCAGGAAAACGCCGCCGCCCGTATATCGTGCGGAAAACAGACGAAGGCGGGGGTTGTGCCATTATCGGCTATGCGGCAAGCCGGGAAGAAGGGCTTGCAATGTTGGCGGCGTACAACGCCAACCCGTGGGATATTGACAAGGTGAAAATCACGCTGCAAGAATTGTTTGACCTTTGGCAAGAGAAGAAAGCCCCAAAATTGGGTAAGTCAAACCAAAGTTCCCTGAAATCAGCCTTCAAATACTGCGCCCCATTAAGCAGTATGCCATACAGACAAATCAAAGCCTATCATATGCAAGATATTATTGATAGTTGCGGCAAGGGCTATTCCACGCAAGGCGCAATCAAAAACCTTTGGGGGCATTTAGATAAATTCGCCCTTGAACTGGATATATCGTCCTGCCGTTATTCTGATCTGCTTTCTTCTGAACCTATCCCGCCCACAAGCCGCCTACCGTTCACCAATGAAGAAATTGCCCGGTTATGGAAACACCAAGTGGAAGAATGGATTGATACCGTGCTTATCTTCATATATTCCGGTTGGCGTATCTCTGAACTGTTGGCGTTACGCCCGGAAGATATTGACCTTGAAGCCGGAACTATGAAGGGCGGCACAAAGACGAAAGCCGGAAAAGGGCGCATTGTTCCCATACACCCCAAAATCAAGGGATTTATAGAAGCCCGCCTTGCCAGCAACCCGCCCCGGCTGATCTCCCAAAATGGCAAGCCAATTTCAACCACCGCTTACCGGGCAATATGGGCTGAAATCATGGGGAAGCTGGAAATGCAGCACACCCCGCATGAGTGCCGCCACACCTTTGAAACCTTGCTTGATGCTGCTGGGGGAAATCGCCGCTGCATTGATTTACTTATGGGGCATACTTCCAAAGATACGGGCAACCGGGTATATAACCACAAGACAATAGAAGAACTACGGGCAACCGTTGAACTGATTTCAATTTAGGTGTTCAATTCAATAGTTCAATGTAACACATTTGCAACAAAGCCCCCGAAATCCCTTATAAAATCAAGGTTTTTTGGGGGGCTGGTTTTTATTTTACCATAGGCCCTAAGACCCTGTCTACCCGCTAACCTATCCCATACCGCCTCAGGTACGGTTATCTCTTTATTCTACTTTTGGTAGCTTTCCTAGCGAAGCTGCGATTTCTTCATCGGTAGGAATATAGTTTTTCATTTCACCATCATGGAATTTTTCATAAGCAAAAAAATCAAAGTAACCAGTCCCCGTCAGGCCAAAGAGAATGGTTTTTTCCTCACCGGTTTCTTTACATTTCTTCGCTTCATTGATAGCTGCAAGGATGGCATGGCTAGATTCCGGCGCCGGCAGGATGCCCTCTACCCGAGCAAATTCTTCCGCCGCTTGGAACACCTCTGTTTGGCAGACAGAAGTAGCCTCCATATAGCCGTCCGCATAAAGCTGACTTAATGTGCTACTCATGCCGTGGAAACGTAAGCCCCCTGCATGGTCGGCAGACGGCATAAAGCTACTACCCAGAGTATACATTTTAGCAAGAGGACAAACCATTCCCGTGTCGCAGAAATCATAGCGATATTCCCCACGAGTAAAGGATGGACAGGAAGCCGGCTCTACTACAATGAAACGATAATCTGCCTCGCCCCTTAATTTTTCCCCCATAAAAGGCGCAATGAGCCCGCCTAAATTGCTGCCGCCCCCAGCACAGCCAATAATAATATCCGGCTTCACATCATATTTATCTAGGGCTAGCTTTGCTTCCAGACCAATAATGGATTGATGAAGTAATACCTGATTAAGCACACTGCCTAATACATAACGATAACCCGGCGTTTTCACCGCTACTTCTACTGCTTCACTAATAGCGCACCCCAGAGAACCAGTGGTCCCGGGAAACTCCGCTAAGATTTTCCGGCCTACCTCTGTGCTTTCTGAAGGAGATGGCACCACGGATGCACCGTGTACCCGCATGACTTCACGGCGGAATGGCTTTTGTTCATAGGAGCATTTCACCATAAATACCTTGCAGTCCAGACCTAGGTAACCGCAAGCCATAGAAAGCGCCGTTCCCCATTGTCCGGCGCCGGTTTCCGTCGTTACCCCTTTGAGCCCCTGGGCCTTGGCATAATAAGCCTGAGCAATGGCAGAGTTCAGCTTATGAGAACCGGAAGTGTTGTTGCCTTCAAATTTATAATAAATTTTTGCCGGTGTTTGCAGTTTTTCCTCTAAGCAATAAGCCCGCACCAGCGGCGCTGGACGATACATTTTATAGAAATCACGGATTTCCGTAGGAATATCAAAATAAGGGGTATCATTATCCAGTTCTTGCCGTACTAACTCTTTACAGAATACGCCTTCTAACTCTGCGGCAGTCATTGGTTCTAAGGTAGCAGGATTTAAAAGCGGCGCCGGTTTGGTAGGCATATCAGCCCGGAGATTATACCATTGTTTGGGCATTTCCTCTTCTGTTAGATAGATTTTATAAGGGATTTTCTTTTCTGTCATGTGCAGTCTCTCCTTTGTTTCATATTTTCTCAAGGGACAAAATAGAGAAAAGAATATAAAAAAACGCTTTTGCCCCATAAAATGCTGGGACAAAAGCGTTAACATACACTTCTGCGGTACCACCCGGCTTGACGCATCATCTTTTGCGTCCACCTCTGCGCGTACATACATACGCCGGTCTTGATAACGGAGTGCCCCTCCGTCGCACCTACTGACAGATGATGTTATCATCCATTTCGGATTGCCCTCAAAAGCCCATTCAGCGAAACACTCCCTGCCACACTCACACCGCCGGCGGCTCTCTGTAAGGTACCTGCTTTGCCTACTTACACTTTCTCTCTGGTTTAGTTGCATTATAAGCTTTCATGGTAATGGTGTCAAGGAAATTTTTCATCTTTTGCAAAACCATATTTTTACAAACACAACTAAAACTAGACCTATACAGCTCGCCTCGCAACCTTCCCGGATAACCTAAATCTTATCTAGTTTGCAGCAGCCAACCGCTCCAGAACTACCGCCATTTCTTCTCGGGTAATAGGCTCCTGAGGACGAGTGCCATCCAAGAGCTCTTTTTCTTTTGCCCAAGCCCAGGCTTCCTTCGCCCAGTCGCTTACAGCATTCGTGTCTTTTTCCATTTCCAAGTCTCCTGTCTTTTTCTTAATCTTTAAGTACTCTGCCGGGTCTATAGTCGTCATTCGGTCCGCATAGACTTTCCTTAGCTCCAAGTGCAGGTGGCTACCGGTTACATTGCCGGTATTGCCCTCTATACCCAGAATCTGCCCAGCCTGGACTTTTTCATCTACTACCACATTTCGTTTATTTAAATGAGCATAGATGCAGCTATAGCCATCCACTTGAGAGATAACCACATAGTTACCCCAGCCACTAGGGTCATAGCCAGAACGAATCACTGTCCCTGCTGCAACAGCCCGGACATTTTTACTATTCACCCCTACAAGGTCCATACCGCTATGTTTCCCTGCCGCATAGGTAAAGCCTTTAGGCGGCGGTGTACCATAGAGTTTCGTTACCCGGATTTTCCCTTCATATGGTAATGTCATATTCTCACCTCCTTTTCTCCATAGAAAAAAGCACCCCCGGCTCTACTGCCTTGGGTGCTTTTCCTATTTCCATCTATACTTATTTTACCACATATTTGCTTGCGTGATTCACCATCTTTTTATTTTTATTCTACTTTTTTATTTAGCATATCAATGGCATTGGTAATCACAGCAGGAATCGGCACTCCCATTAGGCCTGCATTTTCAATAATGGAAATCACCTCATTTGCTAAAAAAGCAATCACCACACCATCCTTTACGATGGCAGTTTCCATCATCAAATCCAGACGATAAGCCACCAACACGATCAAAAGGGTCATACCCTTTCTACATAACCCCTTCCAGCCAGCTCTAGATTCCAATGCACCGCTTTCCGTTTTAGGAGAATTCTTAAAAAAGCCTGCTACAACCAAACCACAAACATAGTCAATACCCATAAAAAGCAGTAAGGTCATCATGGCCGTATCCCAGCCCCCAAATAAATATGAAATAGCGGCGCCTAATGCGCCCAATAAACTACAAACACATTCTCGCAATATCACGCCTCCTTTATCCATTATCCATATAGAAAACACCTGCCACCCCTAAAACACAACGCTTAAAACACTTTATTTTAGCTCGTGTAGCAGGTGTTTTCTTATATCTATTTTTCTATGTTTTTATTGTACAAATGGGTTAGTTTGTATAGGATTCCCCGGTGATTTCAGCATATTGCTCGGCAGAAATAATGCCCTTCCTTACTGCCATTTTCACCATAGCCAGATTCCATAATCCTTTATCAAAGTTTCGTTTAATGGTTACAAAGTTCATTCCTATTTCTCCTTTCTTATTCCGCATCCGGTAATGTGGCCATTACTTGGTACTCCATAGCAGCGGCAATTCGTTCTTCTGCGCTTGGCGTATCGTCTGGTTTATTCATTTCATCTTCAAAGGCTTCAATCGCTGCCAGCTTGTCCTCATCTGTCACGCAAGCAGAAAAGTCGCACCCCTGATTACTATACATATCTACCATTTGCCCCAGCGTACCAAAGAAGGCGCCGTTGATTTCCCCGGCTGCGCATACCACTTTGATACTGTCTACACCGGCTACAGGGTAGCGTTCCTTCCACTGCTGGGCTGTTAATACTTCCCCAATCGGGGTGATAATAGAATCTTGTTTGTTCCAAATTGCATATCTACTCATTTTCTTTTCCTCCTTAATTTGCGGTTATCATGCCGCTTAATTCTGTAATTTTTTTGATATATCCAGTTAACGGAATACTACTGGTAATCGTTCTTCCTTTAATAGTTGTTTGCTCACTTGTTGTAACCCCGGTAAAATAGTATTTACTAAAAGCAGGTATAGCAAGTTCGGCAACAATCTCTTTGTAAGTATCAAAGGTGCCATCACTATAGGCAAATAGGGCATAACTGCCAACAGTTCCGCCTACGAGATGATTCCTTTTTTCTTTTAAACTTGAGCCAACTGATTTTGTTAAATTTTCATTATAAATATCCACAACATCATAATAAGTGGTAGCGCTTCCCCTACCACTGCTACCACCCGCAAACAAAGCAAATCCGCCAACAGTTGTTGCGCCCATAAATTCCCTTGCCTTACTTAATTGAGTAGGCATTGTTCTTGTTAAACCAGCATCATAAACATATATATTTGCAGTAAAGATAGAAGACTGATGATAACCTCCGGCAAATAAAGCATAGCCACCAATCGTTGTCGCAGCTGATTCCGACCACCCTGCCTCATAAGCATCCAACAAGGTTTTAGTAACGCTTGTATTATAAGCATCTACTTGAGTATACCATGGGCCACTATTGTAATAGCTACTATTAAAAAGAACATAATTACCAACAGCTGTTACAGCACTACTATTCGATGCCATTCGGCTTAAATCCGTAACTGTTATTTTAGTTAAGCTGGTATTATAAGCATCAATAGTTGTCGCGCTCCCACCAGCAAACAGTGCATAATTTCCAATAGTTCCCCCTAGCATAGAACGTTTAGCAGTTGCTAAAGGCGCTGGAGTGCTTCTGCTTAAACTGGCATTATATGCATCCACTACTGCAGAGGCGGCACTGGCATAACCTCCCGCAAACAAGGCATAATTTCCAACTGTTGTAGACGCTAATTCACTTCTTCCCACACTTAATGGGGTTGGTGTGCTTCTACTCAAACTGGTATTATACACATCTACCACCGATGAACTACCTCCACCCCCTCCGAATAAGGCATAATTACCAATTGACGTTGTAGCAGGTTCGCTTCGACTCTCACTTAAAACCGATGGAGAACTCGCTTTTTGCATTTTCCCGCCAATTGTAACATTGGTAAATTTTATTCCGGCTTGCCCTAAATTAGCAACCGCACTGTCAACATAAATTTTATCCGCCTTTTCACTAAGCTTCCCACCGACAGCGCTTTCCACATCTCCAGCATACCAACCGTTACCATTCCAGTCTAAGGTATAAGCATTAGAGCGACTGCTTTCCGATGAGCCGTTACCAACAATATCCGCATACTTGCTTTCCGTATCTTCAATGTTATACTTCCCTTGTACGTGCTGATAGCCTCCATTTGCCTTCGTATAATATCCTTCAGCGTGAGAATAACTCCCCCTTGCTTCTGTAGCAAAATTTTCCGCATGAGCATTGATACCACTTGCAATTGTTCGCCGCCCCTCTGCGTGACTACCGGTAATCCCACAGGCAATGGTTTTAGAACCCTCTGCATGAGCTGTATAATTAAAGCTGCTTGTACTGATTGTTGTAGGTAAAAGCAATTTATTATAAGAATATGCTAACTCTGATACAGTAACAATTTGACCAGTTTCATCTATCCCTAAAATTTCTACTTCCACTGGAATTCTAGCAGCAGATGTAGCATGGAGAATAACCTTTCGCCCTATTTCATTAGCAGATAAAGGGTTTTCTAGGGTAATCTGGTTGTTTTCAATATCAGAACTTATAATATTATATAGCGTGCCTGGTACAGCTATAGATTTTCGTCCTTCGACAACAGCGCCTTTCCCATAAACAAGGTTATCCTCTCCCACATTAAGATTATTCCGGATAACTGTTTCTTTGTCTTTTTTCACTTCTATGGCATTATCACCATCTTCGCCTGGCACAGCAAAAAGGATATCTTCATCAGCAGGATTCAGCAATGTGTCAAGCCTTTCTTTGTCTTCTTTGCTTAAAAGACTATCTTTACATTCCTGTAACGCCTCATCTATCTTATCCATATTGCCGTTGATGTCGGCAATATCCACAAAGTCCTCGGGGGAGGGCTTTTTTAAGTTGTAATTTTTCGTATAATCCGCCATTTATAAAACCTCCTCTCGTATTTCATTCCAAGTTTTGGAAGCAAAAGCTTCCCAGGTGCTATCTTCCAACATTTGCCATTGGTTGTACAATAGCTCCACGGTAAACGCCATATTATAAGGCAACACTCGCTCCAGCATTTCCCCAACTGCTGCCTCCTGCTTTTTAACAGTCAATTCCACTTTCACTTTCACCGTAAAATCTTTGGTGAGAAATTCTATACTATAGCCATCTTCGCCGCAAAGAGTGGCTAGCCGTTGCCTAAGGCTTTGCCGCGTATAAGGCAGCTGCTCATTATAGCGGCTCAAAATGCGGAATTTTCTATCATCTAAGGTATCTGTTGCAAAAGGAGATATACCAAGCATCTTTTCTCGGCGTGCCACGCCGTTTTCTGTCGCTTCCACAATGAATTGGTCGTTTAGCACATCCTCACAAGCCTGCCAAAGAGCCTGGATTTCCGGCATTTCTGCCGCCATAATGGCCTGCATTTCCTTAGTATCTTTTAACACATCCGGCAAATACCCCAATAAATCAATAGTTCTAGCTGTGTTAAAATTATTCATTGGTAAAAGTCCCCCTTACGGCAATAGCATTTTTATCCAGCAGAAGATTACCAGTGCTGCCATTTAAGGTGGTACCACTAATATCCACCACCCCGGCAAGCGCAAGCAACCGGTATTCAATCTGAGAAATCCGCACTAAGAGATTTTCTTCTCTTGCCCAAGTAACGTTTAACTCGTCAAAATAGTCATCAATAGCTTGTTGGATGTAAGGCAAAGCTTCTTCCAAGGTCCAACCAGACGCAAAGGTAAGAGAGGTTGCAATATTGATTGCGCTTGCAGCCACACCTGCTACCGTTACTTCATGGTCGATAGGCGCCAGTCCCACACCTTCACCGCTGTTCTGAATCGGGTCCATGGCAGTTTGCACAGAATCAATCAGTTCTGTTGATGGCACACCATACTCACTGTCAGTAATGACTAGCTTCACCGTTCCCGGACCATTCCAGGCCCGGTATGGTTTACAACCGCCTACACCAGGAAGAGCCTCCACCACTTCTACATACTGAGCACGGTTAAAGCCATAAGACTGCCCGTGAAAGCTGTTTAAGTAGCGCAGCCGCAAAGATTCCGTATCCTCTTCATCTTCACCGTTAATAGCAATAGAAACGAGCGCCGCCATGGTTAACCCCTCGATGTAATCAATAGGAATAAGCGTTCCCGTGTAGCCGTTAGGGTCTGCCCCTGCCGTCTCACAAGTGAGATAAAACTGTGTTGTGTCTATTTGTTCCGTCACCACCCAGTTGTATTTGCCACAGGAAAAACGGCTGCCTAGCGGTACCGCCACATTAAATTCACCAATACCCAGAGCCGTTGTGGCAACATAGGGCTTGATGCCCCGTTCTGCACAACGACGAATCAAGTATTCCCTGCTTGCCGTATCAGGAAACGTTTCATTAAGGACAGCATCCAGCGCCGCATAAATCATGGCACTCTCTAAAGAGTTCGGCGCCAAGGCGTCATAGATGATAGAGCCCTCCCGCTTATCCAGGCTGTCGGCTACCCGTGCTAACTTCTCCCGTAGAATGATTTCATAGGTTTTATTTTCATACATTAAATATTCACCTCCTCTGCTATCTCACCAAAAATGGTATGAACCGTAAAAGACACATGGACTTTTGCTCCACGTGTCTCAAAGACAAAGTTATCCACTTCTGTGATACGGTCGTCCTGGAGGAGCGCTTCGGTAATGCAGCGCTTTATCTCCGGCAATACATATGCTTTATTGCCCCCTATCAGGTCTCGTAGTTCTGTACCGTAGTTCCAGGAATAAATAAGGTGCGCATATCTTTTTGAATGAAGAATGAGATAAATAGCCTGCTTCATTGCTTCCAACTTATCTACAGCGCCTCGGATTCTTCCGTTTTCCTTATCCAGATAATAAGTGGCGCTGGACTGGATTTGTGTTTTTAAGGTTACCATGTCCATATCTGTTTTCGGTATCATGCTAGCGCCTCCAATCTATCTAAAATAATGAATTTCTGTCCGCCATCTGTCCTTAAGAGCAACACTTGCTCACCAGGCTTTAGTCCTAGATGAACGGTATAGGCCTTCTTTCCTGTGTAGCTATGTTTATGGCTAGCAAAGGCTGCATCACCACTGCCGCCAGCGGCCGCTTCTGTTTCATGGTTTACCGTCATATTGACGGTGTAATCCCGCACCGCATTGGTAAGGATAAGCTGGGCTTCTATGAGCTCCAGCTTTTGGTCTATCTGAACTTTGAGAGGTGAAACGCTGGTTACCTTACCGAGAAGAAAAGACATTGGGCTTCCAGCAGCAACTGCTTCTACTGCCGCACGCTTCACGTTACCAAGAAAAGCGTTAATATCAGCTGACAAATGTACCACCTCGCAATCTTAAATCCATCAGATGTTGTTCCTGTTTGAATTTATGAGTTACCTTTTCCACTAATAAATAACTTTGAATGTTAATATCGCCAAGATCTAGCTTTACGATGACAGAGGACCCTGCCCGCACCCGTTTGTCACCTAACGCATCAGAAATGGATAGCGTGCGGGTTTTGGTATTATAAAGTTTTAATAGCGCCTCTGCTTTAGTCGCACCATTTACAGCATTTTTCACATTATCCGTGTATTGGAGCAACCCCCAACGGTTAATATTGGAGCTGTCCTTGGCGATAAAGATTTCATGGGCCCCAGTATCCTGGTTCTCAAAGGTGATTTTGATTTGGTTGTAGGTCATGCTGTCGATGGTGCTAGCGTAGGAATAGTTGCCAATGGTATCAGCGTCCAGTATGAGGTTCAGCTTCATATTTTCAATGTTTTTTAGCGTTAGCTTGCCTACATCGTCATAAAGCACATAGAGCTTTGTTGTGGCCTGTACTGTTTCATCCAAAGCATTTCCCACAACATCAAAGAGCGTCTTATCCGGCTCAGAACGAAAAGGAATCACATACCCTGTATCGTCCAGCTCTCCAACGCTCAGGCGAAAATCCTCGGCTATCATCTGCACCACCTCACTGGCCTTTTTGTTGGTGTAATGATAGGTATCTTTATTTTTGAAATACCGCAGCTGGTCATAAGCCGTCACCTCGATAAGATAGGGCGACTTCCCTGATTTGCTTTTGGTAAAAACAAAGCCGTAAAATAAATCTATCCCGTCTACAGATAGCTTTACGGCATCTCCTTCTTGGAAGGAAAGCACATCGTCTTTTACTACTTTGAATTTTAATTTACCAGGCACACCTTTTCTGTCCCACTCCACACTGATATCCTCTTCTACAATAGGATAATACAGCGTACTACCGTGAGTGATGATTAAATCTACCTTCATGGCAATATCAACTCCTGTCCAGGATAAATCAGATTTGGGCTTTTCAGCTTATCCTTATTGGCCTCATAAATTTCTTTGTACTGCGCTCCATCGTTATAATACTTTTTCGCAATGGTCCAAAGACAATCACCAGGTTTCACCATATAAGTTTTCTCCTTTGGCGCAGAGCTTGCATCTCGGATGTTTTCCTCAATGATAGTCGGCTCACTCTCTTCATTTGGCTGAATAACTGATTTTGTTTTAGTTGTATATTCTATGTATTGCTTTAGCGTGATGGATACCGTCAGGTCTAAACCCTGATTTGCGTCTTCGGTAATGGTATAGCTCTCCAGACTTACCTTCATATCAGTATCAAAGAGCTCCTTACCATCTGGAGCCTTCCGAATGACAGAAAACTGAAAAGGCTTTTTGGCCAGCATTAGTTTTTCAAAGGCATTCAAATAATAATCCGGGCATCGATAAGACACTGCGGAAAAAGGATAACGCCCCAGCATAGGAAGGACCGCATCAAAGGTGATTTCCGTTAGCCCCGGCGCTCTCAAAATACTCATTTCCCTCTCGTTTACCAGTGATAAGGTCTTATTATTTCCTTTGATTTTCACCGTCAGCTTAGACGGCGTTACCGGCAAGACTAATCTGCCAAATTGAAAACGATACATTTACATATGCACCCCCTCTGCCGCCACTTCTAAGGCTTCAGCAAAGCCGTCTGTGAGAGTCGTCAGCACACCGTCTAAATCCATATTAGAGTCAATCCGATTGGTCATGCCGGTCATGTCGATTTTCACTTCCGCCGTGGTAAAACGATTGATGGCTTCTCGCTCTGCAATATCCCGCATATAAGCCAAGTCCTCCTCAGATATACTCATAGCATCAGCCATGACAGCAGTGTTTTCTGCTGTTTGGACGCTGGGACTATAAAGGCTATCCAGGTCAAGACCAAAATCATCATAATTAAAGCCTTTTTCCTTTTGGTTTTCTTTTCCTTTTGCAACCTCAAGCTTTAGTATTTCTAACTCAAATCCCCGTTCCATTCTCTTAAAATTTTCTTTTATTGCCACGTTTGTGCCAAATATAACATGTGAAATAGTATCAAAACTAACAAGACCGGTTTTGTTTAATGTGTTAATCAGAGCGTTGATAATATCGATCCCTTTATTTACCATGGATTCCAGTGTTAATAGAAATTGAGTTTTTGCAAATCCGGCAAAATCAACAATTCCTGTCATTACAGTAGCCCAGGCAATACGCAAGCCGCCCATTTTTTGCACCCATTTTGTAAGAGCCGCAATAATAGCGATAATCACTACCAAAACCCAAGTCAGGGGGTTTGAAAGAAAGGCGGAGTTTAACGCCCACTGCGCTATTGCAGCCGCTTTTGTTGCTGCTGTATAAATTAACCATGCCCCAGCAACTCCAATAATAATTGGTTCTATCAATCCCCAGGCATTAACAATCGCTCGTCCCTCACGGGCTATGCTCTCAGCAAGATATTCTATAATCGGACTATTTGCAATAGCGTTAATACCTTCCAAAATAGGATTAAATGTTGCAATCATTATATTCTTCATATTTGTCCATACTTGTCCCCAGGTCATGGACATATTGTTAAATTTGCTTTCTATCTCATCACTAGCGGCAAACATGGCATTTTTCACCACTTGGGCAGTGACTCGGCCCTCTGCCGCAAGACCTTGCACTCGTTCAACCGGTACATTCATATAGTCTGCGATGTTTTGCACCATATCAGGAGCCGTCTCCCAAATATCTGCGATATTCTTAGCCGTCAGCCCCCCTCCTGACATTGCCTCAGTTAATTGCTCCATTACAGTCTTTTGTTGTTGGATACTTGCGCTTCCCAAGCCAAATTCTTTATTGATTAACTCTTGAAAACCAATGGCTTCCTCAAAGCTACCAAAAATACCATGTGCATTCAAGGCTAAATTTGTAACGCTATCTACAGCGTCAAAATAAGCAATTCTTGACCGCTGAGCAGAAGCCATTACCCTTTTCTCTATTTCTGCAATGCTGCCGCCGTCATCAAAAGTCATAGTTACTGCGTCCAATCTCGCCCTGCTGTTCGCTAATTGGTCAGAAAGCGTCATTATCTTTTCAGGTTTTACCGCATCCTTTAACGTATTCTTTATACTATTAACATTCCAGACAGCAGACTGTCCGTTAAACATTGAAATAGATTGTCTTGCACTTGCGATATGCGCTCGCCTCCTTTCTTTATTTCAAATGGGGTTTTCTTCTCATCCCCTTTTCTTTTTTCTTTTCCTGCTCAATACGATGTTCGATAGCCGCCACAATAAAGGCTCGCTCTCGTCTGTCTAGCAGTAAAAATTTAGAGGGTAGCAGGTGTAATTCATGAAGGCAATAGTAAGCCACACTGGCCTCACTATCGCCTTCTTTGATTAGTTTTTTGCTTCTGCTACCTCATCTTGGAAGGTTACATCAAAGCCACAAATCTCCTGAACCTTACCAATGTAGCCCGCATACTCCCCAGGTGTTAGCATAGTTTTAAGGAGCGCTTCTGCTCCCATCACATGGTAGCTATCCTGTAACCCCTTGTCGTTGAGGTTTGGGTACACGGTGCAGGCAACAGCCAGTTTTCCCAGGTACATATCATAGTCGGTTTCCCGTTGATATTGGTTTTTCCGTCCAGGAACTGCTACTTGTTTGGCGCAGGATTTTCTCAAGGTTTCATCTTCTGTGCTGGTAATGGTTTTCATTTCCCAGCGCATCGGTTTCCCTTCCTCATCTAAAAAACGATTCGACGCAGCAAATTTGATATTTTCCACTGCAATAGCATTTTCTGCTAAAAACGCAGATAAACTCATATGTGATTCCTCCTATTTTTCAAAATTCTCCCATCCTTTTCAAGATTCTTCGTCGTTTCACTCCTCAGAATGACAGACTATGCCACATAGTACAAAGCATTACCGTCTACTTCCGACAATTACACTTTACCAAAGGGGCAGTAAGGTTTGCCCTCGTACTAAGTGGCGGATTCCTGTCATTCTGAGCACAGCGAAAAATCTTTTTCAGTTCTTTTTTGTTACATGCCGGCTAAAGTACGGAATTTTTCCGGGATTTCAAAGTCTTCAAAGGTAAAGTTCATCTCTTCATCCAAATATTCCGCATCAGCATCAAACTTAGCAAGGATGCCGCCGTCGATGTTACAGTCTTTGAGGACTACCGTTTGACGCCCCACAGAAGAGGTTGGGTCTTCATTGCTAATCTGAATATCGAAATAAATATCTTCTCCGGTGTTTTTGTACCGCAAGAGTAACTCCCGGAAAATACTGGTGTTATAGTGGAAGGTAGCAGAGCCTGTGCCTTTCCACCCGGTAGCTTTATTACCTTTCCCGGTTTTCCCTAAGATTGGCACCTCTGTTTTTGTCTTTTCCACACTGGCCTCCAGGTTAATGGCCTGCATAAAGTTATAGCGGTTTCCTTCAATGGTTACGAAGCACTCTGCTAAGGATGCAGAGATAGCGTCTTTTGCATTCATCACTGTCATAAAAATATCTCCTTTCTAGGCCACATAAATGGTCATGTATAGTTGTTCCATGGCGTTCACCGGCATAATGCAGTCTGTTACTACGACCGCCTGCTTACTATCGCCTTTCTCTACTACTACCTGCTCTGGGTCAAAGTCTTCGATGGCACCGATTCTTTCCAATTCTTGATGGTGTTTCACAATATCATTCCAGAGAGAGATACGCCCTGCTCCATCGTTGGCAATCTTACCAATGTATTTTTGACTAAAGAGCAGCGCAATATCATTGGCAACTTGGTCTAACACTCGAATGGTTTGATTGGCTGCAAAATCTTTTGATTTTTCTTCCGTAAAGGTAACCAAGGTATTGATGTCCCGCAAAATTCTAGGCGTCCCATCTACCTGATGAAAAACAAGAGATCCCTCTTTAATGCAATCTTCCAATTCTTTTTGACTATAACCGACAGCAATCTCACATTCGCCGTCATAGGTCATATTGGTCGCCGATTGATTTACCGCCATGCCAGCCATCACACCAGTCACCCAAGGAATCAAAGCCATCCCGTCTTCCGCACCTACTGTTTTGTTTTTCACACTGACAACGCCTTCATCATCCGCCAAATAACCAGCAACAACACATTGGAACTTTTTACCAACATCCGTCCGCATTTGTTTGGTAAAGGCGGCAAATAACCGCATAATCGTCTCCTCAGAAGAAGAACAACCCATTGCATGGAAGGTATACCCCTCTACCTGGTCTAGATAACTTTGATAAGCGCTATTTTCTACAGCGCCGTTTTCTCCGCCCGTAAGAGGCGTCCCAGCAGAAAGAGCTAATGTACTGGTGCTTTTCCAGTCCACATAGTCGTTATTCGCTAAATCAGAAATTTGCCGAACGCCAAGCTGCTCATCCACCTTAACAGTATCAAAATAAGTAGTTACATCATAAAGAGGCATATCTTCTGTACTGTTCTCATTTTCCGCTACTACAATGCGCAAATCATTCCCTCTAATGCCCGGATATTTTGCTACAGCTAAAGTGTTTTCCGCCCTCTTCCCAGCTCCATTTAACCGGAAAAAGTGGACTGTTCTTGCGTGCTGGAAGATTTCCCGCATTGGTTTTACTTGCTCCGCTGTATAGTCATAACCGAAAATCTTCCGGCTATCTTTCAAAAATTCTGCCGCAGTCACTGTAAATACGGTTTGTTCCGGCGCCCAGTCCATTGCCAAAGGCATTGTTGCGATACCCCGGTCAGAAAGAGATGCGCTTGCATTTGCTACACTGATAAAGTTCAAATATGCCCCTGGTAATACTTTGTTTTGTGTTGTAAATATACCGCCGCCTAATGCCATATTACATCACCCTACCTTTCATAAATTCCTTCATGGATTCTTTCATCATATCCTTATTTTTTTTCATTACCGACTCATCCTTTCTGTATTTCCCACTGTTTTTATGCCTGCCGTCATCGCTTCCATAGGGACCTCTTCCTCTAGCTGCAACATGGTTACGTTATAATTCAGCAGAAACCGTAATACGCCATCTGCCATTTCATACTGCATATTGCTACCTCGTACCCAACCGTCATCCACAGAAACCAAGGCAAGACAATCACACAGAGACTGGCACACCCGCAAAACCTCCGCCGTTTCTACCTGCTCCTTTTCCGTAAAATACCGAACTAAAAACTGATTTTCACAGTAATAACGTTTGCCCGGAAGCGGCTTACGACTACCCCGAACCAAGGAAATAAAAAAACAAGGTTTCAAAAAACCTTGTTCTAAGTCCTCTGTATAAATAGGGTACCCAACGCCAAATGCCTCATGGATAGCATCCTGCATCCCTTTGCAAATTTGTTCCATCATTTCATTGATTGTTTATCAACTCCTCTCAATAGTCCAGACTGATTTTTCCCGTTGCATATGCAAATAATCGGCAGCAAGAACATAAAAAAACCCACAAGAATTTTCTTGTAGGTTTCGGTTCTCGTCCTTTCCTGCATCTTAAGAATACCACACTTACCAACAACATAAAACTGATTTCTTCTGCAACCGGATGTAACATACTGAAAGGAACTGCAAACACCAGCTAGACTGCAATCTTCCGCATGATTTCGCTTTGTTTTTCATAAAACCATCTCTCACTATAACCCATTTCATTTGCCACCACCTTACAACTTTTTCCCTCAATATAACGCTTCCACATGATTTCATAGTAAGGGGAAGGCAACTCCATAACAAACAACTGTATCTCACTTTTCAAAACCAGTAGTTCATCAATCTTTTCATTGATTTTCTGTTCTAACGCATCTATTTTACAAACGGTCTTTCCCACCATATCACTGATGCCACTACCATGGGGCATACCGTCAGGCTGTTTTACACTCAGGAACGTCTTTTGCATCATTTCTTTTTGCTCCTGCAAAGCGTTGATTTTATTTTCTAAATAGATATACTGCTGCAATGTTTCTTTGTTCATGCTTTCACCTCTCTGCTTTTCCTCATTTTCTGGGTTTCTTCTCAACACACCGTTTTGAGAAAACAAGACCAATCTCTGTGTTTCCTACTACGATACAATTATACCGCTAAACAATGTTTCTAGTCAAGATACAACACAAAACTTTATGTTGCGTATTAGGAAATCTATGGTATACTATATCTAGAAAGAAGGGGATATTATGTCTATCGGCGAAAGAATCAGACAACAAAGAATCAAGCAAGGAAAAACCCAGGAAGATATTGCTCAGGCGCTCAACACAGGCAGAGCAACCATCCATAAATATGAAACAGGATTGATTAATAACATCCCCCCGGATAAGGTCTTGCTTCTAGCAAAAGCCCTACATTGCTCCCCGGCCTATCTCATGGGATGGGATGAAAACGATTATATGTTCTCTTTGGCAGATAATATCATGCCCTTATCAAAAATAAAAAAGGTACCTTTATTAGGAGAAATTGCCTGTGGGGAACCAATCTTTGCTGCCGAGGAGTATGATTCTTACATTAAAATAGAAGATGGGCTCCAAATTGATTTCTGTCTCAAATGCAAAGGCGACAGCATGATTAACGCCCGTATCCATGATGGAGACATCGTGTTTATCCGCAAACAAGAGGCAGTAGAGAATGGGGAAATTGCCGCTGTTATTATTGGTGATGAGGCCACATTAAAACGAGTTTATTACTACCCCCAAGAAAACAGGATTTCCCTAATTGCAGAAAATCCACTCTATCCTCCTTTGATTTATACCAATGAGCAATTAGAACAAATAAAAATTTTAGGTAAGGCCGTCTCCTTTCAAAGCAGAATCAAATAAAAGTATGTACCTCACCACATAATACAAAAGAAAAAGCACCTGATATCACAACAGATACCAGGTGCTTTTTATGGTGGAGGCAAGCCTTCGCTGGTCAAACCGTTAGGCTTTACCAACATCCGATTTTTTTGAATTAAATAGATATTTTAATTTAGTTTTTTGATGGTCTGTCTTTGAATTGCTTTTGAGTTCGGGTTCGATTAAACCTGATTTTTCCAAATAGAGACATTTTTTTTGGTAAAATGCATCTATGTCTTTTGCAGTTTTCCCCAAAGCGTGGACAGGTTCAACAAAGAATTTAATTTTTTTAGATATATAGTTCTCTAAAATGTTATGTAATCTTCCTGATAATGGAGTCTCCTTAAACACGAACATTTCTTTTGCTTCTATATGAGGCGCTTTTATATTAAAGATATTGCTGTGATAAAACCCGAGAACAGGCTGTATATAAAGATTATACCGAGTGGAATTCACCAATTTTTCCAAACATACAACCTGATGTTCAAAATAATCACTACGATAAGAAGCGTCACTTTGCAAAGAACAGAAAGCCTCTTCATAAAAGCCCTTTATGGATACTAATAAATCAAGCCTTATATTCTTAAATTGCCCTAATTTGTCTATGTCAGATATACTTATTTCCCCATTACCAATGGTGATCCCATTGGTGAACAGCTTGATTTTAAATCTTTCTTTCGAATCAAATTTCAAACAAGAGCGGTAAAATTCGAAATCTTCAGCAAATGAATTGTCAATTCTTTTTAGTAATTCAAGAATAAAATTAAACCTTTCAAAACTTATAAGGGGTTCCCCACCTATTATTTGTAGGCTTTGAAGCTTGAACGTATCTGGTTTTTGGGGTTTTACAATCTCACTTATATATTTGTGATTTGCAGATATACATGCCATAAAGTTCTCAAAAACATATTCTACAGAAAAAGCTTTATGCAGATCATTGTTATTTGACCAGCATAGCTCGCATTGCAAATTGCAGCGGTTAAAATCCAGCCGTAATTCCCTTGCACCGCCAAATATTCTATTAAAACCAAATATGCAATTACCCGCAAAAGCGCATTTTGTTTTTTTACAAAACGAAGGACACTGATTATACTTGTTTGGAAACTTTATTTCTTGTTTCATTATAATCCTTCTTACTATTGCCTTTATAGTGATAAGGAACTAAATTCACTTATCACTGTTAGCTGACGGTTT
>CAMNVD010000002.1 GCA_946562005.1 uncultured Clostridia bacterium | reverse complement strand
AATGAGACGAACAGGGATTTCCACATGAACTTTAGAGTGCAGCTTTATCATCACCGTGTGGGTACCAATGATTTTCAACACATCTTTCAGCTCCACCTTCCGCTTGTCTATTTCCTGTCCGACTAACGCACTGATGGCGTCGGCCACTTCCTTATTGGTAACCGCCCCGAAAAGCCGACCGCCGTCTCCTGCTTTCACCTGAAGCACCACATCCAGCTTTTTCAGCTTTTCGCCTAAGGCTTGGGCATCAGCTAATTCCTGAGCGGCTTTTTCCGCTAATTTCTTTTGGGTATTCTCAAATATGTTCAGATTAGATTTATTGGCTTCCATAGCTAGCTTTTTTGCGAACAATACATTACGGGCATAGCCGTCCGCCACCTCTTTGACATCGCCTTTCTTCCCTAAGGCCTTTACATCCTGTAATAAGATTACTTTCACCATTCCAACCTCCTCATCTATGATAAATCATTTTTCCTCATCCTGATGATTTTCTATCTTTTCTATCTTTTCTATCTTTTTTTCCGCTTCCTCGGTTTGGCTTTCCTCTGCTACCACACCTGGAGCTTCTGCGTCTGCCGTTCTTTCCTCAGCCATCTTTTCCTGGAGAGATTTCTCCAGTTCCGCCTTTTCCCAGGCTACTGCCGCTTCCCCAGCGGAGCCCGCCAGTGCAGCGTCCCCTTGCTTTCTCAGCTTACGGAAGTCAAAGATAGCGTCTAACGCCCCGATAAGCATAGCGGCCCCCAGACCATAACTTAAGAAATAGACCACAACGACAACAGCAACTACTTTCAAAAACCATGACACCCGACTAAAGCGGAAACAATACCAGCCAACGCTAATGCCGCAAGCCACAAAAAACAGCACCGAACAAACTGCAATATTCACACAAAGGAAGGAAAACCAACTAGCACGAAACGGTACGAAGCCGTCAATGACCCCTACCGCCAGCGCCGTCCAAAACAGCCATCTAGGCACCTGCCAGGTAGAAAGAGCCGGCATAGCAGCGACATTACGTCCCATTTCTTTCATGGCAAAACCAATAGCCAGGTAATACAACCAAATCAGGAACGCCTGCTGAAAAATAAAGGTAGCAGGTATCATAGACTTAAGTACCGCAAATATCAGCTCCGCCGATATCTCCGATGACACCATGAAACTCTCTGCTACAAAAGCTGCCCCCAGAGAACCAATCAGCTTCCTTGCAAAAATAGTCCGCACATAGAACTCTTCAACAATAGCCCCTAAGACCCCGCCTGATGATAGCGGCAACATCTGCAATAGCAATGCTACACCAGTAAAGACCCCCGCTACCGTCAAGAAAGTCACTTTGCCAGAATACCCCCGACGAAAGCAGAAACCAAAAAGAAGACCGATAAACCCTTCCCCAAGAATGGCAGCACGAGCCACATAAGGGTCCCAGACGCCCCCTATCAGGCAATGGGCTATAACCATAGCCCCCAGGGACATGATATAACCATAACGATAAGTCAGATTTGCCACAACAATCGGATAAATAAAATAAGCAAAGAAACCAATCACCGGTACAAATTCATGAATCGAAACCGCTCCAAAAAGCAGCCCTGCGCTCATTAAACAAAGGATGATTTTCTGTACCAAGCTCATCTCCGGCTCGACCATTTCACTTTTTTCGATATTTTCGCTATTTGCAATAGCAGCTGTCTTTTCCTCAATCTTTTCCATAAGAGTAACTTGTTCTATCTGTTTTGTTTGTTCTTCCGTCATTGCCTCTTTCCTTCTATCATATTTTGCAGGAGCATACAAAACATCTTACGATGATATCCTGTTTATATTCTTCCTATTTTCCACGTTTTCCTGCTTTTCGACAAGAGAAGAACAACCAGAAAAAGGACTTTCCTGCAAGTCCTTTTTCGCCTTATACCATTTTCTAAATCATTTTCTTATGGAGGCGCCATGCAATCTGCGCCAATCAAATACCGTATCAAACATCCCTACTGTTACCAAAAGCACAAAACCAAAAGCAGCAAAAAGAATCAAGAATAACAACGTCATGGTTTTCATCACTTGAGGAATCTCCCGCCGCCGCAAATAGTAATATAATACGCTCATCCCGCAGGGCAAAAATAAAGGAATGGTCATATAAAGCAGATTAAAACTAATATTAGAAAGCATCTCCATTCCCAGATAATTCCCAGCAATACCCAAAGCCAAGCCCAGCATGGCAAGCCAAAGAATAGACAGCGGCATTTGCCAACGGGCAAAAGAAGGCAAAGGGGTAATGCCATATCCCATCCGTCCTAACACAAACTGACTAATCAGATAGTTTACCCAAACCATAGACATACAGTAAATGACAAACACCGAAGGAAGGATGGCTGCCGTAGTCCGTTTCAGGATGTCGATATATTCCTCCATGCCCATGCCCGGCGGGAGCAGGGCTAGCATCTGTTCTTGTCCAGCTAGCACATCATAGACCACCGTCACAGAGGCTATCATTTTTTCGATGCCCAGCAGGATGGGAATGCCCGCCACCCAAAAAGAAACTAAAACACCCAGCGCAATAGAAACGGTAGACGCAACGGTCGTAATGGTAAAAACCTTACCCCCCGTATATCCCCGCCGGAAGCAAAGCCCCAAGACGAAGCCCATAACGCCATAACGCATAGCAATGGAAATCCCGCCCAGCGGCCCCACAAACAGCCCAATGAGAATACTTGCCGCTGCTAGACTCACTAAACCAGTGGTCAGCCCACATACAAGACCCGCCACCACCATAGGCAGAGGCACCATGAAGGAGAGTATAAAACTTAAAAAGGGCATATAATGCCCCAGAAGAGCGAGAACCACCATAAGACAAGCGCACATAGCCCCTACTACCAATACTCTAGCGCCCCCCTGAGGCATAGCAGGTTGCGTCATTTGTTGGTAGATTTCTTCCGGTTGATTCCAGCCAGCCTCTTCCTCCCGCAAATCAGTGGGAACGCCTAAGCTAGGATCACCTGCCGGCTTTTCCTCCATTACCCAAAAAGGCTGCGTCTCCTCCATCTGTTCAGCCTCCAGCCGTTCAGACTGTTCAGATTGCTCAGATTGTTCTGTTTTTTCTTCATCCGGTAAGTTGGTCATATTCGTTCCTTTCTATACATAGAGACAAAGTCCTAAAAGCACAGTTGTTTCTTAAAGATTCGTTATTTCCCTATATTTTCCTGCCACCACCCTAAAATAACCTGAAAGATAGAAACCGACAGTAACAAAAAAAGGACTCTTGCGAGTCCTTTTTGATTAGTCGTTGGTATAAGGCAAGAGTGCAACGACTCTTGCTTTTTTGATTGCTTCAGTCAAGCAACGTTGATGTTTTGCACAGTTACCAGAAATACGACGAGGTAAAATCTTTCCTCTGTCTGTTACATATTTCCGTAATTTGTTCAAATCTTTATAGTCGATATCAGTTGCTTTTTCTACACAGAAACTGCAAACTCTTCTCCGGCTTCTGCGGCCTCTGCCGCCTCTGCCGCCGAATTCTTTATCGCCCCGTTCAAAACGAGCGCTTCTTTCGTTATCAGCCATAATCCACCCTCCTCTTTCGGTTATTCTATCTTACCGTTTTACTTAAAACGGTACATCATCATCGGTGCTAGGCATACTTCCTACGCCAAAATCATCCATACCGCCGCCAAAATTGTTAGACCCGCCGCCGTTATTATGGTTATTGCTTGCACCATCTCGAGGGGATAAGAAACGAACATCATCAGCAACAACTTCTGCTACTGTCCGCTTTTGTCCGTCTTGCCCTTCATAGCTACGGACTTGCAACCGGCCTTCTACAGCAGCCAGTTTCCCCTTCGATAAATATTCAGAGCAGCGTTCTCCCAAGTTACGCCAAGCAACGATATTGATAAAATCAGTTTCCCGTTCGCCGCTTGCGCTGCGGAAGTTTCTGTCTACAGCCAGCGCAAAGCTTGCCACAGCAGAACCATTGGCAGTGTAACGGAGTTCCGGGTCACGAGTAAGACGACCGATTAAGATCACTCGATTATACATAGGAATCCACCTCTTGCTATCTTACTAAAAGCAGGTACGCTTCTAGTCTTCTTTTTTCACTACTAAATAACGGATAACTTCATCAGAAATTCTGAAATTTCTTTCTAATTCAGCAGGTACGTCTGTGCCGCTGCGGAAGTTTACTAATACATAATATCCGTCATGGAGTTTTTCGATTTCATAAGCAAGCCGTCTTTTCCCCCAAGGCTCAACTTTTAAAACCTCACCACCATTATTTTGGATAATTGCAGTATACTTTTCCATAATTGCTGCATATTTTTCTTCATCATAATCAGGTTTCAAAATATACATTACTTCATAGTTACGCATCTATCCTTCACCTCCTCCCTTTGGACTAACGGCCCCACTCTGGGGCAGGGACCTTGTCATAAGACAAATCATTTTACCATGAAAAACCATTGATTGCAAGCCATACTGACAATTTTTTATTTATGCGTCGGCAGATTTGACTATTTTTTTCATTCTTTTCATTACATCGCCACGGGAAAGCATTATCATCCTGCCGCAGCCCAGACACTTGAGGCGAAAATCCATACCTACCCGTAACACTTCCCACTCCAGACCGCCACAAGGATGGGTTTTCTTCATTTCTAAGATATCCCCTACCTTAATGTCCCTCTGTTCGGCCATATGCTTCCACCTCCTGGTTTTGGATATAAAGAATCTGCTTTTGATAAGGAATCTCAATCCCCGCCTCATCTAAGACGAGCTTGCATCGTTTCCGTGTTTCCCGGCGCATGGACAATCTATCCGCATAAGGCGTGTAGATAGCGATATCAATGGAGACATCCGAATCCCCCAAATTGCCCACACCCAAAACCCGAGCATTGTGCACTTGCTCCGGAAAATGCTTTTTTAATGTTTCACACATTTCCCTGAGAACAGCAATGGCCCGTTCCACATCCTCTTCATAGGCAATGCCTACAGATACGATTGACTGAAAGACGCCACGAGAATAATTCACTACAGTAGAAACTTGTCCGTTTGGGAAGATATAAAGCTCTCCAGAATCACTTCTGATCTTACTGGAACGAAGACCGATTTCCTCCACCACGCCTGAAGCATTACCAATCTGGACAAAATCGCCCACCTTATAAGTATCTTCAAAAATCACAAAAAATCCGGTAATCACATCTTTCACCAGGTTTTGTGCGCCGAAGCTTACCGCCAACCCCAGTACCCCGGCAGAGGCAATGAGAGATGCCGTATTCACCCCGAAGAGAGATAGTATCATCATGATACCAATAAAATAGATAGTATAACGAAGGATATTTTGCATCAGCTTATCCAGGGTTTTGATTCTGCCTTCATCAGGCTGGAACCGGGAATGACTGCTTTTTATTTGGAAGGCTTTGTTTATCATCCGCCGCCCGATAGCCACTAAAATACGACAGCCGATGATAATCAAAATCACCTTCAAAAACAGCTGTCCCAGGACTACCCATTCAATATTGTCCCATATTGTTTTCATGCTCTCACCTGATTTTTCTTTTATTCCATCGAAGTTCTCACACACTCCGTGGCATCGTATGTCACGCAGGGCGAAGCCCACCTGTCATTCTGAGCGCAGCCCGCTTGTCATTCTGAGCGCAGCCCACTTGTCATTCTGAGCACAGCGAAGAATCTTTTAGGATAACTTCTGAATCGCCTTTTCGACAGCAATACGCACACCTTTGCTCTCATCTGCTAGCATACTGCGGATTTTATCTTTTGCAGGATAACAGTGCATTTCGCCTAGAGCCTTCACCGCCGCTGCTCGCACTTGCCATTGCTTGTCGTCTAATGCCGGCACCAACTGAGGCGCAGCTGTCTTTTGCCCAGCTAGAACATGGATAGCAGCCATACGAATGGTCCATTCTTCGTGATTCATACAAGCTAAGACCGGCTCCATAGGAAACTGCCCTGGCATCTGCTCTAAGATAGCCAATACCCCAGAGGCAGTCTGTGCGCTTACCATAGAGAGCAGCGCCGTCAGCGCCTTTCCTGCTACCGCTCCCAGGGGTACCAACGCTTCGGCAATCCGAGAAAGGACATACCGCTCCGGTTGCACCACACCTTGTAATAAATACGGCAAAGCCACCGTATCCCGCACCGCTTCAAAAAATTCTTTGGCAGCTAATTGCTCGTCCAAGGAACATTTTAACCGAAACTTTTCTAATAGTAACTTATAATAGCTATCCTCTTTTAAGTATGGCCATAAACGGACAGCATATGCAGCAGGATAACCCTCCGTACCTAAACGCAATAGATATTCTTTCATTAGATGTTTTTCCTTCAGATAATCGCAAACTACCTGCCGTTTGCCCATATCCTCTTCAAGCACAACCTGAGCAGCACAGGCAAAAACTTCAGTGATGGTCCCCTCCGCCAAAAAGGCCAAAAGCTCGCTTTCTGTCATGTCTGCCCATTGACTTAGATTTTTATCCTTTTCTCCATTACCAGAAAAGATAGATTTCCCCAGCAGCAAAATAATCAATAATAAGATAACCAAAGCGCCGCCGAATAAGATTACCACACCCCACGGGTAAGAAATTGATTGAAACCATGCCACTAGCTGCATTTCTTCACCTGCCGTTTCTTATACTTTTTATAGCGTCTGTTTATTCATTAAAAAACCATTGGTTGTAGGTGTCCTGGGCCGTTTGGATAAGACTACCGGCTAATGTTTCTAAAGCCGGCCAAACCCAGAGAGAGTATTGGGTCTGCTGCCATAGCCACACCCATCCCTGCCAGTCCGAATTATCCAAAAACGCTGGAAGAAAATGAAGGTAAAAGAATACCGCCACAAGCGCAAAAATAAAAAAGCTGATGATTGCCCCCAGCACCCGGTCGATGGTGCCCAGCACCGTAGTTCCAAACGACTTATCCCAGACAACCGCCAAAAGCTTGATACCTTTTGCGAATAAAAAGAAAATCAGAAGAAAAGCCAAAGTCTGCACCAGCCATAAGCTAATACTAGGCGGCGTTTCATAAAAGCTGCTAAGGACCTGCTGCAAAAAGGAAATGGTATCGTTTTCCGTTAACTTTTCCGAAATGCCAAATTGCTGGTCTAAAAGTACACCGCCAAAAGCCGAAAAACGCCTTGCCGCAACAAAAGCAATGACCGGCGCACCCAAACGAGTCAGTACCCGAAAAACACCTAACTGCCAACCAATAAATAAGGAAAGGATGATACACCCTATCCAAAACCAATCGCTGCCTACCATTTTGCAGTCACCATTCCTTTTTTTGTCAAATTCTCCCCGCTCCCTATTATCTTGTAAACATTCTGCCTGTTTCCGACAATTTCCTGCCTATAAAAAAGATTCTTATCAAATAAGCCTGTATAAAATATCCATTTCTGCTCATACTAACCACAAATTATGATGTAATGATTTGAGGTGAATTATGAGTTTTCCGTTTTTTCTGGGCGTGGCCGCCGCAGCTGGCGTGCTCATGGCAGTGCAAGGCACCATCAATGGCGCCCTGGGTAAAGTTGTCGGTGTATTAGAGGGCTCTTTCATTATGCACGTTATTGCCCTAGCCGTTGTCATGGTTTGTTTGTTTTTGTTAGGCCTAGGCAAAGGAGATTTGAGCAAAATGGGCGAAGCCCCCTGGTATAGCTACTTAGGCGGTATCCTAAATGTATTGATTATCTATGGCGTGATGTGGTCCATCCCTTCTATCGGCGCTGCAAACTCTACCACCGCTATTATCATCGGGCAAGTGGGTATGGCTTTTCTCATTGATATGTTTGGGCTGTTTGGCATGGAGCGGGTGCCTTTCCACTGGTGGCGGCTTTTGGGCATTGCCATTCTTGCCATTGGCGGTAAGATGATGCTCTATAAATAACGCTTTATAAATAAAATAAATTTCCTGCTCGTCAGGAAATTTATTTTTTGCTATTGACATTTTTCCTAGGATACTGCATAATGATATGGCACGCAAGAAATGGCGGTGTAGCTCAGTGGTCAGAGCACTCGGTTCATACCCGGGGTGTCAGTGGTTCAAATCCACTCACCGCTACCATCTATGGCGCGTTGGAGAAGTGGCTTAACTCACCAGCCTTTCACGCTGGCATCCATGGGTTCGAATCCCATACGCGTCACCAAACAAAAAGGACCTGTCTAATTATAAATTAGACAGGTCTTTTTTATGGTTTTTCTCCTGTTCTTGCTGGGCTTTCCGTCGAGCTTCTTCTATTAGTGCTTTCTTTTTCGCATTATATTCTTTTATTTGGCACAGATATTCTGCATTTTCCTTTTTCCATTTCTCTTTGCGCTTTTTCTGCTCCTGCTGTTGCGCCTTTGCCCTCAGCTTTCGTTCCTCACGGGTCAGCTTTTTCGCTTGTGGTGCATATCGCAATAAATATGGGTAAAATTCTTTTTTCTTTGCCTTAAAACAAACATATTGCCCGGATACAAAATCAATACGGATGCCATCCATCCCATGGTCATATCGGGTAACATCTTTCCAACTGTAGTATTCAGCCAAATAAAGGTTTTTGTGCCTACTATTATATTCATAAATTACAAACATTTCTGAGTAAATTTCAATATAACCCCATGCATTACGAAAAATAAAGGCTTCTAAAGGCCAGAATATAGCAACAAGCGCAAGAAGAAATGTCCAGTAACGCAACACTATATCAAAAGGTACCAAAAAACCACTACGCCCCGCAATTAACAAAGATAAGACTAGTGCAACACAGGGAACCCAATAATTATGGCAACGAATAGGTATACGGTCAACACACCCTTCTTTCGGCAAGATTTTTGCAATTTCTTCCTGTTTTTTATCTACCCATAGCCGGTCTTCAATCTCAGGGTCATCATCTAACCAAGGTCGTTTCTCATTATGAAACACTGCCATTCGCTGTCACATCCTTTCCCTTCTAACCTAGTCCATCCGGATACCTGCTTCCAAGTCTTTACGATGTTCTTCTTGAAGATAAGTACTCACATTGTCCCAAAACTCCTTGGTAAAAATGTATTCTACAGTTTCTGATACCCCCCAAAAGACACCCGTTTCTGCACCAAATTTTATTCCGACATTTCGGACCGTATGCCACCAAGTAGTACCATCATTCAATCCAAACTCTAATGTCATCCACCCAATCAATCCCGCTGCTAATGGTGTAGCAACAGTCACTTCCACGCCTACTATTCCTATTTCTTTAACCATTTTACCCAGGTCTACTTCATCAGCAGTAAGGTTCGCTTCAATAGGTTCAGCAAATTGAAAGATTGTACCTAACCTTTTCAATACTGTTCCCAGAATGTCCGCTGTCACTCGTCCCCAAAAAGGACCTGTCTAAACAGTACGTTAGGCAGGTCCTTTTTTATTCCTCCGGATATTTCTTCCAGCGGTCTTCGGCTTTTTCCCGGTTGGCTGCCATTGCTGCTTCTATGGTTACCTCCTCCGAGCTGCTATGTCTATCCGCATTTTTTTCTACCATTTTCCAATAATCTTTCATATAAAAGATTGCTTCCTTCGCTTGTGGCGCATATTGCTTTAAATAAGGACGAAGTTTTTTTATAGAAATAACTGTATTGACAGGTAATGTTTCCCGGGAATGAAGCCAAAGATAAGGGTCTTTTCCGTGGTACTGCACCACATCTTTCCAATGATAAAAGCGAGTGGGACGGGCTTTCTTTTGGTTATGATCATAGTCATAAAACACTACCATTTCAGGATAAATGTCAATATGACCTTTTTCCTTGCGCCCTATATATAATATGCTGCCTAATATCACAAGAAAGAAAATGGCACTTCCGGCTTTTACGAATTCACTTACTTCTATGATTGGCGGTATTCTACCATGCCGTTTCTCGAAAAAAAGAAATATCGGCAAAGCACCAATGATAATCAATATCGCTCGAAGCGGCGTATCTCTTAATTGCCGTACCCAAAAAGAAGCAACTCGTTCTTCTGTGCCCGGAATATTCTTCATTATTTCTGGGTATTCATCTAACCATTGTCTTTTTTGCGACTTTGGCAGTTTTTCCCGCCAAGGTTTTTCCATTTTCCATCATATCCTTTCGGATTTTTTAATCTAGCCGAATACCAGCCTCAATATCTCGTTCATGGCTTTCCTGCAACCCCAAGCTATACTGATTCATCAATGGGATAAAGTCCTCTCGGAAAAACTGTACAACCTTTTCCGTTAAATCGTCAATATATTGCCCAAATAGCCAATCTAAGGCAATCGCCGTAACTATATAAAAAGCCCCTGCCCCAGTAGAACCAAAAACGATTTTTAATGTAAAGGTAACTGCTTTTTCTGCAACTTTACCAGACACTACTTCTTGCACTCCGGTAATAACGACTTCTGTGGCAATAGCGCTAGGATCATGAATACCTTCTTGCACCATTTCCTCTGCTGTAGATACCATGGAAAAAGCCGTGCTCAAAGCGCTCCATACCTCTCCAACTGGACGATTGGTTTTGATTCTAATTTCATTGGAATTTAATACACGAACATCTTCAATTGTTTCGTTTGCTTTTTCCCAATTTCGCACAGCAGTGTTAAGGCCATAGCCACCTATTTCATAGATTTCTTTGGTAGTTTCTCCTATCATGGGACTGCCTGTTTGCCAATAAGTAGCATCATCCGGCACCAAATCATTTTCATCCATTCCCAGCTTTAGCCATAGGTCCCTGTCTATGCCATAAATCAACCAAGTATCATCATAGCGAAACAGCATCTGTGGGTATACCTCGTGGGCAAAGTACCCTACACCGTCCGGCACCACGTTTCCTATCTTTTTGGAAACAGCCACTGCTGTATCCCAATCATAAAGACCGGTTATCCGTACATTTAATTTCTCCTGCAACAGACTAATGGCATTACTATATATTTTATTATTATAACTGCCGGCCATACTAATTACAAGATAAGGTGCCGGCGGGATTGGGTTTAGCCGTTTCTCTAATTGGCTCAAGGTCCGACAAGCAATCAGCGGCTCCGGCGGGTCTAAAGTGCTGCTATCCACTAGAAACTGCCAATAATAATCCGGCCAAGTCTCAAACATGGATATAATAGCCTCCTTTTGCAAATCTAACTGTTTTCTATTTAAATTTCTATCATTGATTAACATATCACTAACCCCCGGCTGCCAATAATGCCCATGCCGGTCTATCCATTGTTTGATTTCATTTTCCTGGTGCATTGTTAATGCCGCCCGATAACTTGCAGGACGCACAATCCGAACAAATTCTGCAATATTTTTTGGTCTATAGTTTTTCATCATACACTACCTCCGCTTTTTTCCTTTTTCTTTTTGTCATTCTGAGCACTAGCAAAGAATCTCTTTGCGATTAAATTTCCATTACAATCACCTCTTTTGGGGTATAAAAAAAGCACTCTGGTTCTCTTGAACCTTGGTGCTTTTTCTTTTCCCTATTCTTTTGTACCCTACTATTTTACCACAGTATTTGGTTGCGTGATTCACCATCTTTTTCAGTGGCAGGAAAAAACTCTCTCCGCACCGCAGCCGTTTTACTTACATATACTGTAATTGTCCGAAGCAGACAAAAGAAAAAGGAAAGGAGACAAAACAAATGGAAGAATCACGCAGAGTAGTAGTCATGCGCCCCGGCTATACCTATGTGCCGCCGCAAAAATTCGACACCACCTACAAACCAGAAGAAGCATTAGAAAAGGGGACATTGTTCCCTATCCTATACCTGCCCATGTCCGTCTATCAAGACCCCATGGGCACTATGAAGGGGGATGGACGCCGTGGCTAGCACACCAGATAGAAAAAAATTGTTAAAAGAAGTCATGGAATATGACTTTGTTCTCAATGAATTGATTTTATTTTTAGATACCCATCCCAACGATTGCGAAGCGCTAGATATGTACCGTGATATCCAAGTCAAATGCGAACAGGCCAAAGCCCGCTATGAGGAACACTTCGGTGCGCTGTGCTCCAGTAAAGTAAAAGCCAAAGACCAGTGGACTTGGCTTGCAGGCCCTTGGCCCTGGGAAAACTAAAGGAGGTATCTGTTTATGTGGCAATATGAAAAGAAATTACAGTTTCCCATCAATATCAAAAACCCAAATCCTGCTTTGGCTAGCTACATCATTAGCCAATATGGCGGACCGGACGGGGAGCTTGCCGCTTCCCTTCGCTACTTATCGCAACGGTATTCTATGACCGATGACGTTTGCAAAGGGTTACTGACCGATATCGGTACAGAATGCCTAAAATGAAGAAAAAAATAAAATTTTCCTAGCTATCCAGCGGCCCCCTGTAGCGGATACCCCAAGGGAAACCGGAAAAATATATGGTCATTCGGTCTTTATCTTCTATGTCCACTCTTTCTAATATTTCTCGATAAAAGCTATCTATAAACACCTCACTGGTTAAAATCTCCTGACATTTATGGATGATTGCAGCCATTTTATCTTTATCATCGTCCTTCTCCGTTAGGCAACTACTCTCTATTTTTGCTTGTAGCTCTTTGACTTTTTTCCGATAAATCGTATTTTCCCGGAGAAATACTTCTTCTGATATATGGGCCTGCAAGTGCAGATGGAGTAGCTTTTGCTGTTCCAGCTCCAACTGGGATAGACGCCTCTGCCACTGCTCCTTCTGTCGGGCACCGCCATCCTCCCGCTGCAAGACCTGCTTGATACCATCATAAAACGCTACCATAGTTTGCTGCCAAACAGGCTCCCGTCCCACCAAAGCCATAACCTCTCTCATAGCCTGTAAAATGACTAGCTCCAAATAAGACTGACTCAGGGTGGCACTAGGACAGATAGCGCTACCTTTTTTTGTTTTCGCATAGCACTGCCAATATAGATAGACGTGCTCTCCTTTTTTCTTGGTTCGCGCCACCAACCGACTGCCACACTGTCCGCAGTAGAGCTTTCCCGAGAAACAATAACTTCGGGAATAACGACGCCCCTCTTTCTGCCCTTTCCCTCGTTCCGCAAGAATTGCCGCAACAGCAGCAAAGAGCTCTGGAGAGATAATAGGCGGGTGATGCTGTTCCAAGATAACCAAAGGTTCCGCCCCTTGATTGATTTTCTTTTTATGCGTGAGATAACTAGGGGTATAGGTTTTTTTTTGCACCAAATCTCCCATGTATTTTTCATTTTTCAAGATTTTCAATACCACATTATGGGACCATCCCTGTCCTCCACTTGGCGTGGGAATCCCTGCTTCCGTCAGTTCACGGGCAATGACAGATGCCCCCTTCTGCTCCCAGGCATATTTTTCAAAGATTTGCCGGACGATGGCCGCACCGCTTTCTTCTATCTCCAGCCGCCCCTGCTGTAACTGATAACCAAGGAGACCATGACCAAAGACAACGCCCTTTTCCATCTGTCGCCGCTGCCCCCACTTTACCCGTTCAGAGGTTTTGCGGCTTTCCTCCTGGGCAATAGAAGCCATAATGGTTAAGCGTAACTCTGCATCAGGGTCCAGAGTATGAATATTATCATTGAGGAAAATAACACCGACACCCCATTCCTTTAGCTTGCGGGTATAGTAGATACTATCTAATGTATTACGGGCAAAACGGCTGATTTCTTTGGTAAGTAAAATCTGGAATTCACCAGCTTTTCCCGCCGCCAGCATTTTTAAGAAACCTGGACGATGGCCCACAGCAGTACCAGAAGCTCCCTCGTCTACATAGATATCTGTTAACTCCCAATCAGGGCGCCCTTCTATGTAATGGCGAAAAAACTGCTGTTGATTGGCTAGAGAATTAAGCTGTTCGTCTTTTTCAGTAGATACCCGACAATAAGCCGCCGCCTTAATCAAAATCGCCCCATTCCTTTCCTTTTAAATAGAGACATTGTTGGTATACTTCTGTGGATATTAACTTTCTCTCATATAAAGATAATAGCAGCGCCTTCTCGACCAAGGCGCAAAAGGTTCCGTTTTCTTTATAGAAAAACAGTTCCCTCGCCGGCTGTGTTTGCAATTGAATAAAGGTGAACATAAAAATCGCCTCATATTTCTTATGGTTCTGCTTTTATTCTATGAAGAAGACGGTTTTCTATGTCCAAAATAAAAATGCAGGCTACTCCGTAGATAGAGCAGCCTGCATTTTCTATGTTAAGCCAAGGAAATCTTCATTTATTTAAGATTTAGCTTAGTCGTTTCGCTGTCAATGAAGCTTGGTTCACAGTCCCATCAGTACCATCTACTGTAGAAGTTAAAGCAACATCAATGACATCGCCTACAGCCAATGGCAAGATAACGCTACCACCAAAAGATTCGCTTTCATTGGCCGTTAAGGTTAACGCTTGAACAGTACCAGGAATATCCGTGGCATTGTTTCGCATAGCCAATGTAAGGTTCCCTGCATTATCCACTTCAGCCAAGACATTATAGGTTAATTCATAGTTTCCAGCCTCAGTTATAGTAAGCGCATTAGGATTGGTTGCAGTATCAACGCCTGATGTTGCCATAATAGTAGGAAGTGTCACTTGTGTTGGCGTTCCAGCTGTAGTTGTAAATGTCTGGGCCACTGTAGAATAACGGCCACCATATGCATCTAATCCGGCGCCAGTAGGGCCTGTTGGACCTGTTGGTCCGGTCGCACCAGTTGCGCCATCTGCACCGGTAGCACCAGTTGCGCCATCTGCACCTGTGGCGCCGGTAGCACCATCTGCACCAGTAGGACCAGTAGGACCAATTAACCCTGCTGCCCCATCTGCACCTGTAGCGCCAGTTGGACCGGTAGGCCCTGTAGCACCGTCTGCACCGGTAGCGCCGGTTGGTCCCGTTGCGCCATCTGCGCCAGTAGCACCAGTTGCGCCGGTAGCTCCTGTAGCTCCTCGGGGAATAGAAAAACTAAAGATAGCATTTTCAGCTGTACCATCATTGGTAACCGTAGCAGGCGTACCAGGGTCTCCTGTTGTGACAGTCCCGACTGCAAGCGTTGCTGCAGCACCAGTAGGACCAGTAGGGCCAGTGGCACCTGTACCAGCAGCACCAGTAGGACCAGTAGCACCTGTGGCTCCAGTTGCGCCAGTTACACCGGGAATCCCCTGTAACCCTGTAGGTCCGGTAGGCCCTGTGGCACCTGTACCGGGCAGGCCCGTGGCACCTGTGGCTCCAGTAGCACCAGTTGTGCCAGTAGGACCAGTGGGTCCTGTTGGTCCAGTGGGGCCAGTGGGGCCAGTAGGTCCAGTAGGACCAGTGGGTCCTGTTGCACCAGTAGATCCAGCAGCGCCTGTGGCCCCGGTAGCACCGGTGGCTCCCCTTGCGCCAGTCACCCCAGGAATCCCTTGCGGACCTTGGGCACCAACAGGTCCTTGCGGTCCCATAGGACCTACATCACCTTGGTCGCCTTTAGGACCGGGACAACCCATTTCCCCTCTACAGCCACGAGGTCCCATAGGACCGGTAGGGCCCACAGGACCAGTAGGTCCTCTGTCCCCGCCACAGCTATTACAACCACAACCGCAATATCGATTATTCATTATGTGCATCACCTTTCTTTCCTTTTCTTCGCCCACATTTATGCAATGCTCGGACCAATCTGGAAAATCGTCAGAGTCACACTAGCCCCACCGTTTCCATTTGCCTCCAAGGCAACTGTATAAGGAGATTTCACCCCTAAGAAAATTTGCTCACCTGCTTGAAAAGGCGCCACAAAACTACCGCTTACTGCGGCTTCATTACTAAGAAAAGGCGTGCGAGAGCCCAACATAGCAGTCTTCATACCGCTGCCGACAGGAATAACCCCGATAGCAGCATCAGCGCTAGCACCACTGCTAGCCAACACCGAATACATTACAACATACAAGCCGCTCTGCTGAATGGTAATGGTCGTATTATCAGGCTCTAATACCATACCAGTATTGGTGTTCACCGCCAAAGTGATAGGCGCATAAACACCATCTGATTCAATATTTTGCGCCGCAAAAGAGGTAAAGTTGGCAGCGCCCGGTGTTGGAATGGTGCCAGTAGCACCTGTGGCCCCGGTAGCGCCCGTTGCCCCAGTAGCACCTGTGGCCCCAGTAGCACCTGTGGCTCCAGTTGCACCTATAGGACCAGTTGCGCCCGGAACACCTTGCGCCCCTTGAGGACCTTGGGGACCGATAGGTCCAGTAGCACCTTGCGGGCCAGTAGCACCGGTAGCCCCAGTAGCACCAGCGTCGCCTTGCGGGCCTTGCGGCCCGATAGGACCGACAGGTCCGGCAGGACCAGCCACCCCTTGAGGGCCAGTATTCCCTCTTAAGCCCTGGATACCAGGACAGCCCATGTCTCCCTTAGGACCAGGGTCGCCTTGCGGTCCTTGGGGACCAGTAGGACCAGCAGGCCCCTCTGCTCCAGGACAACCTCTAGGGCCAATGGGACCCTGATTTCCCTGAGGACCCTGTGGCCCCATGGGACCCTGGGGACCGATAGGTCCAGTAGCGCCTGTCATCCCGCCACAAGAATGGCAACCACAGGTATTATCACAATCTGTATTGGTATTGCAGTTACAATCACACCAATCATAATTGCAGTTATAGGCTGCATTACTTACAGTATAAGGAGTTGCAGACACAGCAGACTCATTAGGATAGATTTTCCGTGCACTATTAGCATAAAAATCAGCACGAGGATCCCCAGTATAATAGTTCATTCTACCTTGTTGATTTGGATATTCTTTCAATCCTTTCCCTCCAATCAAATTATTATCCGGAACGGGAAGATAAATAGAGATGAAAGAGAAATAGCGCTAGTTTTCTTCATCAATGTATTATATGAAAAGTTTGTCCCCAAGGTGCGAGGGATTGACCCTAAAAACAAGACAAATTTTCCAACTGCCGGCAGAAAGCGGTCGTTGCCCATTTTGCCATTTCTATAGGTACAGAAGAACTGGCCCACCTGGAGATGGTCGGTACTATTGTTCACCAATTAACCAAAAACTTGAAAGATTCTGATATAGAAGGGACCCCACTTGCGCCCTATTATATCGACCACGGCAAAGGCGTATATCCTGCCGCCGCTGCAGGTCAAGCATTTGATGCCATGGCCATCGCTGTAAAAGGCGACCCTATTGCTGATTTAGTAGAGGATTTAGCTGCAGAACAGAAAGCCCGTGTCACCTATGAAAATATTTTGCGGGTTTCTGATGATCCAGATGTGAACAAAGTCATTCGCTATTTACGGGAAAGAGAAGTAGTACACTTTCAACGGTTTGGCGAACCGAACCGGATAGATTGAAACAAATTTCAATCTAAAACTTGCAGGAAAAAACATAATCCACCCACTATTTAAAACCCCAAAAAGAAAAAATAGGACAAGTCCTCTCTAAATTTTGAGATAAAATCTTTGCTTTCTCAAAACAACCATAAAAACTGAGCCTGTAAAGGCAATTTCAACATCAAACATCCCAGTTAGAGAAGGTATAAAAACATCAAAAAAGGGCTAGGTAATACCTAACCCTTTACTCGTTACTTTAAAACCTCTCTAGCTGGGATTGTTACACAGCAACGACTACAGTCTATTCACCAATCCAATCTCTTCCGGCTCCACAATACAGCAGTCAAAACCAAGGTTGAAAAAGATATACAACTTCCGTTTGATAGCCCCATAAATCATGTTATGGAGCACATCAAGACTACATATCATCCTTGAGTATTTCGGTATGCAAAAGCGGTAAAATTCGTTCAAACACACTATTTAATGCCACTCTAGCCTCGTTATATGTTTCGCCTTTTTTAATATCTTCAATATGCATAACATAGGCTTCTTCTTTTGCAACACTATCCAGCTTTGCTAACCTTCCTGCCAAATATGCTTTGTTCAGGTCAAAGAAGGAAATTTCTGTATCAGTAAAAGCTGCATACTCTAGCAACATTACATCAGAGCCAAGCACTTCCCTAATTTTTCGCCAAAGCCGTTGATGTTCCTCAACCAAATCCCGAGCCTCTCCAACGCTACGGTTCTCCTGCTTTATCAATTCCGCAAGATTAGCAATGCATCTTCCTGCTGTTTCGCTGACAACTAATTCTTCCATGAAATTCACACTCCAAAATTTTCCCCAAAACAAATTTACTACCATAAATATATCAGATATATAAAAAATTATCAATGCTTTTCTCATCTATAGTTAATGCAATAAATAATTACTTCATTATACATTTTTCTCACAGCAAGTAGACTATAAGTGAATTAACTATAGAGGCGGTAATAAAAATCATGGATATGGTCGCCATTGGTCAAAGAATAAAAGAAACCAGAAAAAAGAACCAAATGACAATCGCACAATTATGCGAAGAATTGAACATAAACGACAATTATTGGTACGGCATTGAGCAGGGCAGGGTAAAAATCGGTCTGGTAACTTTGATTAAATTCTTAAATATTTTCAAAGTAAACGCCAATAGCATATTGCTAGGCAGCGACATACCTGAAGAACAAGAATACATAAATGCCTTAAAGCCCTTCCAGACAGATATCCATAAATTAACGCCTAATGAGTTGAAAAATCTATCTGATATTATCTCCACCTACATTAGCAATGTAGCGAAACAGGATTAGGAGAAAAGTATTATGGCAAAAAACTATTTTGATACCAAAGCATTTGGAGAACGATTAAAGGCAGAACGAGTAAAACGAGGGTTACTGGTAAAAGATTTAGCAGCACTGGCAGGTCTTACTAGCACCACTATTGTTTTACTGGAAAACGGCAAACGAGTGCCGACATTATCTAATTTTATGAAGTTGTTAGAAACATTAAATATACCGGCAGACGCCCTGCTGATGGACAGCCTCTACGCTGATTACGCTCTGGTACTACAAGAAATCAACGCCAAGATGGCAGACCTACCAGAAAATCATATTGCAGTATTAGCTGACTTGATAGATACCTATTTGCAAAGCACGCTGCTTAACCGCATAGATGAGATAGACGAGGAGGAATTCTAATGAACCAGGAAGAGATGTTGGCGCAATTATTAAACAAGATGGATGAGCGCTTTGATAAAATGGAACAAAATATCGCTGATATGAGAAAAGACTTGTCCGGTGTAAAGAAAGATGTTAGTTCTTTAAAAGAGGATGTTACCGATTTAAAATCAGATGTTACTTCTTTAAAAACAGATATGAGTGAAGTAAAAGAGGATATTGTTGGTTTGAAGAATGATGTTACTTCTTTAAAAACGAATATGAGCGAAGTAAAAGAAGATATCGTTGGTTTAAAGAATGATGTTACCGGATTAAATGCAGATATGAAAGAAGTCAAGGAAGATGTTCAATCCACTCGTCAAATTGTGGCTCGTATGGAAGTTGAACATGGTAAGAAACTAGACGTGCTCTTTGACGCTGACACCCGAGACCATGAAAAAATCGTAGAAGATATATTGCCTCGCTTGGACAAACACGACCAGCAAATAGATAAGCTAGAACAACATGTTGTTTCCCTGAAAAGGGCATAAAGAAATAAAAAGACCCACACCGTAAAAGTGTGAGTCTTTTTATTATGTAGAAAACACTAAAGTTTATCGTTACTACCTAATCATAGCTCTAAAATTAGCTAAATTTAAAAGTAGCAAGCACAGCAGATGTATATACATCTGGAATTTTCCAAAGTATTTTCAATCCTCTCTTTATAAAAAAATAAGTCGATTTATTATTGAAATAACAGCTATCCTTTTGGTATGATTGTTTCAAAAGCTATTTAATGTTACAACTATAGAAAATGGAGACAAAATGACAAAGCAATCCGATTTAAATATTCTAGAAAAACTTTTTTCTACAGACAATAACTTCCAGAAACATAATAACGAAATAGCAGATTATATTGAATTATTCTCATACTATTTATATAAAATGGACCCCGCCTATCACTATACTCCTAGTTTTTTGGTTCAAAAAAACCAGGACTTTCAAGATTTTTTCGATGAGTGCACAAAAAAAAGGAAGGTTTTAATTGAATTTGTAACAAAATTCAAAAAGACGCTTTCCCAATTTTCTGAACGAATGGAAAGAAAAAACGATATGACACCCCCAGTAATCATACTCAATAACTTTTGGGAAATGAACCTAACAGATAACGAATGCCATTTATCAAAAGATGCAAAAATTAAAACAGATGCTGACAAAGAAGCAAATAATATCATCACGCTTCGATACGGAGAACAGGAATTTAATATTTTTGATTCTATCAACGACGAAGATCTGATAGCGATAATAAAACAGCTATTACAAATATAAAAATTGAACAGGAGAAGAAAAATGAGTATGCAAAAGCTAGAAATCAGAGAACAGCTTCTTTCTGATCAAAATATATTTCTTGCAATTTACTTAGTTAATTCCTATGTCCAAAATAGGGATTTATTATCACAAGATGATCAAGAAGAACTAACAAAATTGAAACGAATTTTTAATACAAAAAATATCGAAGAAAATATTAAAAAAATACGTAAACGGCTATGCCAAATCTTGGATGATAAAACTGATTTTTTTCAAATAACTGTATATTTTAAGCCAAAAAAATATCAAGAAGGCAAAACAATATTCCGCCCCTTACACACCGCCTCACTAATTGATCAAATTGCAATGATTGCGATGTTACAGGTTTTAGTATACGATTTCAATCAAAAGGAAAAACTCCTGCCATCGGAACTAAGCAGGCAACTTCCTTCAAATTTTTATGGAAATATCGTTTCTTATGACAGTAAACAATTATTTGTGCCTTGGCGGGAACAGTATCAAAAATACACCACAACAGCAAATGAATTCCTTTCAAAATATAGCGAAACCAAAGAATATAAATATGAAGTCAGTCTAGATTTAAAAAACTTTTTCCCTTCAATTAATCCCAAAATCTTATACCGTTTAATTTACAACAAGCTGCCGTTATCTTGGAAAGATGACTTAACCGTTCAAACCATTTTAGAAAAACTGATGGTGTTTAAATTATGCAAACTCGACCAAAAAGAAATTAGTTGGTATCTAAATAAAGAAGAATCCGCTTTTTCCGATTGTTGCAACTATGCAAAAGGACTTCCTCAAGGACTTCCACATACCTATTTTCTAGCTAATTTATACATGCTACTGGTGAAAAAGCAATATGAAAAAATATTTCCCGGAGAAATGGTATTCTATGTAGATGATTCTGTCATATTCACAAACGGACTTAATAATTTTCTGAATGAGACAGAATTTAAAGATTGTATTACAAAGTTAAATGAGAATATTTGCCTTAAAGAAAAACAACTATTAAATTCCAATAATTATACTCTACAACTTCCAAAGGATTACCCTTATCGAGATGACGACTTTGGAATTTCAGTACATGAAGAACTGAAAAGCACATTCTCTACTATCCCAGATGCTAAAGAAAATAGTGGTGAAATATATCTACATGGACTAAGCAGAGAAACATCTAATATTAATTTTGATATGCATACCATTTTTTCAGAAAACGAAATCCCAATGTTACTTAGTCGAACCCGCAGCATAGTTAAAATCATCTCCAATGAACTGGAACGCATCAATACTCTGGAAAATCAAGAAACATATAAAGAAAAATTACTACGATATCAGAAATTCTTTAAATATCGCGAAACTATTTTATCCTATCAGGAAAGCGGGGATATTAAAAATCTATCCGCTAAAGTGATTGAGGACATAACATTAAGAAAGGGTTCTGATTATATTAAATCTTTTCATGAAAAATACACAGATGATATTTTAGCTTCAAGTATACATTTTGTACTCAGACGTTGTGCAGAGGATTGCTCTAGTAATAAAGATTTAATTAGTGCTGTAAAAAGTTTAGCAGAACATATTCACGATAATCACACAAAACATTCATACCTCCAAAAAACATGTGAGTGTTATCAGGATAACAAATTGAATTATTATTCCAGTGATTTATATGAGGATATCCTCCCCGAATTATTTTCTCATTTTTACAGTGCCCGCAAACAAAAAAATGAGCTAAAGTGGGAAAAATTCAAAGGCTTACTTGAGAAAAATAAAGAAAATTTATTTAAAGATATGTTCCCATATTTGTTTGATTGTAGTAAATATATACAAGCTAAATCTGATGTATTAATTAGAATACTTCTTAATGCAGTCTTTTCCTATATCTTTGAATATGATTTAACTGATCAGTTCTCTTTTGCAAAACAAGGTCGACAACCCATCCAATATGCACAAATACGAGTTTTATCAGCATTAAGAAATTCTCAGTTCAGTTTTGAAGACTTCATTAAAAAATATCCTAATTATACGCAAGATGAATTTTGCAGTGTGGCAGATTATTCACTCCTACAGGTAATGCATATTTTCAAAACATTTGTTGGCAAGATAGATTTAATTGACCAGCTAATTCTAACCCACAAATACTGTTGTGACACTTGGAAAAATGGATCAAAGCATTTATATTTCTATACGCTACACAACCAAGAACATGCAGTGACTCTTATTCATCGTTCGATTGAATGGATACGAGCAATTTCTTATTTCAAATTAAAGCAACAAGACTACTTTATTTTATTTGCCGCATGTTATTTGCATGATATATCTATGGTATCATTGCCACATACCGATAAATTTTATACAGGAAAAAGTTTAGAAGCAAAACAAATCTATACAGATTTAAAATTACAACTTGACTCTAACAAAACAGAAAACAAACTGCATGCACTGTATAACGCATATGAAAAAATTGATGGTTTTTTTGAAAATGATATAAGAAACAATCATGCAATAAATAGCGGGAAAGAAATCAGAAAATTTCCAGAACTTTGTTTTCTTAATCCAGAAATGCGAGAGTTTATTGCTAGAGTTTCTGAAGCCCACGGTTATGATACATCTGATATTTACACTGTTAAATCGATTGGACAAGAATCATTAATAAATGAAAAATTTATTAAAATTATCTTGAGACTTAGTGACTTAGCTGATATGAACAGATATCGCATTTCAAATATAATTTTAAATCATAACCTTGCCAATCTAAACGAGATATCACGATTTCACTGGATATCCCATTTAATTACAGATAGTTGTCAAATTTCAGTAAATTATAACCCCACGAATAATACAAGCGAAACAGAAAGCTCTTTGCGTCAAGGATCAATCGTTGAAAATTTAGAATTAACCGTAAATGTATTAATGTCTCAAACAACTACAGTTAAAAAGAGACACTGTAAATATGTATCAACGATCAAAAATGAAATCAATAGACAAGATACGCCCAGAATCATTATTGCATGTGATCAAAAGGGTTGTTGCGAAGAACACGAATGCATGTTTCTTTGTAAATGGTTTACTATAAAAAATGGATACCTGCTAAAAGAATTTGCGGCATTAAAGAAATATTTAAATTCGATTTCTGATAACTTCTTTTCCTCTGAAGTAAAAATAAATATTAATGTGATTGCAAATACAGAAATACCGGGTAAAGTATTTGACTACCTTAGAGAATATGTAGAAAACAAAGAATAATCCTCCTGTTTCTAGCATTTCAAGCGATAATCATAAAACTATTTTAAGCTATCCCATAATTAGTAAAGAGTCTCTAACAGTTTCCAACTAACGTATTAAAATCCACAGGATCTCAAAACATATCTTAGGCTACTCCTAAAAACTTTCCGACAATCCAAACACTTGACTAAACCAATTTCTACCAGCCCATCTATAATTTTTCGTGGCGAGAACCTTCCTGTTCTCGTCATTTTTTTATTGGCGCTCCCGGTTTTTGGCGTATCGTGGTATTCCGTTTTGCCCCCTTCCTGGGTATTTGTTTCTTAGAATGATTTTTTAAGGAGGATTACCTATGCAGCAAAACTATACCCCAGTTCTTCTGTCATAAGAGACAATCCCTCATTCATAAAATATATGAAAACAAAGGGGGGTATCTTTTATGAGAAGTAAACTATCTTATATCACTAATACCGCCAGCATTAACCAGGATAATATGCATCTGGTTGTCGTTCACCACTGCCCGCAATACATAGGAAAATCTCAGGAAATCATCAAACAAGAAATTGAAAAAGAGCTTTTCCACATCTTTCAGAAATATGAATAATCGGATTGGCAACACTATTTTCTTACGGTATCATGTAGTTATGGGTGAATTATGTCATATATCCTGCCACGGAGGAAAACACTGTGATATATGACGCATTATACGGACGACAATCCATCGAGAAAAAGGACAGTATCTCAGTAGAAAGTCAGCTGGAATATTGCCGGTATGAAACTCACGGCAACCCTTATATTGAATATGCAGACAGAGGCTTTAGCGGAAAAGACACCAACCGTCCAGATTTTGAACGAATGATGAATGATATTAGAGCCGGAAAAATTAAACGAGTTATCGTTTATAAGTTAGACCGTATTAGCCGTTCTATCTTGGACTTTGCCAACATGATGGAAACATTCCAGAAGCATAATGTAGAGTTTGTTTCCTCCACAGAAAAGTTCGACACCTCTACCCCCATTGGCAGAGCCATGTTGAATATTTGCATTGTTTTTGCCCAGCTAGAACGAGAAACCATACAGAAGCGGGTAACCGACGCTTATTATGCCAGGAGCAAACGAGGGTTCTTTATGGGCGGTCCTGCGCCGTACGGCTACCGCTTAAAAGAAACAGCCATTGACGGCATTCGTACTTCTATGTACGAAGAAGTGCCGGAAGAAAGCGAACAGGTGAAATTAATTTATTCTCTGTATGCCAACGCACAAAATTCTCTTGGTGATATTCTACGGTACCTAAATGAGCATGGCATTAAAAAACTACGAGGCGCCCCTTGGTCGAGGGCAAAAATCAGCGATATGCTGAGAAATCCTGTCTATGTACAAACAGACATTGATGTTTACAATTTTCTCAAAAGCCAGGGGGCAGAGATCACCAATCCTGTTTCCGACTTTACCAACGGCAACGCCTGTTACCTTTACAAAACCAGGGATAATTCCTATCAAGGACGCAAATTCAATCACTTAGAAAATAAGGAGGTCGTCCTTGCGCCCCACAAAGGAATTATCCCTTCTGAAACATGGTTAGCTTGCCGAGTGCGCTGCTTAAACAACCGCCAATCTGCGCAAACCTGCAAAGCAAAAAATTCTTGGTTAGTAGGAAAAGTGAAATGCGGTAATTGCGGCTACGCCGTTACAGTCAAAAAGGCAAAAACCAAATGGGGACGATATTTCGTTTGCAGTCAGGCAGGCAGCCATGGTAATTGCACTGGAACCGGCAGCACCATTTACGCTGATGTCTTTGAGGCATACATGGAAAAAGCTATCCGGGAGAAATTATCAGAGTTTGAAAAACTTTCTGATGAGAAAGAAAGGCAAGCAATCCCCAAAATAGCAAAAAACAAAATTCGCTTAACGCAAATAGAAGAAGAAATCAGCAGCCTACTGGAAAAAGTAGTCAATGCAAACCCTACACTGATGCGCTACATCAATGAAAAAATTGACGACCTGGACAAAGAGCATAACACATTACAAGAGGAAATTATTTCTCTTACTTACCAGCAAACAGAAAACAATTTAGGGCAAATCACCGACCATGTGGCAAAATGGGATACCCTTTCCACCGAAGATAAACAAGCGGTAACAGACACCCTTATTAAGGTCATTAAAGTAGCAGACGGCAAAGCGGAAATCACCTGGAAAATTTAAAGAGCAACAGCCTATTTTTTTAGGCCATATTTACTTCAATCTATCCGAAGACTTGAAGCCCTCGACCGCCTGCAAAGCAAAGCATCTACCAAAACAAAACGATTCTAACCAGCTAATAAAAAAGGAGGGGACCAATGTCCTCTCCTTTTACTTATTTAAAAAAATAAAATAATCCCTGATGCCTAAATCGCTATCAGGGATTTCTTTGGAGCCACAGACCGGAGTCGAACCGGTGACCTCTACCTTACCAAGGTAGCGCTCTACCTACTGAGCTACTGCGGCACACAGCCATAACTGCAAGAGCTATTTTACCACAAGCTTCTTACATATGCAAGAGCTTCTGAGAAATTTCTTATTTTTTTCGCTCTTTTTTTCTATCACCGTGTTTAGTTTGCCCATTCTTCTGCTTTTTATTGCAAACACTATCTCGTCCGCCACCCTCCTTTTTTTGCCAGGGATTGCCGCAAAAATCACAAGCCATGCCGCAATGCACGCAACTTGGGTCCGGGCAAGGAAAATACAAAGAAGATAAACTGTAATTAATCGTGTCCGGCGTCACATAAGCATTATTTCCCAGGTAAAGCCCTGCATCCCGCTCCCATAAAATCAACAGGATAATAATATAAAAATTTAATGGACTAATGTTGGTGGTAACAGTATATAAGGGCATCACCGCATTAGAATTAGAGCAATACAATGTAATAGATGGCACACAGTCACAATCCATTTTTGGCGTATCATCTAACAAGCTGTTAATCATATCGTTCATTACTTTATCATGATGAAACACCATATCCTTTGTTTTTTTTACCTCCCCCAGCTGTATTTGATGAATCAGTACCGCTAAGAGAAAATTAGCAAAGGATATTTGATAATTAATGGTGGACTGACAAGCAAAGGCAGATAGATTATTTTTGATAAACGGATTTTCATCGCCTTGCTGACAAAAAAGGCTAACAAAGCAATAAACCCGGTTATAGTTGATAAAAATACATTGTCCCTCTGCATTGACCATAGGGTTGTAATTATTGAGAAATCGAGCGCAAGGCGGCAAGTCAAAGCCTGCAAAAGGATTTTCACAAGGGTCCTCATGACGGCTAGCCCTTTCATTTTGGCGCTGGGTTTTGTCATCTATTTTCTTCCTGTTTCTACCATTATACTGCGCCATAAAATGGAAGTTCCCCTTTCACTGTCGCATTCTATTTTCAATATATGCTGCTCAAAGAAAAAGGGGAACCATACTGGTTCTTTGCGGATAATCCTCGACATCCTACACCTGTTTGGGCAATAATCCCAATATTTGTTGTTTGGAGCCAAAGCCCACATGGCGGGCAATATCTTTCCCACCGACAAAACAGATAACAGTAGGAATAGAATAAACATGATAAGCCTTTGCCAAGTTCTTTGCTTCTTCCACATTCACCTTTGCCACCACTACCCGGTCTTTTTCCGTCTCCGCCAGCTGCTCTATCATGGGCGCCAGCATTTTACATGGTCCGCACCAAGGCGCAAAGAAGTCTACCAACACCGGTTTTTCCTGCTTTGCCAGAAAACTCAGCGTATTTTCTTCCGTTAAAAAAGGAATTGCCATAGAACATCCTCCTATATTTTTGCGAATCATATAGACAATATATGCAAAATAAAGAAACAGGAGCACGTCCCCAGAGCAAATCCTTTTTTACCAACGTCTTCTATAGTGATTAAAAAGAAGGAAAAGAGCGATAATGCCAATCCCTGCCAAGAAGAAAGAGATATCAGCAATGCTGCTACGCGCCCAGGGAATCAACCGCACCACAAAATTATCTAAAAGGAGGAGCGGTACAATGAGCCAAAACATCAGGAGCCAACAGAGAAACTTCCAAAACAAAGCCCTACTCTGAGGCTTCTCCTCAGAGTACAAGGCCAGATATGCCCGTTCCTCAAAGGCAAGAGACCAATAAGACGCCACAAACAGACAAATGCTAACCAACTGAGCAATAATCCCAATGCCAAAGCTATAATAATCCTGCTGCTCCAGCCAAACAATACCGAAGCAAATGGTACCCAGCAAGCTGATGAAGAGCGACACAAGACAGCGTTTTTTAAATTTTTCTATTTGCCGTTCCCACTGATAACGAGAAAGCGCCACACCATCTGTTACAGAAGTTTTTCTACCTTGATTATCTTCGCTGCTATGCGCTAACGCTCCCCCTTGCAGCAATTCATCTACAGATACGCCCAACACTTCTCCGAGAACAGGGAAAAGACTGATATCTGGTAAGCCTTCCCCTGTCTCCCATTTAGAGACAGCCTTGTTGGTAACGCCAAGCACCTCTGCCAGCTGCTGCTGGGTGTAGCCAAAGGATTTTCGCTTTTCTAAAATAAATTGACCGATTTTCTGACTATCAATCATACCCTATCCCGCCTTTCTATTCCATTATGTTTATTTATCATATTTATTCAGCTGCCTGGTCTATTACATCACACACAGTAAGCTTATCCCTATCAACAGTAAATCTCACATCAAAACCGGCAAAAGATACACCATAAATCCGGTCTGGATCATGCTGATAAGCAGGACGAGGGTCTTGAGCCAGGACGCCCAGCGCCCCTTCTCTTTTTACCAGAGGCAGTCTTTCTAAAAGATGAGGCGGAAAATCCACCTGCAAGCCATATTGCTTTGTTTTTCCGGTGTATCCTTCCGTCGCCTCGGGATGACAATCCGTATAAGGTATATAGGGTTTAATATCATAAATGGGCGTACCGTCTAACAAATCAACACCAGATACCCAAAGCACCGGCCCCAGCGTCTCAGTAAATTCTACCTTTTCCAGCCGCACAGAAGAAAGACCGATATCATTGGGGCGAAAAGGAGAACGGGTAGCAAAAACACCAATGCGGGTATTGCCATCGAGCCGAGGCGGCCGAACAGTCGCCGACCAATGTTCTTTGCCGCTCTTAGAAAACTGCCACAACAGCCAAATATGAGAAAACTGTTCCAAGCCACGGACTGCTTCCGGCGTGCGAAACTCCGGTGTAAAGATTACTCGCCCCTGCAAAGATGGTACCAAGCCGCTTTGCCGGGGAATGCCAAATTTATCCGGAAAATCTGTCTGAATATGAGCAATGATTTTCATATATATCCCCTCGTTACTTATGATGTTCTTTCTGCCTCAGCATAATACATAGATGCCAGAAAGACAAGAAACAATCTGTGGAACCTTATCCACGGACAGTAGAATCCCCAGCTATCCCATAAAATAAAAAATACTTACTGCCGCTAACATAAAATAAGCGATAAGCGGCAGTAAGTATTTATCAGATACAAAGTGAATTAATATGCAGCGATTTGGGAATCACAGCGGCGGTCCGTGCCGCCCATGAGCACACCGGTTTTCGGGTCACGCCAGATGATTTGCCCCCGGCCAAAGCCGTTTTCATCGACGGAGGGCACAATGTCGTGTCCCATACGAGCTAATGCCTCTGCAATGTGTTTGGGGAATTCCGGTTCTACTTTCACCGTTTTTCCCTCCGTCCACATCCATCTAGGCGCATCTAAGGCAGCTTGCGGATTCAAATGCCAGTCAATGGTGTTCATCACCACTTGCAAGTGGCCTTGGGGCTGCATGAAGCCGCCCATAACGCCGAAAGGTCCTACCGCTTCTCCGTCTTTGGTAAGGAAACCAGGAATAATGGTGTGATAAGGCTTTTTCCCCGGCGCTAAGGCATTAGGATGATTTTCATCCAAGGTAAAGCCGGCGCCTCTGTTTTGCAGGGAAATGCCAGTCCCCGGCACCACAATGCCAGAACCAAACTTCCGATAGTTGCTTTGAATCATAGAAATCATATTGCCTTCGCCGTCTGCCGCCGCTAAGTATACAGTACCACCGCTAGGCAATGTCCCCGGCTGCGGCAGGATAGCTTCTTCCGGATTAAACTGCGCCCGTCTAGCCGCCGCAAATTCTTCCGAAAGTAAATCTGTTACCTTAGCCTGCATAAAACGAGGGTCGCTAATATAAGCTTTGCCGTCGCTAAAGGCTAATTTCAATGCTTCAATTTGCTTGTGGTAAGCAGCCGGCGTATCTTTGGCTTCCATATCCATGCCATTTAAAGTATTAAGCGCCATGAGCGCTACCAAGCCTTGTCCGCTAGGCGGGATTTCCCAGACATCATACCCCCGGTAGTTGACGCTGATAGGGTCTACCCATTCGGTAGCAAAAGCTGCCAAATCTTCTTTCCGGATGAAAGCGTTATGCTTCCGAGAAAAAGCGTCGATTTTTTCGGCCAGCTCCCCATGATAAAAAGCTTCACCGTCAGTTTCGGCAATCAAGCGAAGCGTTGCACCCTGGTCAGGACAACGCCAATATTCCCCGGCCACAGGCGCTTTCCCCTCACCATTGGTAAAGGTACCAAAGAAGGGCTCCAATACCTCTCCCCAGTCTTTACTGCGGTAGTAAGCGATTTCATTGCGCCAGTATTTGGCTACAATGGGAGACACCGGGAACCCCTCTTCCGCATAGCGGATAGCAGGCGCTAATGTCTCGGTGAGCGGCAACCGGCCGAATTTCTTGGCAAGCGCCGCCCAACCAGCAGGGGCCCCCGGCACCGTGACAGAGAGGAATCCTTCCGAAGGCATCTCCGTAATGCCCCGTTCCTTTAACGCATCAATAGAAGCAAGCCCCGGCGCAAAGCCGCTGGAGTTCATACCGTGGAGCTTTCTTCCTGTCCAAACAAGAGCAAAGTTGTCGCCGCCGATACCGTTAGAGGTAGGCTCTACTACCGTAAGACAGGCCGCTGTAGCGATAGCGGCGTCAATAGCATTGCCGCCTTTTTGCAAGATGGAAAGACCAGCTTGCGCTGCAAGATTTTGCGAGGTGGAAACCATACCATTTTTCGCAAAAGTGGCAAATCGCTTGGAGGCATAAGGATAATACATAGCATCCAGATTCATATCTTTTTCTTCCTTTCTTTCTATAGAAATTAAACCACTTATATCCCTATCATTCTGAACGAATGCGAAGAATCTTTTTACCTGTTCTCATTTTACTAAAAAAATCCCTTTCTTTCAACTATCCAACATGAACCCATTATCAGATAAGTTATTGCTTTCTCTAGCAGCATTTGGTAAAATATAAATACGAGTATGGGCTTAACGCTTGCCTATATCATAAATTTAAGGAGGACTCTCTAGATGAAGATGAAAAAATCTATCGCTCTTTTATTGTCTTTAGGTCTCGTTGCTTTCTCTTTTGCTGGCTGCGGCAATAAAGATGATGAAGGCAAACAACCAGAAGGTAATGACAAACAAACCGCTTCCAGCTATGTATGGGGCTCTGCTTCCTTAGGCTCTAACGGTTATGTGATTATCGAAGCATTTGTTTCTACCATTAATAAAAACAAAGAACCTGTTGGCTTCCAAAACTCTTCTGTAGCTACCGGCGGCGGCGCTGAAAACATGCAGCTTTTGGCTGACAACGAAATCCAATTTGGTCAAGGCATGAGCTCCGACATGGCTAATGCGAAAAACGGCTTAGAACCATACGGCAAAGTAATCGAATTCAACCAAGTTTTAGGCTATCAAAACTCCGACCTACCAATCGTTGTATTTGAAGACTCCGCTTATCAAAAACCAGAAGATTTGAAAGGCGCAAAAATCGCTGTTGGTCCTGCTAACGGTGGCGCAGCTTTCGTTGCAAAAATTCTCTTTGAAGAATTAGGCATGTCTGACGATGTTACCTTTGTTTACGGCTCTTGGCAAGAATGCGCCGACGCATTAAAAGTAGGTCAGGCTGACGCAGCTGTCAACTATCACATCAACGGTAAGTATGTTACTTCCGTATTCCAAGAATTATATGAAACCAAACCAATGCGGGCTATCGGTGTTGACCCTGCCGTTATCGAAAGCTTAGTTAGCAAACACGAAGGCTTATTTGTTTCTAAAATCTTAGACGGCGCATATCCTGCCTACAAAGGCGAACAACCTTGCGTAGGAACGACTGCAGTTCTCTGCTGCCGGGCTGACGTTCCCGAAGATGTTGTTTACACCGTTACCAAAATCATTTTAGAAAATGTTGATATCGTTACCGAAATGGCACCTACCCAATTAGATGGCTTTAGCAAAGAAATGGCTATCAAGACTTTAGTACCTGGGTATCCTATCCATCCAGGCGCTGCAAAATACTATAAAGAAGCAGGCCTCTGGACCGACGATATGGTAATGGCTGAATAGTTGCTATTTAGCTAATATTGCTAACATTAATAAGAAACGCAGGGAGAGACAGCTCGCCCTGCGGGTTCTTATTTTCCCGTTTTATTTGAGCAAAAAACTAAATCAGAAAACTAGCAAGGGTTGTTCATTTTAGAAAGAATGGAATGGACAACCTTTCTTCAAATAATTATTTAAATCCTCAAAAGAAAGGTGGTTTTCCCCCGTGACAAACCAGGAAAAACCTGCCTCCCAAATAGAAAAGCAAATAGAAGAACAACCGGCACAAGAAGTACAAACCACCCCTAAAGGTAACTTTGATACTTCTTTTGTGATGAAGTTTATTTCCATTTTCGCTCTGGTGGTAGCAGTGTACCATTTCTTAAATGCCCGCTTTATGTTTTGGGCACTAGACCAGCACAAAGCCATCCACTTAGGCACCGGTCTTGTTTTGGTATTCTTACTCTCCACCAAGAACAAATCAAAATTTTATAAAATCATTTCCTATGCATTAGCAGCCCTCTCCGCAGGGGTAGCGATTTACACAGCGATGAATTACTATGCCATCCAAGCCCGCATCACCCCGAATGATGCAGACCTGATTTTAGGCATTCTTACAATCCTTTTGGTGTTAGAAGGCACCAGACGGTCCTGGGGGCCTATTATCCCGGCTATCGTGATTCTCGCCATTGCTTATGCGGCTTTTGGTAATTATTTACCAGGGATTTTCTATCATGGGGGACTCAGACTCTCTCGTATCGTCGCTTATATCTGCACGAACTTTACCGGTATTTACGGTTCCCTTTCCAGCTCCGGGGCTATGGAAGTATTCATGTTCGTCCTCCTAGGCTGTCTTTTAGAGGCTTCCGGCGGCATTGACTTCTTCATGAAAATCTCTAAAGGTATCGGCAGCCGGTTCCGTTCCGGCCCGGCCCAAACAGCAGTTATCGCTAGCGGTTGCATGGGAACCATCTCCGGTTCTATTGCAGCAAACGTTGTTACGACTGGTAGTATTACCATTCCCATGATGATTAAGACCGGCTATTCAAAGGAATTTGCAGGAGCTGTAGAAACCTGCGCCTCCACCGGCGGGCAGCTGATGCCGCCTGTTATGGGGGTAGCGGCTTTCCTCATTGCCTCCTCTACCAGCCTTCCTTATATCACCATTTGTAAGATGGCACTGTACCCAGCTCTCGTTTATTTCTTATATCTCTGCTTCAGCATTCAGATTAAAGCATTAAAACTCCACTTACCAAAAGGTGAAAAGGTATCCGAAACAAAACAAGCCTTTAAAGAAAACGGTCACTTGCTCTTATTCTTACCGGTGCTCATTTATCTCCTATCTATCAGCACACCGCCTGCTATTGCCGCTTTCTGGACTTGCGTCACCCTCATCGGCTTAGTCGCAGCCAAAAAGCTAGTTACCTGCAAAGGCGATATGCAACGGTTCTTCGTAGAAATGAAAACTTTCTTATATTTAGGCTTTAAGGATGGCGCTATCCAAGGCACCAAAATCGGTTTGATTCTAGCTTGTCTTGGTATCATGGTAGAAATCTTCGTTATCACCGGTTTCGCACAAAAGATGTCTTTCCAGATGATTGAACTTTCCGGCGGTATTTTGCCATTGCTTCTGTTCTATGTAGCGCTTACCTGCATTTTATTTGGCATGGGGATGCCGACCACCGGGGCATATTTGGTAGTATCTATCTTAGCTGCTCCTGCATTGGTTACCTATGGTATTCCGCTAGCAGCCGCCCACTTCTTCGTGTTCTATTATGGTCTTATGGCTTCTGTTACCCCACCAGTAGGGGTAGGCGCCATTGTCGCTAGCGGCCTCTCCGGCGGCAGCTATATGAAGACCGCCTTAGAAGCAACACGGCTGGCTCTCCCTGGTTTTGCCCTCCCGGTATTTTTCATCTACCGGCCAGAAATCCTCTGGATAGATGCAGGCTTTATCGATGCCACCTTGGCATTCTTAAGCGCTCTTATTGCCTGCGCTTGTGTAGCAGTTCTCTTAGAACGGTTTTATCTCACCAGACTCCGTATTTGGCAGGCAGCAGTTCTTCTGGGCATTTTAGCATTGACCATTGACCCAGGCGCCCTTACCTCTATCATAGGGGTTACAGCCTTTGTGGTGCTCACCTTCATTCAATACAAACAATACCAAAATGAATATGACTTAAATGCGCCGCCTATTTTACAGAACCAACCAAAAGCAAAATAAATTTCAAAGGACAGGAAGAAAGTTTCCTGTCCTTTTTTTCAGAAAACGATAAAGAAGGAGGTTTTTTCTATGTCCAAGCTTTTTTTCAACGCTCATCTCATTGATGGCGTCCAAGACCAACCGCTGGAAAACGCCTGGATGCTCATAGATGAAAAAAACGGTACCATCATAGCAGTGGGCACCGGCGACTACAGCAAACAAGGGATAGGCCTTGCCCCGGAAGATATTATAGACGTACAAGGAGGATATATCACTCCCGGCCTGATTGACTGCCATGTCCACACTATGCGAGACGGTAGCCATAGCCCCGACGCCATCCTCCGCACCGAACGACCAGAAATCATTGCTATCCGCTGCATCCGCAACGCCCAGCGCCACCTAGAAGTAGGCATCACCACCATTAAAGACAACGGCTCTCCGGGGCTTTCCGCTATCTCGGCCAAGAAGGCCTTTGATATGGGACTATTTGTAGGTCCTTATATGCTAGCAGCAGGTGCGCCTATCATCATGACAGGCGGACACTTTAAGACAGGCGGCGTAGAGGTAGACGGCGCTGATGAAGCTCGGAAAGAAGCCCGCCTCCACCTGAAAAACGGCGCTGACTTCATTAAAATGTTAGCCAGCGGCGGGATTAATTCCCCAAAAGGCGAAGAGCCCGGCTCCCCGGAACTGACTGTAGAAGAAATGCGGGCGGCCGTAGAAGTAGCCCATGCCAAAGGCCGCATCGCCTCTATCCATGCAGAAGGATTAGAAGGTATCCGCAATGCCTTAGCCGCTGGTGCCGATACCATCGAGCACTGCTGTTGTGCAGATGACGCTTGTATCGAAAAATTCGTAGAGCAAGGCACTTACATGATACCGACTATCAAAGCTATTCGTATCGTAGCAGAAGAAGACTTGGGCCTTCCCGCCCAAGTTGTAGAAAAAGCCAAGAAAATCGCCGCCGTCCACTTCCCCGTACTGCAAAAAGCCATCAAGGCCGGGGTGAAGATTGCCACCGGCACTGATAATTGCTCTCCTGGCTTCCCACCCGAACGTTACTTTGAAGAGCTCCTCTGCTATGAGGAAGCCGGCATGACTAGGATGGAAGTCATCAAAACCTCCACTGCCAATGCAGCAGAGGCTATCGGACTTTCTCAAGAGCTAGGAACATTACAACCAGGCCTAAGAGCAGATTTCCTCATCTTAGAAGCTAATCCATTAGAGAATTTAAGAAACCTCCGGAAGCAGCGGGCTATCTATCACTATGGAAAGAAAGTACAGCTTCCCCTGGTCTGCCCACTATCAGCCATCTAATGACCTACCCCATACATAATCCCCCTAACGGATTATTTGACTTATGAAATATCTTTTGGTATAATGGGCAAAACAATAACACATGATTTTATTGAGGCGTTCGGAAGTTACCCCTGTGGTGCGGCACTAGCTGCATGGTAGCTTTCCGTCCGTCTCTTTTTATAACATATGGCAAAGGGGGAACAGGACAACAGATGCAACAAGAAAGGAAACAAGACTTAACCCAAGGCAGCATTATAAAAACATTAGTACTGTTTACCGTTCCCCTAATCTTAAGCGGCCTATTGCAGCAGGTCTTCAATTGGGTGGACGCTTTCATTGTCGGTAATGTAGAGGGAGAAGGCGCCCTTGCGGGCATTGGTGCCACCACCTCTCTTTATAATCTCTTTGTCACTGTCATCGTGGGCTTCACCTCCGGCATCTCGGTGCTTACCGCCCAACGCTACGGCATGGGCGAACGAGAACAGTTACGGGATATCTTATCCTCTTTTGTTTTCCTATTAGGCGGTGTGTTCGTCGCCATTGCCGCTGTAGGCATCCCCCTGACAGGCCCTATCCTAACGCTTTTGGATACGCCGGCAGATATCTTTGCTATTGGCAAAAGCTATATGCAAATCATGTTCCTAGGCGTCCCCTGCCTTGCCATTTATAACGTATACGCTGCTGTGCTTCGGGGCTTCGGCGATAGCCGAGCACCCTTTTTATCGGTACTAGTATGTTCAGGGCTCAATGTTATCCTAGATATCCTTTTCGTTGTCATACTGCCTTATGGCGCCGCCGGGGCTGCTACCGCTACTGTCATTTCCCAGGCAGCCATGACGGTTTTCGTCATCAGTTATACCCTTAGCAAGCATCCGCTATTAAAATTCCGTTTCAACCGCCAAGCTATAAACGGGCTTTTGTTATCCGGCGGCACCGCCTTTAGCCTGCCGCCGGCAGTACAAGCAGGCACCAGCTCCTTAGGGAGCATCTTCTTACAACGGTTTATGAATGGCTTCGGTGAACAGACCGTAGCCGCCATTACGACAGCCTACCGGATAGATTGCGTCATCATCCTGCCTATCGTCAATTTTGGTTCCGGCATTGCTACTGTCGTCGCCCAGAATATAGGCGCCGGCAATGAAAAACGGGCCAAAGAAGTATTAAAAACAGGCGCTATGATGATAGCCGTCGTAGCCCTCATCCTTACGGCCATTGTGCTATTTGCCGGCGGGCCGCTCATCGCCCTCTTTGGCCTCACAGCGGAGTCCGTTGCCATTGGTAAGGCATTTTTTCAATCCATCGCCGTCTGTTACATCATCTATGGGCTTGCTATGGCAGTGCGGGGCTACTTAGAGGGGCTGGGAGATATGCTCTTCTCCGGTCTTGCCGGTATCACCGCCCTTGCCGTCCGCATCGGTGCCTCCTATGGCGGCGCCGCTAGATTCGGCAATATGGTCATTGGCTATGCAGAGGCCTTTTCCTGGGTAGTGCTGCTGGCCATTTATCTCTGCCGCTTTTACTACAAAAATAAACTCCAATCCCAAAGAAAGGTAGAATTATGATGATTCCAGAAATCGAAACACGCCGCAGCATCCGCAAATTCCAACCCCAAGAAGTACCAAAAGAAACCATAGAAGCGCTCATTGCCGCAGCACGCCTTGCCCCCTCCGGCACCAATAAACAACCCTGGCAGTTCATCGTCTACCAGGGAGAAGCAAAAGTACAATTCGTAGCTAGGATGGCAGCAGGTCTAGCCCGGGAAGAAGCAGGAGAAGATATGGTACTGCCAAACTCCCGCTGGGGGATGCCCGACGCCAAAAACACCTTACGCATCATGGAAGAGGCGCCCATCATCATTACCGTGCTCAACACTTGCGGTAAATCCATCCTCTCGCCCCTTACTCGGGACCAGCGGGTAACGGAAATCGTAGACAGTCTCTCTATCGGCGCCGCCATCCAAAACCTGCTGCTCCAAGCGGAGCGGGAAGGTATCGCTACCCTCTGGATAGCCAACACCTGCTTTGCCTACCCGGAGCTAGTAGACTTCATGGGCACAGAGCACCAGCTTATCAGCGCTATCGCCCTAGGATATGCCGCTGAAAGCCCAGAGCCCAGACCGAGGAAACCTCTAGCAGAAATTCTAGAATTTCAAGAATAAACAAGTACAAACTACTGCTAACTGTCATTCGGAGGAGTGAAACGACGAAGAATCTAAAAAGCTATTGTCAAGGTAATCCCTGAGAGAGAAATTGACAAATAATGTAAAAATTTGTAAGATAAACCCAGGTGCTGCCATAATACGGTAGGCGGTTAGCCCCTCTTCTAGAGGGGGGTGATAGATATGACAACCACAGAGATAATTGCTTTTATTGGTTTAATTGTCAATGTAGTATTTGTTACATACTCTATCATAAAAAAGAAATAACCGCCCAACCCTGACAAAGTTTGCGGTTATTTCTTTAACTTAAAAACTTTCGAGGGGCTAGCCGCTTATCGGCAGCACCTTTTCTATCTATAATTATATGCAAACCAAGCACTATTGTCAACAAACATAAAAAATACGGACTACCTCTGACAGCAGGGCAAGTACGAATAACTTACTTTAGGCTATTATTTGTTCTTTTACAAAAAGAACCAAAATTGCCGCCTGGTTGCCCTAGTGGGAAGCGTCGCCACTACTCTTCTCTCCCCTCGGCAAACAGGCGGCGGCTCCCCGATGAATTTTGAGATTATTTAATAAAAAAAGACTTGCAAAATATTGCAAGTCTTTTTTTGTAATGCCATTCACTTTTGACAACAAGAATTTCTAAGGAATGCCTAGTCAACTTGTCGGGGAAGGCAATCTGTTTGTTGCGGGGACCGTTATCTTTTGGCGAGGCTGCCAGGTTAAGACAACCAGATTGCAAGTTTGGTTCTTTGCGGGCAAAGAACAGAAAAGTGACCCAAGGTAACATATTGCACTTGCCCACCTGTTAAAGGTAAACATAGGATATAAAATCCTTTTAATTTTAGGTACGAGATTTCGCAGATATTCAAACATAAAAAATTCTTTTATAATAGATTTAGAAAATTTATCGATATCATGCCTATGAGACATGGGGACAAACCAATGGTGTGTTCATAAATATTTTCTCTTTAGATATACTCATAAGTAGAAAAGTATGCGGTGAAGGAACACTAAAAATGAAACTTGATAGCATCGGAAAAAACATCAAAAAATATCGTTTATCTAAAAATCTTCGTCAGGAAGATTTGGCAGAACTAGCAGAATTAAGCGCAAACTACATTGGTTCTGTAGAACGAGGAGAAAAAACACCTTCACTGCCTACCTTCATAGAGATATTAAATGCCTTAGACGCCTCTGCTGATATTGTTTTATCTGATGTGTTAGAC
>CAMNVD010000001.1 GCA_946562005.1 uncultured Clostridia bacterium | reverse complement strand
GCGTCATGGTGGCAGCAACCAACCAACGGCAAGAGTTGTATCAGTTAAATATTAAAGTAGGGATGCCCCGCTGGGAAGATGCAAAAATCTGCCTTGCCACCGGTCTTGCTCATGCTCGTGCTCTAGGCTATGACGGCGTTAAAGTCATACATGGCTATGGCTCTTCCGGGGCTGGAGGCGCCATCCGAGACAAGGCAAGGCGCTGGCTGGACGATGAACGCTATCAATGTAAGATAGCGGACTACATACCAGGAGAACAGTGGAATATTTTCAATCCTAACGTCTTATATGCTCTGGACCGCTGTCCTTTTTTAAGAAAAGACCATGATTTGGTCTTTACCAATCCCGGCATCACCATCGTTATGTTATAGAAAGTCGCCACTGTGTACGAAGGAAAATCTATCTACCTCTCGGGCAATAGATAATCGCTAGAGGTAATAAGTAGGCTTTTGTACTATGTGGTAGGACTAGTATTCTTTGGGAAAAAGTGAAATTTTTGCATAAAAAGCTTGCCAAGGAGAGAAAATATAGGTATAATAATAAAGCTGACATGGTTGTGGAGAGATGGCCGAGTTGGTCGAAGGCGCATGATTGGAAATCATGTATACGGGCAACCGTATCAAGGGTTCGAATCCCTTTTTCTCCGCCAGAAGATGCAGTATCTGTCCTTTGACAGATACTGCACTATTATGTGCTTGTAGCTCAGTTGGATAGAGCGCATGGCTACGAACCATGAGGTCGGGGGTTCGAATCCCTCCAGGCACACCAAAAATACTCTGATGGGACGCCGTCAGGGTATTTTTTATTATACTAATAGAAAAGAGTAGGATTGGCGATGAAAAGACTCTTAGTTGTGGTAGATATGCAAAATGATTTTGTCGATGGTGCGCTGGGCACTTCAGAAGCCGTGGCAATCGTACCTGCCGTGGTGGAAAAAGTTGCCGCGGCTATTTGTGAAAATGTTTATATTGTCTTTACCAGAGATACCCACGGGGAAGATTATCTGGATACCAAAGAGGGGAAAATGCTTCCCGTGCCTCACTGCGTCTGCGGCACTGAGGGATGGCAGATGATTCCCCAATTAGAAGCATATGCCAAGGAGCGAAAAATCTTTGATAAACCTACTTTTGGCAGTCTGGACTTAATGGCATATGCCAAAGAGCAATGCTTTGATACCATAGAGGTCATTGGCCTTTGCACGGATATTTGCGTCATTTCTAATGTGATGCTTTTAAAAGCTGCCTTGCCGGAAGCAGAAATCACCGTAGACAGCCGCTGCTGTGCCGGCGTTACGCCGGAAAGCCACGAGAATGCTCTTGCCGCTATGAAAATGTGCCAGATAATCTGTCACTAAGAAGAAAAGAGAAACCTACTGCCTCTTAGCATAAAATTGCAAGTAAGAGGTAGTAGGTTATTTTTTCCGTAAAAGTGGCTAAGTTTGAAGAATCTAAAAAGACAACCGAATTGTTCGGTTGTCTTTTTGTTTATTTGTCTTTAATAAATTGGTCTAAATGTACGCATAGCTTTTGGTTAATGGCAAAGAGGGCTTCCTTTTCCTCTTGGGAGAGGACATTGCAGATTTCTTCTACATAGCCTTTGGCGATGGTGAGGGTTTCTGCTAGGAGCGCTTGCCCTTCTGGAGTAATGCGCAGCTCGATGGTGCGTTTGTCTTTTGGGCTATATGCCTTCTCGATAAGTCCTCGCTTTTCTAGGTCATCCGTCATGGTGGTGATGGCGCCTGGCGTGATGCAGAGCCGTTCGGCCAGTTCTTTTTGATTCAAAAGGGGGGTCCGTTCTAGTTCTGCTAAGGCATGGACCCGATTGGTACCGATATAGTTTTTATACCGTTTGTGCCAGTAAGTATGAGTTTTGCTGAAGAATTGCTCGTAGCTGTGAATGAGGGCAAAAACATCAAATTCTTCAGAGTGATTGCAGCTCTTATCTGACATAGTGGGCGCCACCGTCTACTAAGATGGTTTGCCCTGTTACATAGTCAGATTCATGAGAACCTAGCCATGCAGCTACTTCACCGATGTCGTCTTTGCAGTCGCCTACCCGGCGCAAGGGAATGCGGCTGATGGTTTTGTTGTATTCTTCCGGGAAGTTTTGAGACCATGCTATCATACCGGGGGAGTTGGCAAAAGGACAGAGGATATTTACATTGATGTTGTAAACGCCCCATTCGGTAGCTGCTACTTTGGTGATGGCGCCGATGGCTTCTTTGGCAGCGGCATATGCCCCTTGGTAAGCATGGCCTAAGATGCTGCTGTTGGAGCCAAAGTTAATGATTTTCCCGGCTTTCTTCTCCTTGAAAATAGGGAATACTGCCTGCATGAAGTAGTATGTGCCCCAGAAACCGGTGTTAAAGGAAAGAGCAAAATCCTCTTCTGTCAATGTTTCAAAAGGTTTCTGCTTGGACGCATGGGCGTTATTAACCATAATGTCTACTGTGCCGAATACTTCTACGGTTTTGTCCACCACTTGTTGGATTTGGTCTTTTTGGCTGATGTCACAGCCTAAGCCGATGGCTTCTCCTCCAGCAGCTACGATTTCAGCGGCAGTTTTTTCTGCCCCTTCTTGGTTAATATCTAAGATGACTACCTTTGCACCATGACCTGCCATGGCTTCTGCTACCCCTTTGCCTACCCCTTGGGCAGAGCCGGAGATGATGGCTACTTTCCTGTCTAATTTTCCCATGAAAATGCCTCCTATCTATTTTAAGCTATTTTGTTATCAGAATATACAAATAGTTTAATGCTAAAGTATCATACTGTCAATGGGGATTTCTGATGTATTTTGTATATTTATAACCTGTTACTAAGTATGAAAACATTACTTACTGTTTCCAATCACTGCCTTATGCCTAGGAAGTAGTAAGTTTGATTTCGTACGAAGTGGCTGGTCTTTGTCATCCTGAGCGATAGCGAAGGATCTAAAAAAACTACCTCTTACACGAAATATATGTAAGAGGTAGTTGGTTTTATTTATGTAATTTGTGGCGGAGTCCTATTTGGTTTTAGGACCAGCTGCGATGATTTCTGGTGCTACGCCTTTTAAGGTTTTGAAGTTTTCTACAAAGAGCGCTGCAAGGGCATAAGCGGCTTCGTCATAAGCGGCTTTATCATCCCAAGTGTTTCTTGGGTTTAAGATGTCAGCCGGTACGTCTGGGCAGCTGGTAGGCATAGCCAGGCCAAATACTTCATCTTTGACAAATTCAACGTTGTCAAAAGCGCCGGTGAGAGCCGCCGTTACCATGGAACGAGTGTATTTTAATGGGATGCGGTGGCCTACACCGTATGGGCCGCCAGTCCAACCAGTATTGATTAAGTATACTTTGGTACCATATTTTTCGATATTCTTTTTCAAGATATCAGCATAAACACCGGCAGGACGTACCAGGAATGGAGAGCCAAAGCCTGCGGAGAAGGTTGCTTGAGATTCGGTAATGCCTCGTTCTAAGCCGGCCATTTTACTGGTGTAGCCGGAGAGGTAGTGATAGCAAGCTTGGTTAATGTCTAACCGGGAAATAGGAGGCAATACGCCCCGAGAGTCTGCCGCTAAGAAGAAGATGGCGTTTGGCTGGGTGCCTTTGCCAGACATCACAGCGCCAGGAATGTATTCGATAGGATAAGCAGCCCGGGTGTTTTTGCTCAATTTATCATCGTGATAATCTGCCACTCTGGTTTCCGGGTCTAAGATAACATTTTCTAAGAGGCTGCCGAAACGGATGGCGTCGAAGATTTGGGGTTCGCCTTCACGGGTTAAGTCTAAACATTTGGCATAGCAGCCGCCTTCAAAGTTGAAGATACCGTCTGGGGACCAGCCGTGTTCGTCGTCACCGATTAAATGACGGTTCGGGTCGGCGGAGAGGGTAGTTTTCCCGGTACCAGAAAGACCAAAGAAGAGGGCGGTGTCATTATCATCGCCCATATTAGCAGAGCAGTGCATTGGGCAGACACCTTTTTCTGGAAGGAAATAGTTCATCAGGGTGAAGCAGGATTTTTTAATCTCACCTGGGTAGCTGCTGCCGCCGATGATGATTTTCTTTTCGTCGAAGTTTAAGATAACGAATACTTCAGAACGGGTACCGTCTACTTCCGGTACTCCTTGGAAGCCAGGGCAGGCGATAACAGTGAAGTTCGGTGCGAAGGCTGCTAACTGTTCCACGGTAGGACGGATGAACATCTGATGTACGAATAGGTTTTGCCAAGCGTATTCGTTGATGACGCGGATGTTTAAGCGGTGGTTTTCGTCAGCGCCTACAAAGCCGTCGAATACGAATACGTCTTTCCCTGCTAGATATGCTTCTAAGCGGTGGGATAATTTTTCATAGGTTTCTTTGTCGATAGGACGGTTGACTTCACCCCAGTCTACCTTGTCATGGATAGCAGGGCTATCTACGATAAAACGGTCCAAAGGAGAACGGCCGGAATATTTACCTGTTTCTACTCTCAATGCCCCGGTGCTAGACAGCACTGCGTCTTCATGGGCGAGGGCATATTCTACTAAGAGGGTAGGGGACAGGTTGCTGTAAATGTTTTTTACATTGACAATACCGGATTGGGCCAAATTTTCTCTGGTTACCATAACAAATCGTACCTCCAAAAACAATTTATTTTTATTTACATATTCGGTGGATGATAAAAATATAAAAAAATCTGTCTCACCGAAAAAAATGCTATTATTTTTTTGCAGTAAGGCAGAATCTTTTCTTACTAATTAAATTATAATCTATTTCTCTAGAATGGCAAGAAAAATTTACACAATCCCCGCTTTTTCCGGATTCCCCGACAAGGGATATTTTAGCCCATGGCCGTGGCAGAGGGGGGATGTTTTTCTCTGTAAATAGGCGGAATTTGTGAAAAGTGCCAGGTAAAGTCCTCTGGGGAAAGGTGGATTCCATGCTTGTTTTCTTCTTGGAGGGGGGTGAGATGTTGTTCCTTTGCATTTATCTGGTCTAAGGGAAGGAGTGCGCCCTGGTTTTTTAGTACGTCCAGATAGAGGAACAGGGTGGTGTGTTCGGTTTTTTGGTAGAAGGCTTGCGCTGTGTTTATCTGGTCTTCCGGTAGTCGATAGCTGCCGTCAGCGTCAAAAATCAGTTGCAATCTCAAAGGCTCATCGTCTAAGACCTGGATGAGAAAACTTTGCTGCGGGCTAAAGTCTTTGCTGATGAAGATATCCGGTTCTAGGGACCGAAAAGCGGTGGCCGGTGTTTGTAAGATGTAAGCAATGGACGGAAAGAGGAGCTTGGTTAGGGTTCGTTGCTTTAGCCAGATAAAATAAACATCCTCTACATGGCGGCGGCTGCCGGTGGGGTCACGATATCTTTCCAGAAGGCGTTCTCTAGTGAGAGACTGATAGATGCCGGCGATTTCTTGGGAGATGAAGTCGCTGACAGACGCAGGCCGGAGCAGACTGGGCAGCTGATGGTATAAGTGCCAGACCATCTCTCCTAAGCGGATATGCAGTTGTTGTAAATAAATCTCGTCTATGTCTGGAACAATATCTTCAGCCTGCCAAAAGACTGCCGTGTTGATTTCCTTTTCACTGTTTGTTTGTATCTTCATGGTGTCATCCTCTTTCCTGTATTTACGCTATGTTTATTTTAGCATGAGAGATTTTCAGACTGAATAGAGAACTTTCCATGAAAATTCGACGGATTACGACTTTAGCCGAGAGCGCTTTTCCAGTAAAAGATAGTGACAAGTAAAATTTAGGGAAATTTCGCAGAACCAATAGAAAAACTTTTCCCCTTAATGAATGAATTTTCGACAGGTGGTTTATGGGTTAAGCAGGCATTTTATTTTCCTGCCTTAAATAGCTGTTTTTTTTGTCGAAAAGATATTGTAGTTTTGAAAAGGAAAAAGAGAGAAAAAGTAAAATATATATAGGCAGAAGAAAAAGTGGTAAAACACAAAGAGGAAGTGAGAATACAACATGAGTGCATTTGCCTGGAGATTATTGATCAATGTGATTGGAATAGGCTTAAGTTTTTGTGTGTTGCCAGGGCTTGATACGGCCAATTTTGCCGGTGTTTTTATGGCAGCGCTTCTTTTTGGGGTCATGAACGGATTACTGTTACCATTTTTCCTTCTAGCTAAGAGACGGTTAGACTCTTTAGAGAATATTGCTGTTTTCTTTGGGCTATCCTGTCTGTTAGATGGTATCTTGCTTATTGTCGCAAAAGTGACAATCAAAGGCTTTGCAGTGAAGGGGTTTTTCAACATGGTGCTTATCATCCTGCTGATGGCGGCACTCTCTACTGTAAGCTCTTGGTTCAAATTTCCTGAAAGAAAAAAGAATGGATAAAAGAAACAGATAGAAAAAACAGCGGTTTTTCCCGGTAATATGAGGCGCCAGCCTTAACAAGTGCATTTCTAAAATATTTCTTTCGCAAAGATATTTCGGAATACGGGAAAGACAACGGTAAAAGAAAAAGTAAAAGAAAAAGTAAAAGATAAATGTTGTTTCTTATCCATCAATAGGTACTTCCTCCCCAAAAAAGAAGGAACTGTCCGAGGGACAGTTCCTTCTTTTTCTATCTTTTTCTATCATTTGCCATTGGGCGCAGAATAAAAATGTGCTGCTTCCTTGACGGAATACCTTGAATATAAAATAGCTGGTAATCTTTTTACGGTAGGGCAGGCGCTATTGTTTGGTGATGACAAGGTTATCGTCACCGACGTTAATCACATATTTGCCTGTCTTCCAGAGTTTGATTTCCCCGTTAAATTGGTTGCCTTTTACCGTCATGGGGAAAGTCTGCTTTTCTGCATAGGTGTTATCCTTGCCGGATACTAAGAGGAAAGCGGTAACGTTGACGCTGTCTTTTGTGGTGTACCCTTTTACAGAAAGGGTTTCTGCGGTAATGGTTTGATTACGGTTCATGGTGAAGAAGCTGTCGCCTGTGACAATGTCCATGGTGACGAACACATCTTCTGTCTTTCCTTCTGTAACGGGGACGCTATAGGCCCCTGCGCCAAAGAAAGCGCCGTCAGGATTTAGGATATTGTTGCGATGGCTAGGAGAGGCCATCAATGCATTAAAGGTATCGGTGGCGCTCATATAACCATGGGCAATATTTTCTAGGCAGGGCGGTAGGCCAGCTGCTGTCATCCGCCCTTCGGCTGAGCCTTTTTGCGGGGAGGTGTGGTCGAAGAAACCATTTACCGCCATATCTCGGCTATGACTGCGAGAAAGCGCTGCCACATCATCAATGGCTACTAATTCCTTAAGGCCTAAATCAGCTCGAGCCTTGTTGACTAAGGTTAAAAGCTCTTGTTCCCAGGTGGCAGAGGCGTCCCAGCTTTGGGGATAATTGGTGTTATTGTTGGCGGTATTGCCACTGTTATTGCTGTTATTGTTATTGCCGTCAGCAGCGGTAGTGATGGTAACTGTTTGGGTAGCGCCGTTCCAATCTACTGTTGCATTTAGGGATTGTCCAACGAATCGGAGGGGCACTAAGGTCCGGCCATTTACCACCTTTGCCGGCACGTCCAAAAGCTGTTCTTGGTTGTTGATGTAAGCTTGTTTTTGATTGACGGTGAGGACCACATTTTGTCCTCTGCCGTTAATGGTTACCTTTTTCGTGGCAGCGTCGTAGTTTACCGTGCAACCTAATTGCTCCCCGATAGCCCGCATTGGGACCAGAGTCCTGTCATGGTCTAAAAGGGGCGGCACGTCAGTGGTCATTTCTGTGCCGTTGATATATACTTTAATCTCTCCTGTAGCCTGCAAGGATGGCTCACCCATATTAAAAATGCCGAAGGCACTGCAAAAAACAGCGCTTGCCAGCAATATTTTTTTACCTGTTGTCATAGGGGAGAAGCTCCTTTCTTTCTTGAAGAATTTATTTTATAGCCATTATCAATAGTCAATTATCATTTATGGATAATAAGACGTATATTCTCATAAATTCTTGATAAAATGCCAATTTCCTGCTCCAGTGGCAGAGAAATTTTATCACCAATGTTTTCCAATGTTTTCCATGGTTTTTCTCTATCTTACGATGTTTTTAGGAAAATTTTAGAAAAAATTAACAGGAAATTGGCAACAGAAAGGTGGCTCTTTCGTCTATATAATATAGAAAGAAAAAAATTTTACGAAAAATGGGTTTTCTCAGGGTTATCTTGCCGAAATAGGTGTATAATAAACTTAAATCAGGTCAAGAAGAAAGGCGGGGACAGCTATGCTAAAATGGGATATCAAATTATTCAACTTGATTAACGACAACTTAAAAACGCCTTTTTTAGATAAGATTATGCCGTATTTCACTAATATTGGCGGCGCCATGGCGACCTTTTGCATTTTGGTGGTGTTTTCCTTTTTGTCTATTTTTCCACTGCAAAAGACACTTATCGCTTTAGCGTTGACCCAGATTATCGTTCAGTTTTTAAAGCAGCATATTTCTCGCACTCGCCCTTATGAGGCGCTGCCTAATGTAAACTTTGACCATAATTTTGCTCTTTCTGATTATTCCTTCCCTTCGGGCCACTCAGCAACCATTTTTTGCATGGCTACTATGGCTTCTTGGGGGGTGCCATGGTTAGCGCCGGTGTTTTTCGGCATCGCTTTAATGGTGGCGGTATCCCGCATTTATTTGGGATTACATTTTCCGTCTGATGTATTAGTGGGCAGCCTGATTGGTTGGCTGTGCAGCGCTATAGTGCTGCAATAAATAAAAGATTATAAAAAACCTACTATCCCTTTTGCATAGGTGATAGTAGGTTATATTTTTATCTGTTTTGCGGCGTGTTTCGCCAGTTGTTGACCATTTGCTGTACTTCATTCCAGGAGGGGACTGCTTGCCCTGGGGCGCCGCCTCCTTGGTAGGGCGTCCCATAGCCGCCCGGCATATTACCGGGACTGCCGTAGCCTCTGCCGCCCATAGGGTGATAACCGTTTTGTCCCATTGCTCCCATTTGGCCCATCTGATTCATTTGATTCATATTGCTGCCCCGCAGAGGTTTGCCTCTCAAGGTTTTCCCTAGATAGGAGCCCAAGCTTCCCAGTAATCCGCCGCCGGTAGCGGCACTTGCAGCGCTTGAAGTATTGCCTAGTCCTCCGCTTGTGGCGCCTAACATATTCAGCACGGCGCCGATACCGCCGTTTTGATTAACGAAGTTCGTAATGGCTTGGATGGTGTTGCCATTTTGTCCGGCTGCGGCGCTGCCATTGCTCATAAAAGATTTGATAACAGGAGCAAGTTGGGTTAGGAGAGAAGCCCCGCCACCGGCACTCCCTGTTCCGGCAGCAGCATTGTTGCCGGTGTTGTTGGCGTTGGTGTTTGCGGTTGCCCCGTTATTAGCGGCGCCATTCTGTTGTAGTGCCTGGAGGATTTGGTTTACGATTTGACTCATAGAGGGATTGCTCTGATTGCCTGTTGCTTGATGGTTCTGTGATTGTTGATTCTGATTTTGATTTTGGGTCTGATTCTGATTTTGTCCATACTGCTGTTGGTTTTGCTGTTGTTGATATTGTCTATGTTGCTGTTGGGCGTTGTTCCAGTTGTTCTGTCCGCCTTGATATTGATTTTGGTTTTGTTGCTGATTCTGATAGGCGTTTCTATTGCCATTGGCATATTGCTGCCCGCCATGGTACTGCTGGTTTGTGGCAGTGTTTTGGTAGGTAGGGCCGTTGGCGGCGCCTTGCTGATTTTGATGATGGGGCCATGGTTCGGTCTGTTCGGTGCGCTCGTATTGCCGGTAATAGCCGCTTCTGGTCTGATAGTAGCCGGGGCCCTGCTCATAGGTAGGCGGCTCTTTTTCTGCGTTTTCTTCCTCTACCATGGGATAAGCTGTATATACTTTATCATCCTTGACGATTTCATCTTGGGGAGCGGAGGCGGAAGTCTTAGGGTCTGCATTGGGGGTTGGTTGTTCCTGGGTCATTTCCGTCTCTCCTTTCGCTTGCCGGGGACCATAGCTTGTAGACCAAAGAAATAGCTATGGCGCCCTCTTTCTTTTTTCATCATATGCGGAGAAGGGAAAAATGTGACAGAACCGGCCGCAAAATCCGTCACTTGGTACATAAAAATAATTAACTACCTCCCATGTAAGATAATTGCATGGGAGGTAGTTTTTTTGTTTTTTAAGCAGGGCAGCAGTCGTAGCCCAAGTTGAAGAAAATCCACAGGTTCTTCTCAAAAGGCGCATAAAGCCGCTTGTAAATCTGGTCTACTTTGCACAGTCTATCCTGGAGATATTCTGTCCCTAGGGAATGGAGCAGGTCTTTGAAGATGAGTTCTTGTCCCTTTTTGAATTCCTGATACCGTTCGCTGCTTTTGATATTTGATATGTAGAATTTGTAGGCGATACTTTTGTCCATTTCCCCGTCTAGCTTGGCTTCCCGGCCGGCGATGTAGGCTAGTTCTGGGTCGAAGAAATCGGTTTCTTCTACGTGCAGGTGGTGGTAACTTTTCCAAAGGACCACTGCCATTTCGCTGGTAAAAGACTGCTCCAGTTGGCGGCAATAGGTCTCATAGAGGTCGAAAGAACCCAGATACTGGTTTTCTTGTCTGTTCTCCTCGATGATTAATTCCATAAGGTGTTCGATGCACTTCTTTGCAGTGGGGTTAAGTTTTATCATGGCTTCCATAGTGTTTATCGTTATCAGCTCCTTAAAAAATTTTATGTATAATCTCTTTTTATTTCGGAAATAATCATTACGGATACCCGAAATATAGGGGAATTAAAATTGCTACTCTAAAAGTATACTTCGGTCAAACGGAGTAAATCTTTAGTAATAGCAAGGTAGTGTTTATCAATGAATGAAAGATATGGTCAGATACTTGTCCAAAGAATAGAGTCATTGTGTAGAAAACGAGGCTTTACTCATTACCAGTTGGCTATAATGAGTGGACTTAAACATTCTACGCTTAGTGATATTATGACAGGAAAGCGTGATAACCCAAAAATCCAAACGCTGCATAAGATTGCCTTAGGCTTTAGTATGACACTGGCAGAGTTTTTGGATTTTGACGAGCTAAATAGCTTTTCTTTTGACGAATAGGTGATGAGATTCTTCGACTTCGCTGACGCTTCGCTCAGAATGACTTGCTATGCCACGTAGTGCTAAGCAATACTCTCTACTTCCGATAATTACACTTTGTCTAAAAGGTAGAATGTTTTGCTTTCGTACCAAGTGGCTGGTTTTTGTCATTCTGAGGGGCTTTTGCCCCGAAGAATCTTTTTAATACTTTGTCGGGGACCCGCCGCCTGTTTGCCGAGGGGAGAGAGATATAGTGGCGAGGCAGTTACTAGGGCAACCAGGCGGCAGTTTTGGTTCTTTTCTTAAAAGAACGAATGAAACAAGCCCAAGGTTATATTTCGCACTTGCCGGTCTGTTAGAAGTAGTAATCATGTTTTTAGATTCTTTGCCTCTTGTGTTCCTCAGAATAATAAAAACAAAAATAATAGCTCGTTAGGAGCTTTCAGGTGAAAATACTTCTTTTAGCACATTATAATAGATTTCGCTCAAAATTACAATATAGTTAAATAATCTTAGAAGTGGGAGTAAGTAGATGGAATTAGATTATGTGGCTATTGGTTTGCGTATTAAGAAGGCTAGAATAAGTGCAAATATAACCCAGGAGAAGCTTGCCAATGAAGTAGGGGTATCCAACCGATTTATTAACAACATTGAACGAGGGGATAAAGGTATGAGCCTAGAAACCTTGGTCGGTATCGCCAATGCTCTTTCTGTTACTGTGGATGATTTGCTGTGCGACAATCTGGTTCATTCTTTTCATGTTTATAATAAAGAAGCCCAAGATCTTTATGCCGATTGTTCTACTGAGGAAAGCCGTGTGTTGGTGGATATTACGAGGTCAGCTAAGGGTGCATTACGAAAGAATCAACACTTATTAGAAAGATTGTTAGTGCAAAAGGAAGATTAAAAAGAACGGAATTTCCGTTCTTTTTTAGATTCTTCGACTTCACTGACGCTTCGCTCAGAATGACCTGCCATGCCACGCCGTACGAAGCACTACGCATTACTTCCGACAATTACTCTTGGCCTAAAAAACAGTATGTTTTGCTTTCGTACCAAGTGGCTAGTTTTTGTCATTCTGAGGGGCTTTTGCCCCGAAGAATCTTTTTGTTTGCAGGGAAGGCAATCTATACACACCACTTTGGAAAATTGGCTTTATTTTCTACTTCGTTCAATGAAAAGCAGTATGCGTAAAAATAAGCGGCTATGGGAACATATGGCCGACAGAAAAGAAGCATAAAAAAGGACTTGCCATCTGTGGCAAGTCCTTTTTCTATCAGGCGTCCGGAAAAGATTATTTTATAATGCTGTTAATGGCAGCCCATACGTCAGCCGGGAGGCGACCCATGCGCCATACGGCTACGCCTGCCAAGTCATATTGTTTCACTAAATCCATCTTTTGTTTGATGCTCACAGCGTCTTCAAACCATACGGATACTTTGCCTTTATCAGGGCTCTCATAGTCGAAGTGGGGCACTCCAGTTGTTTCATCCCGCAGCACTTCCACACCTTGTTCTGCTGCCAGGTCGAAGGCCGGCTGGATAAAGATAGCGCTGCCCTTGCCATTTTCCGGCCAATATCTGCCGTAAGCGCCGATGCCTACGATAAATTTTTCTTTGGGGATGTATTGGCTTAGGTATTTGATGCTGGTTTCCATCCAGTCGATGCCGGCAATAGGGCCTGCTTCACCCCCATTGTAGTGCTGGTCGTACATCATAACGATACATTGGTCTGCATATTTGGCAAGACCCGCATAGTCGTAACCATCTAGCCAGGTCTGACTGTCATAAGTGCGGCAGCGCAGGGAGAGGGAGAGGACGACGTCAGAGGGCAGAGCTGCCTTTAAGTCCCGAACGAAGGCGGTGAAGTTATCCCGCATGGAGACGGATACCACTTCATAGTCTAGGTTTACACCGTCAAAGTCCTCGTCTTTTACGAATTGGACGATGCTGTTGATGGTGTTGGTCCGGAGGGTTTCATCGCCCAGCACAGCGTCGGAGATGGTACGGTCGAAGGCCGTTACCAGCATTTGCGTTTTCATGCCTTTTCGTTCTGCTAGCGTCTTTCCTTCAGCGGCAAATTTATCATTTGCGAAGTTATCCTTTTCCCGGACGGTCCCGTCTGCCTTTAATAAATAGCCGAAGTGAATCACATCCGAGAAATCTGCTGCTTCATTTGTAATATCGTCCAAAGAATAATAGTCATAATAAAATCCCATAATCTTTTTACCAGTGGCAACTACTTGATTGTTGTCAGACGGCTTTTGATAGGAGACGGTGACTTCTTTGGCGGCGCCATTCCAGTTGACAGTGGCGCCTAGGTTTTCCCCGGCAAAGCGCAGGGGGACGAAGGTACGTCCTTGGACGATTTCTGCTGCGGTGTCCATGGTAATCACCTGTCCGTTGACGATGCCTTCCTTACTGCCGATGGTCAGTTCTACTGTTTTCCCATCTAAAGTGAGGGATGCTTTGCCGCCAATGCCGTTTGCGCCGGGCTGCCAGGAAAGGGTAGCCCCTAATGGTTCGGTGATAAAGCGAATCGGTACCATGGTGCGGTCATTTTTTAAGTAGGGGGCAACGTCTGCATTTACTTCGTTGCCGTTGACGATGATTTTAATGGCGTCTTCTGCCCAGGCAAAGGAGAAGCTTGCCATTATGAGCAAAAATGCCAGAATGAGAAAAGGCAGCATATGCCGTTTTTTCATGGTTTTCGGTTGGTTCATTGGGCTTAAAATCCTTTCTATCTCAATTCATTGTTTATCAAGTTTTAGTCCTGGTTTATTCTTGGTTGAGGATGTAGTTGACCGTTTTGTTGACGGGGAGAGGCATTTCGATGTCGGTGCCCTCCGGTAACAAGTCATAGGGCTCTCCGTCGATGAAAAATTGTACGGTTTCTACCTCAGGGAATTGCGCAAAGGTGGCCAGGATTGACTGGACAAAGAGATATTCAAAAGCCGTGCCGCCGCCATAGGCTACTGCCTCCTTGCTGAGGTCTACTTTTGCTGTGCCGTCGGAGACTGTTACGCTGTTGAGTTTGGTCCCTTTGTAGAGGGTGGCAACTAGTCCTGCCTGTTTCGGTGGTCCTTCTGTCAGTTTCTTCATAACAAAGGTATAGACATCACCCTCTGGTCGACAGTAGCTGACTGGTGTTAAGTACATGGCTTGGTTGTCGCTGAAATATACCTGTACGATGGGGCTGTCTGTCTTTACACTGCTATCTGCCGGGTTGATTGGCGTATAAGACAGCGGTTGGCTGATGGCCTTGTCGCCGATTTTTTCCACCAGTTGGTGATTGACTAAGATATTGACTTGTTTTTCAGGGGCAGCCCAGCCCACAGTGGCTACGATGCAACGTAGGCTGTTATCTATCTGTTCTGGCGCTGTTTGCAGGAATTCTTCTGTTAGCTCTACACAGATGACACCCTTTTCTAAATACAAATCCTTGGCTTTGATGCCTGCTGGCAATGGACTCTGGACGAAATCATTGGGGGCGCCGGCTAAGAGCTTTTGCAGCGCCACAAAGGCCACTTCTCTGGTTTCATTGGTCTGCATAGAGAGCGGGACTAGGTTTTTCCCCTCGCTGTCTAAGAAATAGGCTACGACTGTTTGGCTAGGGGAGAGGGTCAGCACTTTGGTGCTGGGCTCTGGAGATGGCCGTAGTGCAGGGTCTTCCGGCGCAGTCCCGCAGCCTGCCATAGCAAGGCTCAAGGCCAGACAGAGGCATATTGCGATGCCTTTATGGCGGTGACGCACTATCCTATCTTTTTCTTTTGCCAGGATATTATTTTCTTTCTTTAGGAAGGGTTTCATAGCAATGCCCCTTTCTTTATTATCAATTCATAAAATATACGTTATTATTCACTGTCATTCTGAGGAATGAAATGACGAAGAATCTTTTAAGTCCTCACGCCTTGCTCAGGATGACAATAAATCATACATATTTGATAGACGCACCTTAAAACATTCTGGTTCCCTTAAGAAAAATCCTGCTTAGCTTAGAGAAAAACCCGTTTTATCAGAAGCCAATATCTGGAAGACCAGTCTCGTCTAACATCATCCTAAAATGATTTTTTCCAGCTGAGGCACGGTATCAGCTAAGTAAGTAGGGTGGTAAGGTGTTAACTGGTCTTTTGTGGCCATACCCCAGGTAACGCCACAGGTCGCCATCTGGGCGTCTGTGCCGCACTGGATATCGTAAGGACTGTCTCCCACGAAGATAGCGCCGTCTTGGGATTTTCCCAGCCGGGCAAGGGCTAAAAGGGCAGGCTCTGGAGATGGTTTGTGAGCGCAAGGCTCAGAGGCTGTGATGATTTGGTCGAAAAAGTCCATAATACCAGTTTCCATAAGAGACATGATAGCAGAGTCATGTATTTTAGAGGTGACCACTGCCATGGCTATTTGCTGCTGTTTTAGTGTCTCAAGCATTGGGATGATGCCGGAGAAGATTTTTATTTTCTCATCATGGAGCTGATGAAAATATTTTAAGTAGACGCTACGGTAAAATTCTCCCTGCCCTTTGCCTAGTAGGATTTCTCCTGTTTCAATCAGGGGGATGCCTATCATGGAGCGGATATGGTCCTCATCCCAAGGGAGGCCTATTTCAGCTCCGGCTAGACGGGAGCACTCTATGATGAGCGGTAGGGAGTCGATGAGTGTGCCGTCTAAGTCGAATAACACTGTTTGAAAAGACATTGGATACCGTTTCTCCTTTTGCTGTTTTCGTTTATTCTATCATATTTGCAGGGGTCCTTGCTGAATTTATCTGAAAGATAGGAAAAAAATCCTAAAGAAAATCTTAATATTTCATTAAGATAAGACAACGTACTATTTTGGTATCATTTGGCTGGGTTCGTGTTGCGTCGGGCCGCAAAGAACTGTTGTAGTAGGGCCTTGCTTTCCTCAGCGCAAATGCCGCTGATGACTTTTGCCTGATAGTTTAGAAGGGGCGATTCTAAAAGCTGGAAAAGACTGCCGCCAGCGCCCCATTTGCTGTCGTCAGCGCCAAAGATGACGGTTCGCATCTGGGCCTCTATGATGGCGCCGGCGCACATAGGGCAGGGCTCTAGGGTGACATAGAGGTCGCAGTCCCGCAGCCGCCAACTGCCCAAAGCCTTGCAGGCTTCTTGGATAGCGACGATTTCGGCGTGGAGGAGGACCGATTGTTCCTGCTCTCGTAGGTTATGGCCTCGAGCAATGATTTTCCCTTCTCGTACGATAATGGCCCCCACAGGGATATCGCCATGGGCTTCTGCCTTTTTTGCTTCTTTTAATGCTTCTCCCATATAAAGTTCTAGTATGCTCTGCTTGTCACTATCTGCCATAGTTTTGCTCCTTTAGATAATAAAAAAGCAAGACATATGGAAAATATGTCTTGCTTTTTTATTTGGTACTCCCGGCGGGAATCGAACCCACAACGGCCCCTTAGGAGGGGGCTGTTATATCCATTTAACTACGGAAGCATAACCGTTAGTTTTTCGCTGGTCTGTTTATTTTACCCTTGGTAAGGGGCTGCTGTCAATGGCGCCCTAAACGAAAAACTATACGTTATTATTCACTGTCATTCTGAGGAATGAAATGACGAAGAATCTTTTAAGTTCTCACGCCTCCCTCAGGGTGATAATAAACGATATCTTTTAACTAAAGTCCTCTACACATTGCTGGATTTTCTTGCTATCGCCTAAGAGAACGATAGTATCCTCTGCCTGAAACTGGATATCTGGTTCGGGGTTAATCATAATGGTATCTTGCCGCTTGATAACGATGACGGTTACCTTGTATTTTGCCCGCAGATTTAATTCTTTCAGGTTCTTGCTGGTGAATTTTGCTGGTAAGGCTGTTTCTACCAGCATATAGCCAGGTGCTAACTCCATATAGTCGGTCAGGCGGGTATTTAAAAGGCTCAAGGCCACCCGTTCCCCCATGTCTCGGACAGGGGAGACGATTTTCGTGGCGCCTACCTTTTCTAGTACTTTTCCCTGTTGTTCGTCACTGGTGGTGACGATGACGGTTTCTACGCCCAGCTCTTTCAAGGTGAGCGTGAGGAAGATGGTGTCTGCCACTCTGTCGCCGAGAGAGACGATAACAGCGTCAAATTTATCAATGCCTAGGGCTTTCAATGCTTTGGGGTCTCGGGCGTCGGCTTGTACCACGTGGTCGAAGGTATCAGAAAGCTCCTGTACTTTTTGATGTTTTAAGTCGATGGCCAGGACCTCTTGCCCATGGGCGATGAGGGTTTCGGCAAGGGCAGTACCGAAGGTGCCCATGCCGATGACTGCATATTGTTTTTTCATAGATATAACCACCTTTATGAGAAATTTAATCGTTGTTAGCCCACAGATAGCTCTTGGGTGGGGTAGCGAAGGGTATTGTCTGGGTTATCCCTGTCACTAATGGCATAGAGCAGCGTTAGCAGCCCAACCCGGCCGATGAACATAGATGCGATGAGCAAGGCCTTGCTAAAGCTGTTCAGCTCTGGGGTAATGCCTAGACTAAGGCCGGTAGTGCTAAAGGCTGAAACTGCCTCGAATAATAGCGCCATAAAGGGAAGCCTAGGCTCGCTAATGGTAAGAAGCAGCGTGGTGAATAGCACTAAAGCGCCGGCTAAGCCCATAATCGTCATGGCATTGCTGAGGGTTTTCGTGCCGATGGTACGGTTTTTATAGCGGATGTCGCTATCCCCTAGGAGGGTGGCTTTTAGTTTTAGCCAAAGGACAAAGACGGTGGTCGTCTTGATACCGCCGCCGGTAGAGGCAGGAGAGGCGCCGATGAACATGAAAAGAATCGCTAAGAACTGACTGGCTGTGGCGGCGCCGGCTAAGTTTACCGTGCTGAAACCTGCCGTGCGGTAAGTGACGGACTGAAAGAGGGATGTGGTAATCTTGTGGCCTAGTGGCAAGTCTCCGATGGTGGTAGGATTGTGATATTCTAGGCAGAGGAAGGTAAATGCACCTGTGAATACTAGGAATACCATGGTTTTTAAGTTGATTTTGCTTTGCAGAGAAAGATTTTTCTTTAGAGATAAGGAGAGAGATTGATACTTTTTGCGTTGCTGGAAGCTGGAGAGCAGTTGGCTATGGGTGAGAAAGCCTAGGCCCCCGCTGATAATCAAAAAATACATGGTTAGATTCAAAAGGAAGTTTTGTTGCTGGGCATAGAGACTATTGCCATTACCTAGCACATCAAAGCCGGCATTGTTAAAAGCAGAGACCGCATGGAAAATACCGTACCAGGCTGCTTCTTTCCAGGAGGTCGTAGGGAGAAAAGCTAAAAAAAGGAAAAGAGCGCCTATCAGCTCAAAGGCGACGGTAAAAAGCAGTACCCGTTTGGTCAGGCTTGTAGCGTCTGTTAGGGCGTCATTACCAAAGGTTTCCTTAAGGAGCATTCTTTGCCGCAGAGAGATGCCCTTCCGCCGGAAGGAAATGATGCCAGTAGCGATGGTCATAAAGCCTAAGCCTCCGGCTTGGATTAGTAGCAGCATGGTTAGTTGCCCCCAGATATTAAAGGTGGTACCGGTGTCCGCTACCGAAAGACCAGTCACACAGACGCAGGAGGTGGCAGTGAATAGTGCGTCTAGGAATGACATCCCTTCCCCCGTGCGGCTAGTAGCAGAAAGACATAACAAAAAAGCCCCGCATAAAATAATGGCGGCAAAGCTTGCCATAATGGTTAGACTGGGGTTTTGGATATATCTTTTTTTGTATGTAAGTTTGATTTTGTTGGAAAGGGCTCTTTCCGCACCGAAAATCAGTTTCATGGCATTGGCCTCTTAGGATATCCGTAAAATTTGCCTATCTGATTCTGTTCCCGGAGAAGGATTCACAGAATCTACTTGGTTGCTTTGTGTAGTTATTCGTGATGATTTGTGTTTTTCCTGTCTTGTAGAGAGAAATTGCTTGTGGTAATATGAAGTATAGTTTATTACCTGCCTGGTCATCACCCTGAGGGAGGCGTGAGGGGCTCAAGGGATTCTTCGTCGCTTCGCTCCTCAGAATGATAATGGGTAATAAACGATACTTTCTTGGTAATGTTATTCTTCACTATGTGCAGGGTGGCATTTAAGGAAGTGGTAATGCAGTAAAAATCAATACTTTATGAAAGGATGTGAAGAACAGCATTCCTGAAGTGATAAGTTCAGGCAGATAGAGGGGGAGCGCCCTGTGTCTTGTGTCTACAGCGATGGGAAGCCGTGTTCCGGCGTGAGAGGAAGCCAATAAGCTTCGACCGGCCTTTGAGAACCATGCTGTAGCTGCTGTTCTTGAAGATGTATATTCTTTTATAAAGGAGATTTGATGATGAAATCTATGCAAACGATGCAAACAAAGAAACTATGTATGGCTGCGCTTCTTTGTGCAGCGGCAGTTGTTGGTAGTCTCTTTTCTTTTCCGGTGCTGGGGAGTAAATGCGCTCCGGCACAGCACACGGTGAATATTTTATGTGCAGTGTTGCTTGGTCCCTGGTATGGGGTGGGGGTGGCATTTTCGGCTAGCCTTATTCGCAATCTGTTTGGCATTGGTAGTTTGTTAGCGTTTCCGGGGAGTATGTTGGGGGCGCTGCTTTGTGGTCTTATCTACCGCTATACCAGGAATATTCCTCTGACCCTTGCGGCGGAAGTTTTTGGCACGGCAGTATTAGGCGGGTTGTGCGCTTACCCGGTAGCTATTTTCTTTATGGGTAGGGCTGCCGGAGAAATTGCCTTTTATGCGTATATGTTCCCGTTCCTGGTATCTACTGCGGGCGGGGCGCTTCTTTCCACCGTATTTATTGCTGCTTTGCAAAAGGCCGGCGTTTTAGCGATGTTTACAGGGCAGGGCGTTGTCTCCCAGCGGCGGTCTTGACAAAAACCGATGCGCCATGCTACCATAAAGCCAAATGCAAGGAATATGCAGATAGGAATAAACACCATGATAGGAAATGGAGATAACAGGTCTTTACAGAGAGAAGCCGGCAGGTGCGAGGCTTTGGGGCTGGTTATTTCTTCTCATCCTTTAGTGGCGGCAGGGAAGAAGCAGGTTTTGCTTTGTGTAGTTGCTGACGGCAGCCTCCGTAATCAGGCTTGAGAGTGGCATTTTTTCTCCCATATTGAGGAGGAAGAGTGAAAATAGGTGGTACCGCGGAAGTGATTTCGTCCTATGCTTTTTACTTTAGGTAAAAGGCATAGGACTTTTTTATTAATTATACCATGTTGTCACCCTGAGTATAGTCGAAGGGCCTTAACCATAGTTAAGATAAACAAGAGTCTTCACTGACGTTCAGAATGACAATATGGTATGATTTATCAATCACAAAAAGAAAAAGAGGTGCAGGCAAATGGAACAAATTAGAATCTTTGATACCACATTGCGGGATGGCGAACAGACGCCCGGTATAAATTTAAATATGGCGGAAAAACTAGCCCTTGCTCGTCAGCTGGAGCGGTTGGGCGTAGATGTGATTGAGGCAGGTTTTCCTGCCGCATCGAAAGGCGACCGGGAGGCCGTGACGAAAATCGCCCGGGAGTTAAAGGATACTTCCGTCTGCGGTCTCTGCCGGGCTTTGCCTTCTGACATTGATGCCTGCTGGGAAGCAGTAAAGCAGGGGGTGTCTCCCCGCATCCATATCTTTCTGGCTACCTCTCCGTTGCATATGGAGTATAAATTAAAGAAGCAGCCCCAGCAGGTATTAGAAGCGGCAGTTGCGGCAGTGAAATATGGCAAACAGTTTTGCTCTGATATTGAGTTTTCTGCTGAAGACGCTTTCCGCAGTGACCCTGCCTTCCTCTATCAAGTGCTGGAACAGGTGATTGCGGCGGGGGCTACTACTGTCAATGTACCGGACACGGTAGGTTATGCCACACCAGAAGAATACGGCGCTTTTATCCGAGGCATTATGGACCATGTGCCGAATATTGAGAAAGCTGTGATTTCTGTTCATTGTCATAATGATTTGGGGCTAGCGGTGGCAAATTCTTTGTCCGGGGTCATTGCCGGCGCCCGGCAAGTAGAGTGCACGATGAATGGTATCGGGGAGCGGGCTGGGAATGCAAGTCTTGAGGAAGTGGTTATGGGGCTTGCTGTGCGTCGAGACCATTATGGCTTTGCCTGCGGGGTGGATACCAAGCAAATCTACCGTACTAGCAAATTGACAGAAAGTCTCACCGCTGTAGATATTGCTACCAATAAACCGGTAGTGGGGTCTAATGCTTTCCGCCATGAGTCTGGCATCCATCAGCATGGTGTTCTTGCCCATCCTCAGACTTATGAGATTATGACGCCGGAGTCTATCGGGAAAGTTCAGTCTGATTTTGTCCTGGGCAAACTCAGCGGCCGTCATGCCTTTGCCCTTCGTTTGGAGGAGCTGGGCTTTCGTCTGGATAATGAAACTATCGACGCCGCTTTTGTGAAATTTAAAGAATTAGCCGACCGTAAGAAGGAAGTAACCGACCGGGATATTAGCGCACTCATCGAGAAGAAATCTCTCCAGGTCCAGGAACACTATAAGCTACAATCTTTCCAAATCCAGACAGGGAACAATATCACCTCCATTGCTGGGGTGGACTTGGTTCACGAGGATATGGTTCATTCGGAGGCGGCAGTGGGCAATGGACCAATTGATGCGATTTTCCGTGCTGTAGATAAAATCGTCGGTATCAGTTGCACCCTGGAAAACTATAGTATCCGTGCCGTTACAGACGGCAAAGATGCCATGGGTGAAGTCACAGTCAAGGTTCGTTTTGCTGATAGAATCTATAGCGGCAAAGGGCTTTCTACCGATATTCTAGAGTCCAGCGTTCTTGCTTATATTAATACCATTAACCGGGTTATCAGCGACCAGGAGGCTGCCGAAGCATAGGCAATCGATTTATGGGATAAATGGTGCTTCGGGCGGCACCACCACATCGCCGCTTTCCGGATTTTCCGGTGTGGCTAGCGGGTTAATAATGAGTACAGGATAGGTGGGACCTTCTGAACCAAAGGCTACGGGAATAGATAGGCCTGACATATAGTTAATGGGCAGACCGAAGATAAGGGTGACGGTAGGATTAGTAAAATGGGTATAGGTGTCGTTTGGAAAGGCGATGGCAATAATTAGATTGGCATTGATGGTATAGGCGACGGCAGGAATCGCAGAAATATCAGCTTCTTCATCATAGTAGTTTAGTGGTAAGGTGATGGAGGCGCTGATTTCTGCATTTAGGGGCATGGTAAGCGTTAAAAGGGGCACCGGTGGGCTGGAGAGTAAGAGAGAGATAGAGAGGATAATGTCTGGGGAGGTATCTCCGCCTGTACTGGGTGGCGCTACAATAATAGTATTGTTTACCGGCTGCCAAAACCGGGAGGAAAAACGTTGTCCTCGTGGTAGCGCCGTAAAGGGTGGACTATTGGTTGTGGGGTCAGAGACAGGCGCCGGTAGCGTCCTTTGGGCCATATCGTTATCAGTTAGCAAGGCGCTGCCGAAGAAGCCCTTGGCTGCCTGTTGATATTTATGACGGGTTTTTTGTTGGGGTTTGGCTTTTTCCTCTTTTGCTCGTCGTTTTTGTTCCAGTATGCTATAGACGTGATGGGATTCTCTGTTGGCGGCAAAAACTGGATAAGTGAATATGCCCTTCGGGCTATGAGGGAAGAGAAGCAGGGACTGTTTATTTTTATCCTGTATCATAGTTTGCCCCTTTCCTCACTCTAAAATATCTTGTTGTTATAGTATGTTTTGCAGAGAGAAAAAGAGGCTTGTTCGGTTGACAAACCAACAGCATTCCGTCATACTAATAAATGTGAAATATGGAGCGGTATCGAAGTGGTCATAACGGGGCGCACTCGAAATGCGTTAGCCTTCACGGGCACGTGGGTTCGAATCCCACCCGCTCCGCCAAAAACAAAAGCTACAGAAAAATGCAATATCATGCTGATTTCTGTAGCTTTTAATTTTATTATCTATTTATCTATAGAAGAGATTTTAAAATCTGATTGTGTGTTTCAGATTATTCTGAAAATGTTTTCTGTAGTTGTTTTAAGAATAACGCTGCTGCCTTGGAGAATACCTGGTATTTTTTCCAAACGATAACCAGCTCAGCCTGGTCGGCGCCTTTTAAGGGGCGGAAACATAGGGGGCTATCTTCCGGCGTATTAATGAGCTTGTCCAGGGTTACTCCATAGCCGAAGCCTTCTTCCACCATGATGGAAGCATTATATGCCAGATTGTGGGTAGAGATAATCTGAAGTTTGTCTAAGTCTTGACCAATCCAAGTGCTGAGCCCTCGTTTTTCTGTGAAGACCTGTCGGGAAATAAGTAAAGGCTTGTCCCATAAATCTTCCGGTGTAATCTCTTTTTTGGCGGCAAGCGGGCTGTCTTTCCGCATAAGGACGCCCCAGGTATCGGTAACAGGTAAGGTCAGACTTTCATATTTTTTGATGTCTGCCGGGTCGATAAGGAGGCCAAAGTCTAATAAGCCTTTTTCCAGCTTTTCCAGGACGTCTTCTGCATTGCCGCTGGAGATGTGGTAGCGGATGTTCGGGTAGTCTTTCTGGATACTTTTTGCCACTGACATCAAAGTGCGGAAGCCGTCTGTCTCTCCAGCGCCGATATAAACATCGCCGCTGATGATTTCATCAGAAGCCGCCATTTCTGCTTCTGTCCGGTCTACCAAGTTGACAATTTCCTCTGCCCGCTTGCGAAGGAACATTCCTTCTTCTGTCAGCGTAATGCGGCGGTTTCCTCGGATAAAGAGCTTTTTACCTAATGCTTCCTCCATATCCATGAGCTGGCGGGAAAGGGTAGGTTGGGATAGATGCAATAGCTCTGCCGCCCCGGAAATAGATTGTTCTCTTGCTACGGCAAGGAAGTATCTCAGTACACGAACTTCTATCATATTCCTTTCGCCTCCTATCTAGAGTGCTCTGTTGCTTTTAGCTTAGCATGGTATTTCTATGGACGTCAAGCATAGATACCTATTAGCTATAAGTATTTAGTACATGAGAATCGTAACGACGCTATGGCAGTATGGTGTGCATTTGATAATATTTGTTAAGAATAATTCCTGATTAGCTGTTGATTTCTTGTCCAATTGTGATAGAATATCGGTAGACAAAATATTAGCAGACAAAATTTGTCGATAAATCTCTTTTGTTTGGTATTCAGGGGAGATAACGACGAAGAATCTTGTAAAATTAAAGGAGTGTATTCTGACTATGGATAAAAAAGTAGCAGCTTTAATCAACGACCAAATCAACAAAGAATTGTATTCTGCTTATCTCTATTTAGATTTTGCTAATTATTATGGTGAAGTAGGCTTGGACGGCTTTGAAAACTGGTATAAAATTCAAGCTCAAGAAGAACAAGCCCATGCAATGCTTTTCTATCAATATTTGCAAAACAACGGTGAAAAAATCACTTTGGAAGCCATCGCAAAACCTGATAAGAAATTCAAAAACAACATGGACCCATTAAAAGCAGGCCTAGAACATGAACAATATGTGACCTCTCTCATTCACGACATCTACGCCGCAGCTTTTAAGGTAAAAGATTTCCGGGCTATGCAGATGTTAGATTGGTTTGTCAAAGAACAAGGGGAAGAAGAAAAGAACGCTTCCGACTTAATCACCAAAATGGAATTATTCGGCAGCGACGCCAAAGGCCTCTATATGCTCAACAGCGAACTTGCCGGCCGCACCTATAATCCTCCATCCCTGGAATTTTAATTGGCAATACAGAGAAAAAGCAAAACGGACTGTTTACCCACAGTCCGTTTTTTATTTATGGTATAATAACAGATAGATTCCTATTGAAAGGATTTCCTCATATGGATATACAGGATTTCGGGAAACAAATAGAAGCTTTTTCCCCTGGTTCTCCTTCCCAAAAAAAGGCGAAAAAGCAGTTGCTGGCAGCATTAGCGAAAAACGGCGATTTCCTTTTTTCTCGGGAAAAGGAAGATATTCATCTCACTGTAGGCGCTCTGGTTCTATCTCCTGATTTGTCTAAGACGTTAATGGTTCACCATTTGATTTATGGTTCCTTCTCGTGGACAGGCGGTCATGCTGATGGGGCGGTAGACCTTTTATCGAAGGCCATAGAAGAGACCAAAGAGGAAACAGGCGTTAATACCGTGTGGTGCTATACGCCAGATGTTTTAGGTATTTATGTGTTGCCGGTGCCTGCCCATGAGAAGCGGGGGAAGCTTATCCCTGCTCACGACCACTTCGTCATTGCCTATGGGCTCATCGCCCCGGAGAAACAGAAGCTTACGATAAAGCCCGATGAAAACAAAGCCGTGGCATGGTTGCCTGTGGCAGAACTGGAGAAACAGTGCAAAGAACTTCATATGCTTCCTATTTACCGGGAGTTGTATGAAAAAATCCTGGCTATAGAGATGGAGCGGCAAGCCCGCTATGAAAGACTGCCGCAGGCGCTATTGCCTTGGTATGGAGCGCATAAGCGGGATTTACCCTGGCGGCGGGATACAAACCCCTATCATGTGTGGGTGTCGGAAATCATGCTCCAGCAAACTAGGGTGGAGGCAGTAAAGGCCTACTACACCCGTTTCATGGCGGCATTGCCCACCATTGCGGACTTAGCTCAGGTGCCGGAGCAGCAGCTATTGAAGCTCTGGGAGGGGCTGGGCTATTATAGCAGGGCGAGAAACCTACAAAAGGCAGCTCAAGTTATCATGGCCCAATATGGCGGTGTATTTCCTGCGGAATATGAAGAAATCCGTGCGTTGCCCGGTATCGGCGACTATACGGCAGGGGCTATTGCTTCTATCTGTTTTGGCAGGGCAAAGGCGGCGGTAGACGGCAATGTGCTCCGGGTAACGGCAAGACTGATGGCAGATTATGGGCCCATTCACCTGCCGGCAGTAAAAGCTCGCCGGCAAGAAGATTTAGAGAAGGTTTATCCCCAGGGATATTGCGGCGATTTTACCCAAAGCCTCATGGAGCTGGGGGCGACTGTCTGCGTGCCTAACGGTGCGCCAAAGTGTGAAATTTGCCCGTTAGCGGATTTTTGCCTGTCGGCAGGGCAAGAGATGGCGCTCCTGTTGCCGGTAAAAGCAGAGAAAAAACCTCGGCGGGTGGAGCGGCTCACAGTATGGGTGCTGCGTTGTGGTGAGAAAGTGGCTCTTTGTCAGCGGCAGGAGCCAGGACTTCTTGTTGGCTATTGGCAGTTTCCTAATGAGACGGGCGACTTTAACGAGCAGCAAGCTCTAGACCAGGCAGCGGCGTGGGGCGCTAGCCCTCGTCATCTTTGGTATGCTACAGAGAAAAAGCATATTTTCACTCACATCGAGTGGCATATGCAGGGGTATTATATAGACTGTGAGAGAGAGGCGGCGGGGTTTACCTGGGTGACCTTAGGGGAGCTGGAGGAGCGTATTCCCTTGCCGGGGGCCTTTCGCATCTTTCTGCCGGCGCTCTATAAAGGATAAGATTCATCGTCGCTTCACTCCTCAGAATGACAAGAACCTGCTACTATGTACGAGAGAAAAACATACTACCTCTTGGGCCAAGAGTAATTGTTGGGAGTATTTATACTTTGCCTGGGAAGTAGTTGATTTTGCTTTTGTGCAGCGTGGCACCATTTAAAAAGAACTGCATATTATTTGCAGTTCTTTTTTTCTTGGAAATATATTTCGTTTTGCAGGTAGCTGGGGTGGTTGGGGTTGAGCTCTCCTACCAGTTTGTGATAGTGGAGGGCTTTATCCCTATCGCCTAAGCGGTCGTAGCAGACGCAAAGCTGTAAATAGGGAATAAGCCCGTAGCAATCCCCCAGCACAAAGCCGCCTTTGGTATCATCTCTGGGGGTAGCTGCTGCAAGTTCGTACCAGAAAATGCTTTGCTCGTATAAGCCCTTTTTTAAAAAGTAGGCGCCGATGTCGCAGCAAGTTTCTGCCCGAGGACTATCCCAAAGGAAGGAGCGAAAGAGGGTGGTAATGCCTAGTTCCTCTAGTCCCTGGTGAAAATAGCAGGTTGCAAGTTGTCGTGTGCACTCGATTTTATTCTCGCTCCAGCCGGCAGGGTCGGCTAGGAACGTCTCAAAAACAGTAGCAGCTTTTGCTTCCTGTCCGTGGTAAAATAGCTCCCTGCCATAATAAAACTGATGGCGGGGAGAGAGGGGTTTGCCCTCTGCTATCATTCGTTCAAAAATACGCAAGTTTCGCTCTGGGTCGGCTACCTTTATCTTTTGGTGGGTTACAGGAGCGTCGCCATAGAGGATGTTGCCTCTAGGGGGGATGACCTCGTGAATCTCCCCCTCCCAACGGAAGCCGGCGTGATTTTTAATGAGCCGTTCCCGGAAGTAAGAAAAGGTAGGGTTGCCCTCCTCGTCAAAGGCTGTTTCGTAAGGTAGCATCACCACATCGACGGCAGGGGAGAGAGTTTCCTTTAAGCGTAAGAATTTCTCTTTTGCAGCGGGGGTGATTACATCGTCGGCGTCTAGCCAGAGGAGATAATCTTTCGTTCCCAGAGAAAAGGCGTAATTTCGTGCAGCAGCGAAATCATCCTGCCAGGTAAAATCATATACTAGGGGCGTAAACTTGCGAGCAATCTCGCAGGTGCGGTCGGTGGAGCCGGTATCCACGACGATTATCTCATCGGCAATATCTTGCGCACTGGTTAAAAGACGCTCCAGTACGTCCTCTTCGTTTTTTACAATCATACATAGGCTAATGGTTACCATAAAAAAATAGTACCTCCTTAATTCGCTAAGGATGTACTATTATCTTATGATGGAAAAGCCATGCTTGTGCCTTGGACTGCTGTCATATCTTTTTATCCTAAGGGTGGATAATAGGTTTTTCGGTAGCGCCAAAAGTAATAGAGGGTAAATACCATGGTGCAAAATTCTGCAAAAGGTACGGTAAACCAAATGCCGCTTACGTCTAAAGCCGTCCGGGGTAGGAGATAAATGCCAGCCATTACAAAGACCAGAGAGCGCAGGAGGGAAATCAGCGCAGAAATCTTCCCATTGCAGACAGCCGTAAAGAGGCTGCCGGCGAAAACATTAACCCCCATAAACAAAAAACCATAAGAAAATAACCTGAGCGCCGGCGTAGCGATGGCGGTAACCTCTGCTTCTTTGCTGAATAGACCAATCAAAAAATCATTGCCGAAGTAGGAAATAAGAAAAATAGCCAAAGAGGACCAAGCAATGGTACCCATGCTGTAACGGAAGTATTCACGCATTTTTGCAGGGTTGCGTGCTCCATAGTTATAGCTGATAACAGGCGCCGCCCCTACCGCTACACCAAAGTAAAAAGCGATGAAAAAGTAGTAGGCATAGGTGATGAGGGAGTAGGCGGATATTCCTGCTTCCCCATAAATCTCTAATACCGCTAAATTAAAAAGGAAGGTCGCAATGCCTGTAGAAAACTCAGTAAACATTTCTGAGCTGCCGTTGTAGCAGCAATATCCTAAGAGGAGCCAGTTGGCTTTTGGTTTTCCCAGCTTTAGCCGTTTGCTATAACGAAGAAAATAAATCATACCGATGGCGGCAGAAATAGTGATGGCAATGGCAGTACCTAGGGCAGCGCCTAAAATGCCCATATGAAAGACAATAATAAACAGCCCGTCTAACACCACATTGCCAATAACACCTGTAGCAGACATGGCAAGGGCCACCTTGGGCGCATCGTCTACCCGAACAAAATATTCTAAAAACAGCTTCAACATCATGGGTAGGATGAAAATAATAGAAATTAACGCATAGGGGATGGTGTATGGCATCAGGATTTCTGTAGAACCTAACGCTATTAAAATAGGCTTCAGAAAGATGACGCCCACGGCTGTTAGCATAAGCGCAACGCCAATGAGTACCTGAAGGGAAAAGGTGAAAAAACTATTTGCCTCTTTATCCCGGCCTTCACCTAGCTTCATGCTGATGACAGCGCTGGTACCTGTGGCCAGCATGACGGCTAACCCAAAATAAACGCAAGTAATGGGTAGCACGATATTGATGGCGGCAAGAGCCTCCTTATCAATGAAGCGGGAGGCAAAAAAACCGTCTATGGTAGTATAAAAAGAAAGGAAAATCATCGTGACCATAGACGGGAAAATATAAGAAAGAAATTGTCCGTAGCTCTGAGGGCGAGTAAAGTCTTCTGTATGCAGTTGTCCTTGTTGTTCTTGGCTTTGGGACTTCATAGACATGGGCATATCCTTTCTTTTTTTGGGGAAAAGTGTATAAAAAAAGGGAAAGCGTTTTGCGCTTTCCCTTTTGTGTACTGAATAAATAACTAAAATTATTTGTAGAGTACAACTGGTTCTGGAGTGATTTTTTTGCCTGCCATGTCTTTGCGGATTTCGTCGATCAAAGTGGAAGCTGGGCCGCCAGTTTTCAAAGCTTCGCAATATTCATCAGTGGTCATCATTTTGATACCGATGTTCTTCATGTCGAAGAGGTTTGCTTGGTGAACTTCAGGAGTTTTAGCACCGGTAGCATCGGTCAATACGATTACTTCATAGTCTAAGGAGTTTGCATCCCAAACGGTACCACGTACGCAGTTAGGAGTTTGAACACCGGAAACGATGATTTGGGTAACGCCCAAACGTCTGAGCAACATATCGCATTCAGTTTGGAAGAAAGCGCTCCAACGTTGTTTTACTACCAAATATTCGCCTTCGATAGGTTTGATTTCGTCGCATTCTTCAGCGCCTTCGGTACCAGGTACGCAGCCGCCGCCTACTTGATGGAATCCAAAATATCTGGTCAATTCAACGTCAGAACCGTCAGCTCTGTAATACCGGAAAACGTGAACAACTGGGATACCAGCAGCTCTAGAAGCTTCCAAAGCTTTTTTGATGTAAGGCAATGCTTCTAAACCGCAGTCTACGCGATAAGGAGCCCCTTCTAAGTTGAAGTCTTTTTGTTGGTCAATGATCATGAAACAATTTTTACCCATTGGAAAATACCTCCTCAAATTTTATAATATCTCAATTTCCAAGATGTCAAGTAACGGTGTCATAAAATTGAATGCGAAATAAATAATATAAGTCAAACATGAGACATAAGACATAGGATGTAAACCCGAGGTATTCAGCTAAAAAAGCCTCGCTCCTGAAAAAACCATATTTAGTTGTAAAAAAGATATATGTGTATCCCCGCTAAAAGCAGGGGCATCAATGCAAATAAGCTTTAGGGCAAAAACGCCCGTTTCTTACTATAACCACTCTAACACACTTTTTTTAGAAATTCAACTCTTTTTTTCTGATTCCTCAAAAACTTTTCCTGGACGGTGAGGGAATCCCTGCTCGGGCTAGGGAAAATTTTTTTAAGGATGGAGCACGAATTTTTCCGGTCGGATTTTTTCTTTTTTCATCATTTGTTCTAATGGTGTTTTTTGTTCTGGCGTTGTCTTCCAGGCAAGACCGCAAGAAGCCTTGATATCTCTGGGTACTGGTACTAATTGTCCGGGCAGACCATATCTGCCGCAATGTTCTTCCATATTCATGGCTTGGGTGGTGTTACCGAAGGTAATATACAGTGCTTTTTCAGACGGGTTGGTGGGTGGCATTTGGTACCTCCTTTATCCTGTCAATATTACAATACGAGGAGTGGCGGCTGTTTCCTGCTAAAAGATTCCTACAAATGCCGACAACCGGAAAGAGTCTTGGCCGTTTCCTGATGAAAAATAGTTGTTTTTTTGACAGGGAGCGCTTTGTGCTTTGGTTCTGGTTTATGCTATGCGCTGTAAGTAGAGAATATGAAAGTCTTTTATGATATTTTGATAGGGGAACCATAGGGAAGAGTTGATTTTCTTCCGGAGCATCAGATAAAATAGTTTTTATAAAGAAACAATATTTTAAAGAAAGAATATTTGGAGGCGGCTTGCATGGCGGAGGGTTTTTTCACTTTATTAAAAGAATATGGCAAGGCAGCAGTAGAATTGCTTTTTCCTGGGGAGACTTGTCTTATATGTGGGAAAACCACGAACCAAGGGTATCTTTGCAAAAGTTGCGCTGATAAATGGGAAAACTTTGCCTGGGGCAGACCTTGCGACTATTGTGGCGTCTTTGTCCGTCAGGAGCATAGCCAGTGCCGTTGGTGTCAGATAGAACCGCCTCTTTACATTGAGAGGGCTCGGGCATTTGGTGTTTATCAGGGGTATCTTCGGGACCGTCTCCTTGCCTTCAAGTATGAAGGGCAAACTTCTCTAGCGAAAGGCTTTGGCGTGCTTCTTACGAAACTAGTGGTGCGGGAGTTTGCCGGTATTTCCTTTGACTTGATTTCCTCGGTGCCTGTTACAGAAAAGACCATGGCAAAAAGAGGCTATAACCAAAGTTTGCTGTTGGCTCAGGCGGTCAGCAGCGGCATCGGTGTGCCCTGGGCCGACCATCTCCTAGCCAAGCGAGCGGATGTGGTATCTCAGACTACTTTGGGCAGGGAAGCACGGATTGCCAATATGCGGGACGCCATTGTCCCCTTAGATGTTGATTTGACGGGGAAACGGATTTTGCTGGTAGATGATATTTTCACTACGGGCGCCACGGCCTATGCTTGTGGTAAGGCGCTCAAGCAAATGGGTGCGGCAGGCGTCTGGGTGATTACAGTGGCTGCCGGTACAGACTTCCAATAATCCGCCACACTGCAAAGGCCGACTAACAAATTCTGACAGTATGTTCTGCTCTAGAAAGATATTGTTTTGCTTTCGTACAAAGCGGTGCGTTTCTGTTTCGTTTTAGAAAAACAAAAAATGTATTTTTCGACAAAAAAGAACAAATTGTGAATGGGTTTTGGATGAGATTGGGATAACTTTCTTAAAATTTAACAGGTTATTAACAATGTTATCCACATTATCCACAAGAAAAAATGTGGATAAACAAGATTTTCCTGGGGATAGTTTTTCCTAAAAATGCCGAAAAAGAAGACTTTTTTGAACAGGGCAAATTCGTTTTTCGGCAAAAAGGGGAACAACTTGGCAAAAAATACCGTCTATTTTTGTGTCGGAAATACATACAAAGAGGAGATGTTTTTTCCTCTTTGGTAAGCAGGGAAAATAAAAAATGGATTAAACGTTGGGAAATGAGCGAGAAATTTAGTGAGAAATTTCTAGTTTTGCTTGGTACTGTATATGTAGAAGAAAATGGTAGGAAATGTGAAGATTCTGTGAAGAAAAAAGGAAAAGAAAAAAATATGTCGAAAGGATAAAAGTTAAGAAAAGCGGGTAGGGGAGGCAACGCTCATTGATTATTCAGATGGTCAATGTAGACCGTATATATAAGAAACAAAATGTTGTGGCGCTGAAAAATATTAACTTGGCGATAGATAAGGGAGAGTTTGTTTTCCTTACTGGGGCGAGCGGCGCTGGGAAATCCACCATGATACGGTTGCTTTTCCGGGAGGAGCTTGCTACCTCCGGGCAGGTGATAGTAGCAGGGCGGAGTCTTTCCCGGTTGTCTTCTAAGGAGACGGTGATTTTCCGTCGTAATGTAGGTATGGTCTTTCAGGATTCTCGCCTTTTAGATGATAAGACCGTCGAGGAAAACGTTGCTTTTGCCATGCGGGTCATTGAACGGCCGAAAAAAGAAATCGATAAAAAAGTCCCTGAAATATTAGAACGGGTAGGGCTAAAGGATAGATTGAAGCATTTTCCCCATCAGCTATCCGGTGGGGAAAAACAGCGGGTAGCAGTAGCACGGGCTATTATTAACGACCCGATTATTCTCTTTGCTGACGAACCTACGGGGAATCTGGACCCAGATACCTCTGAAGAACTAATGGAACTTTTACGGGAAATCAACGATAGTGGCACCACCATTATCATGGCTACTCACGACAGAAACTTAGTGGATACCATGCAAAAGCGGGTGCTAGTGCTGGAAAAGGGCAGGCTTATCTCAGACCGTATCGGAGGTTGGTCCTTATGAAGTTAGAAAGTATGCGTTATATTGTGCCAGATGCATTCCATTCTTTGCAGCGCAATGGCTGGATGTCCTTTGCCGCTATTACTACCATGGCTATTACACTGCTCCTTTGCGGTGTCTTTGGCATTTTGTTATTTAATGTAAACTATGCGGCGGGGAACTTGGAGTCTGATGTGGAAATCGCTGTGTTTTTAGAAGATACTGTAACAGCTGAAGACCTGCCTCAGATGAAAACAACTCTAGCAGGGTTACCTGGAGTGTCGGAAGTGACGGCCATTACCAAAGATGATGCGATGGATTTTATGGTAGAGCGTTATGGGGAAACGTTGTTTGCTGCGCTGGGCGGGGTGAATCCTTTCCCGGACTGTTATAGTGTGAAGGCGGAAACCCCGGAGCAAATCGATGGCTTGGCCTCGAAAATCGCAACCTTACCAGGTGTGCTGAAAGTAAATTATGGTAAAGAAACAGTGGACAAGCTTTTTGCCTTTACGGATGTGGTGCGGAGCATCGGCCTTTGGGTGATGGTGCTGTTGGCAGTGGGTGCAGTGGTCTTAGTCGGTATGACCATTCGTCTTACCGTCTATGCCCGTCGTAAGGAAGTGCAGTTGATGAAATATGTGGGGGCTACTGACTGGTTTATTCGCTGGCCATTTATCATCGAAGGCGCTCTTTTGGGGATGTTTGGCGCTGTGATTGCTGTGGTAGTGCTATTTTTCTCTTATGGCAAAGTGTCAGATTATATTGATTCAGCTATTGGCTTTTTCCCTATGGCGGCCATGTCCGGGGTATTGCCTATGTTATCGTTGTATCTGATAGCAGGGGGAGCGCTTCTTGGTATTGTAGGCAGCGTGTTCTCTTTGATACGATTCTTAAAAGTGTGAGAATAGGAGGTGGCAAAATCTATGCAGATAGATGAAAAAGATGTGAACCAGCATATGGATCAGGCGGACTTTTGGCAGGATCGGCATAAAGGGGAAAAGGTCCCGTTTTCCTGGTCGGAGCTAGTCTTCCATAAAATGCGAAACCGTTCTAAAATCGGCCTTACCCTTTGCGCAGTGATGATGGCGGCGTCTATATTTATCTTTCCGGCTTATGGGGATAATGAAGATTTGCTAGCTCAATATAAAGCGGAACAAGCTGAGCTCCAAAAGGAGTTGGCCGCACAAAAGAAGGCATTGCAAGCTGCCAAGACCAAAGAGAAAGAACTGCGTACCAGAGTGGCAGAACTGGATGCCGAATTAACGACGATGGAAAAGGAAATGAATAGCGTCGAAAAGAAGCTTTCCCAGGCCGTAGACCAAATTGCCGTTACTACCAAAGAGCTGGAGAAAACGCAAATGGAGATGGATGAGCGGATGGCTCTTTTCCAGAACCGGATGCGGGAAATCTATATGAATGGTGAAGTTTCCATGATGGATGTGGTGTTTGACTCCACCAGCTTTAGCGACTTCCTCATTCGTTATGAGCTATGGGGCCGTGTGATGGAAGTCGATAAGAAGATGCTGCAACAAATTGAAGCAGATTTGCAAGTTATCGAAGAGAAAAAGGCCGTCCTGGAAGAGAAAAAATCTACCCTGGAAGCATTAAAGAAAGAAAAAGAAACTTCTATGGAAAACTTGGAAAACCTAAAAGACCAAAAGGCCAAGTTCTTAGAAGCAGCGGAAAACAACCGGGAAGAAGCCCAGCAGCTCTATAATGAAATGGAAGCGGCAGACGCCGACATCGCAAAGAAAATCCAAGCGCTGCAACCAAAAGGCAGCGGGCAGTATAATGGTGTTTTTACCTGGCCATTACCAGGGCACACCCGGGTTTCTTCCGACTATGTATATCGACTCCATCCTACTTTGAAGGTTTATAAATGGCATACCGGCATCGACTTGCCAGCACCCAAAGGCACCAAGATTATTGCTGCTGCTGATGGCAAAGTAATTTTCTCTGGCTGGAATAATGCTTATGGGAATATGGTGATTATCGACCATGGCAATGGGCTTTCTAGTCTCTATGGGCATATGAGCGCCATCACTATGAAGACTACGGGGCAACAAGTGAGTGCAGGGGACGAAGTGGGAAAGGTTGGTACTACTGGTTATAGCACTGGTAATCACCTTCACTTTGAAACCAGAATCAACGGGAAGCATACCAGTCCATGGCCATACTTAAAATAAAAATCAGGCAGAAGGGGATTTTCTCCTTCTGTTTTTTTTAAGAAACTTGTGGTATACTAAAAAAAATTGTGTGATATAATTAAGCAAGATTTGCTGCTTCTTGGGCAATAGGTAGGTGCTGGAAGTAGTTTGTGTTTTTACGTAAGGCGTGGCATAGCAAGTCATTCTGAACGTCAGTGAAGAATCTTTTTCAATTATTTTAGGGATTCTTTAATTTATTCAGTTAGTGATATTTAAGGAAGCATTAATATAAAGGAGCGTCTTTATGGAAATGGAACAACGTCCCCTTCGTCTGTGGCAAATCGTCGCCGCAGTGTGTTTGATACTAGTAGGTAGTTTTGGTTTTTTTTATTGGCAGGCGGCAGTAGAGGGTAGTTTTCTCTCTGATAACGGTCCTATTGACGGTGCGCAGCGAGCGGGCTTTGTAGAGACGGCTATGGCTGCCTTTATGGAGGAAAACCATGATGACTATTTCGCTTATTTTACAGCGGAAGAGTATGATGATGTTATCAGTAAACTTTCCGGTACTTATGGTGGTATTGGTATTTATGTGACCACACGTCCGGAAGATAAGGCTGTCATGCTGATGATGCCTTTCCGGAATTCCCCGGCAGAGCGGGCAGGCTTGGAATATGGGGATATTGTAGTAGGTGTTGACGGGGAGGATGTTCGTGGCAAAGACCTGGACTATGTGACTGGGAAAATGAAGGGCGAGGTAGGGACGAAAGTCCGTATAGAAGTAGAACGGGATGGCAAGGTATTGCCGGTGAAAACCTTGACGAGAGAAGAAGTATCTGCTCAGGCCGTAACCGGGAAGCGGCTGGAGGATGCAAACCATAACTTAGGCTATATTAGCATTAGTAGCTTTAACATGAATATTTCTGAGGATTTTCAAGCTGTCTATGAGGACCTGCTAACAGAAGGAAGCCTGGATGGCATTATTATTGATTTGCGCTATAATCCTGGCGGGGTGCTAGATGGCGCCTTATGGCTGTTGGATTATTTCCTACCTAAAGAGGATACTCTGCTTTTGATGAATGATAACACAGGGAAAAAACGTTATGTAGGCAATATGGAAGGTATTGATATTCCTATCGTTATCCTGCAAAACGATGCTAGCGCTAGCGCTTCTGAAGTGTTTATCGGCACCATGCAGGATTATGATAGGGCAGATACGGTGGGCGTCAATAGTTATGGTAAAGGCATTGCTCAATATGTCATAGGCCTTCCTAGCGGTGCGGGGGTGCGTTATACTTACGCTCAATATTTCACTGCCCAAGGCAGGGAAGTCCATAAGAAGGGCTTAGCGGCAGATTATGAGGTGCCGTGGCCGGAGGATTTGCCGCTTGCTGATTCTCTTTCCGGTCTGGTAGAACGGGACCCACAGCTGGCAAAAGCTGTAGAAGTATTACAACAGAAAATCGCTGCCTCTGCGGAAGACGTAGCATAAATAAAAAGAACCCTTATCTTCGTTATGGTGGATAAGGGTTCTTTTTTGGAGGAAGCATTAATGAAAAATAAAAATAATGAAGGAAAATTAGTAGTTACGTCTTATCTTATGTCGGAATCTGCCAATAGTTGCCTATTTTTTATTTGCTATTGACAAGTAGGAGGATGTAGTTTATATTGTGTATATAGTATATATACAATATAAAAATTTAAATGGAGATAATATGGATATCCTAATTCGTAACACAGGCGATATGCCTATTTATGAACAAATTGTACAGCAGATTAAGCAACTGATTTTAAAGGGAGCGTTAGCAGAGGGGGCGCCTCTGCCTTCTATGCGCTTACTTGCAAAGGAACTGCGTATCAGTGTGATAACGACCAAGCGTGCCTATGAAGAACTGGAGCGGGAGGGGTTTATCACTACCGTCACCGGCAAAGGTAGTTTCGTTGCCGGGAAAAATATAGAGCTGGTACGGGAGGAATATTTGCGCCGTATCGAGACCCTTCTTGGCCAAAGCATAGACTTAGCGCAGGAGGGGAATATCCCTTATGACCAGGTGTTGGAAATGCTCAATTTGCTTTATGAAGAAGTGTCAGATAAATAGGAGGTGCTTCTATGTTGGCTATGGAATTAATGACGGCATCCCTTATGGGGGAGCCTGCTATTTCTGTGCAAAACTTATGCAAACAATATGAGGAAGGTAAAAACGGCAAAGGCTTTGCCTTGGAACATATTTCTTTTCAGTTACCAGCAGGAACTATTTTAGGGTTAATCGGGGAAAACGGCGCTGGGAAAACCACCTTGATTAAGCTCTTGCTAAACGCCATTGCCAAGGATAGCGGTAGCATCCGCTTCTGGGGGAAGGATTTGCTTGCGGCAGAAAAGAAGATAAAAAGTGAGATTGGTGTGGTCTTGGATGAGGGTTTTTTTTATGAGGGGATGACGCCCCGGCAGGTGGGAAAGGTGTTGGGTAAGGTTTTTGAGAACTGGGACGGTCCTTTATATGACAGCTATTTACAGCAGTTTTCCTTGTCGCAGGACCAGCAAATCAAAGAATTTTCCAAAGGGATGAAGATGAAGTTATCCCTTGCTTCGGCATTGGCGCATCATCCTAAGTTGTTGTTATTAGACGAGCCTACTGGCGGCATCGACCCTGTTTGCCGCAATGAAATCCTAGATTTGTTTTTAGACTTTGTCCAGTCTGCGGAAAACAGCATCTTATTTTCCTCTCACATTACCAGCGACATGGAAAAGGTAGCGGACTATCTCCTCTATATCCATGAGGGACGGCAAATCCTTTATGGAGAACGGGAGGATATCTTATTCGGCTACGCTATTCTCAAATGCACAAGAGAAGATTTTGCTGCTATGGATGGGAACGATATTGTGGCTTACCGAGAAAATCAATTTGGTGTGGAAGTGCTGGTACAGGAGCGGAAAACCATGGCGACAAAGTATCCTAATGCGGTAGTGGAAAACGTTAATCTGGAACAGCTCATGGTTTTTTTACCCAAAGAAAAGAAGGAAGGATAAGGAGGCAGTAGGATGAAAGGGTTAATCTTAAAAGATTTTTATACCATGGCTCGTTATGGCCGGACTATGATTGCATTGATTGTGTTTTATGTGCTGCTGTCGTTTTTAGGACAGCCGGCTAGTTTTGTTAGCTCCATGCTGGTGTTTCTTTGCGCCATGATGGTTGTTTCTTCCTTTTCTTATGACGAATATGGCAAATGGAATAAATATTGTCTCTCGCTGCCTATTTCTCGTCGGCAAATGGTTGGCGGTAAATACCTCTTTGCTCTCATTATGCTGGTTATTGGATTAGGGGTGGGACTGTTGAGCGGTTATCTCTTAAGCCTGACCCAGGATGTCTCTTTTTGGGAGGATGTTTTGCCCAGCTGTCTGAGTGGGGCGGCAGCAGCCCTTTTCATGCTGAGTTTGATTTTGCCGTTGATGTATCGTTTCGGCGTGGAAAAAGGTCGTATCCTCCTCTTGGCAGTTTGCTTTTTACCCGTTATACTCATATTAGGATTTTTGAAATTTGCTGAAGTCTATCATCTGCCGCTGCCGGACGAAGCTACTACCTCCATGTGGCTGAAATTCTTGCCCATTTTGGTGTTAGCGGGATTTGGTGTGTCTTACTTATGCTCGGCGGCGATTTTTGCCAAAAAAGAATTATAAAAGAGGTATGACTATGGAAACCGAAATAGCGTTTCAAATAAAATCTCAAATAAAATCTCAATCGGAAAAACGGATTGCCTTGGTGACGGGAGCCTCTGGCGGCATTGGCAGTGCTATCGCTAAGGAGCTGGCGGCAGACGGCTATCGGGTGGCCTTACAATATTATACGAATCAAGACGCTTGTGAGGCGCTGTGCGCAGCAATCATTGCAGATGGCGGAGGGGCAATGACCTTTTGCTGTGATATCCGCTCTGCTGCCCAGGTAGGAGCAATGTTTGCTGAGATAGAACGGCAGTGGAGCACAGTGGATGTGCTGGTAAATAATGCCGGCATTGCCCGGCAGGAGCTCTTTACGGATATGACGGAGGAACAGTGGCAGGAAATGTGGCAGACCAATGTGTCGGGGGCTATTTGGTGCAGCAAGCAGGCGTTACCTGCCATGATTCATAAAAAACAGGGGAAGATTATCAATGTTTCCTCTATTTGGGGCATGGTTGGTGCCTCCTGTGAGGTAGCCTATAGCGCTACTAAAGGCGCACTTATTAGCTTCACCAAGGCATTGGCTAAAGAGGTGGGGCCTTCGGGCATTCAGGTTAATTGCGTTGCTCCCGGTGTTATTGAGACTGCGATGAACGGCCATTTATCTCCGGAGGATTTGGCGGCGCTGAAAGAAGAAACGCCCTTAGGTGTAATAGGAAAACCCCAGGATGTGGCGGGTCTGGTAGGCTTCCTTGTCTCTTCCCAGGGAGACTTTATCACTGGACAAGTTATTAGCCCCAACGGAGGCTTTATAATCTAGCCACGCAGTACGAGAACAAAACCAACTACTCCTTCAGTAAAGCATAACTGTCGGAAGCAGTTGGTAAACTTTTGTACCGCGTGGCATCGTATGTGGTATAGCAAGTCATTCTGAGCGAAGTCAAAGAATCCATATTTTGTCATATTCTACGTTGGTATTACTTGCTACCGCTGACAGATTTATTTTGGTTAGGCGGTAGTAAGTATTTTTTTGTCTTTTGCGGTGCTGTCCAGGCACCCAAGGGAGCCGCCGCCGCATAACATAAGTTATAAAAGAAGAAAAGAGGAAAATGCCTGTGCAGAATGGTGTTTTCTCTAAAAAGGAGTGACGGTTATGCGGCAAGGGAAAATCAAATATGCCTTTCCGGGAAGCAATACGGCGGAAGGATTCCAATCCTTCTACCGGGAAAATCTAGCAGACTTAGAACAGGTGATTACCCTAAAAGGCGGACCTGGTAGCGGTAAATCTACCATTATTAAGAAAATCTCTATGGCCATGATAGAACGGGGTTATGATGTGGAGCTGTGGCAGTGTTCTTCAGATAACGATTCGTTAGATGGCGTCATGGTGCCTGCTCTCAAGGTAGCAGTGGTAGACGGTACTTATCCTCACGTGTTGGACCCTATCTATCCGGGGGCAGCTGGAGAATGGATTAACTTAGGGGAGTTTTGGGATGATGCCTATCTCTGGACCAGGAAGAAGGAAATCATTGCAGTCAATAAAGAAGTGTCCGGTTATTTTGCTGCGGCATATCGCGAGCTTGCTAATGCCTTTGTCGTATTAAAGGAAATAGAAGGGGCCAAAACAGCGTTGGAGGATGATGAGAAAATCGTAAACCTTGCTGAGCAATGGATGGGGCTGATTTTTGCGCCGGAAAAGACAGCGCCCCGTCACTTATTTGCCAGCGCCATTACGCCGGGCGGTGTAGTCAATATGGTGCAGAATATTACAGAAAACTGCCGGGAGCGTTACATTCTCCAGGCTGGGTCTTTGGCTGCAAAAACCAAAATCCTTTCTCGCCTGGTGGAGAATGCTGTCCAGAGAGGACACCGGGTGACGGTATATCATATGCCCCTAGACCCAAATCAACTGGAAATGGTAGTGCTGCCTGACTTAGGTATTGTTATGATGACAGAGGAGCTACTGGGGAAGGAAACAGCTTTGCAAGAACGGGACATCCCGCTGTCTTTGGCTGGAGGAAAAAAGGAAGCGCCCGTAGCGGAAAGCTTATCTGAGCTTTCTCCCCTCGGGGAGGAGGACCCTCGTCAAAGCAAAGAAGCGCAGTATGAAAACCATATTGCTCTGGCAGTAGAAAACCTGAAAAAAGCTAAAAGCCGCCATGATGACTTAGAAGCTTTTTATTGTCAGGCTATGGATTACGAGCGGATTGATACGGCTAGGAATAAAATCTTTAACCGCATCCTAGCTCTTGCAGCTGAAAAAGAAAAATAATCTGATTATTATATCGTTATATGGTGATATTGTCATATTGTCATAGCACGATAAAAGCCAACGATTCCAGCCACATGATGGTGTGGTAAGGGATAGTTGGCTTTTTTTATTTCTTCATCTCGGCTGGTGCTGTTATCGGAAGGAAATTGTCAGAGAAAAGCGAAATTATTTCTAATCTGATATTCAGTATTTATAGCAATTAGGAAGGAAAAAGGAGCATCTCCATGATAAAAATATTTGTGACCGGGGATAATCATATCGGACTAAAATATGCCAGCCACCCGCAAGGTCCTGTTTTAGCAGCGGCAAGATTAGAGGCTTTCCAGGGCATGGTAGCAAATGCCAACGCCCAGCAATGCGATTTTTTTGTCATTACGGGGGATTTGTTTGAAAATACTTATGGTATTGCCAAAAAAGAAATAGAAAAACTGACAGAAGTATTCGCCCAGTTTCAAGGCATTGTGGCGGTACTGCCGGGCAATCATGACTATTATGATGAAGAAGGAAAGCTGTGGCAGCAATTTCAGGATGTAATCAAAACCAAGGATAACATTTTGCTGCTGACAGAATATCGTCCTTATAGACTATCTATGAATGATGCAGAAGTTATGCTTTATCCGGCTCTTTGTACGTCGCTCCATTCAGCCCCGGGGGAAAATAACTTGGGCTGGATAAAAAACCAGGATATGTCTGATTCGCACTGTTATCATATTGGTATTGCCCACGGTGCGGTAGTGGGAGAGACCATCGATAGTGAAGGACAATATTTCCTTATGAGCCGGGAGGAATTGGCAGACATTCCTGTAGACGTGTGGCTCCTGGGCCATACCCATGTGCCCTTCCCACAAAATCTGGGCTTGGATTTGGCGCCGACGGGAGAAAAGATTTTTAACCCCGGTACGCATGTGCAGACGGATGTATCTTGTAATACGTCGGGTGTGTGTTTTATTATTGCGATATCCGAGGATAAGACTATTTGCGCTCAGCAGATACCTTCTGGGCCGTTACGCTTTTGCCGGAAACATATTACCCTGACGGCCGGTGAAATGGAAACGATTTTAGAGCGGGAACTAGCCGATATCCCTGATAACAGCGTGGTGGATGTGGTTTTCTCTGGTGCTGTTACCATTGAAGAATACGAAAGCAGAGCTTCCCTGTTTCAGCAGGCGTTATCCCGGTTTATAGAGGGGACCTATCGTGACGGGGCTTTAAGCAAGCTGATTTCTGAGGAACTGATACGGAGAGAGTTCCCAGAAACATCTTTTTCGGCTGGGCTTCTTCTAGCCTTACTGGACAAGCCCCAAGAGGCCCAGCTGGCCTATGAGCTATTAAAATCACTGAAGGAGGCCAAGTAGGATGAAAATCCAACAAATATCTTGCACTCAGTTTGCTGGGATTCGCAATAAAAGTATTTCTCTTACTGACGGACTGAATGTGATTTATGGTAAAAATGAAAGCGGTAAGAGTACCTTAGTGAATCTTTTATCTAGAACCTTATTCCAAAACGCTCGTATTGACGGCAGGAAGGATAAAGAATTCCGGGAGCTGTATTTCCCCGGTGCAAAACGGGGCAGCTCTGTGGCGGGGGATTTTGCTGACGGCAGCATCCTCTTTACCTCAGAAAAAGGCGTCTATACCTTGTCTAAAGAATGGGGACAGGATGCTCGCTGTACCCTCTCTACACCGGAGGGCGTCATCCGGGACCCGAAAAAAATAGAGGAAGCCCTCCGTGAAGTGCTTTTGTATGGCGAAGGCGTTTATGGGGAACTACTTTTTTCCTCACAGCGTAATGCTGATTTATCCTTAGCGGCGATGTTAGACGCCGCTAGAAAAACAGACGCCAAGCAGGAAATTATGGAAGCCGTTACCATCGCCTTCGCTGAAAGCGATGGCATTTCTGTGGATAGCATTGAGGCTGCAATCCAAGGAAAAATAGAAGAGCTGGCCGGGAAGCACTGGGATGTGGCAAATGGGCTCCCCTTACGCAAGGCTGGCGCCGGTCGCTGGACGAAAGAACTAGGTAAGGTTTTGGCAGCTTATTATCAGTGGCAAGACGCCAAAGCGGTATTAGAGGAAATCGTCCGGTTAGAGGCGGCGGCAGACCAGGCTGCTATAGAATATAGCCGGCAAAATGATAGCGCCCAGGCAGCAGAAAGCGCCTATGAATCCTTCCAGCGCTTTGCCGGACGTCTCCAAGACCAGCAGGACCTGAAAAAAGCAATGGCTCGCATCAATGATGACCTGGAGAAATATAGAGAGGCAGTGGAACGCTGGCCCCGAATGATTAAGGGACTTGCCCAATCCAGGGCTTTGCAACAGCAGCGGGATAACCGTATGCGCTTGGATATGTATGAGACGTTGAAAGCAACTGCTGAAGAAAAGCAGCAGCTGAAAGCAAAACTTGTTGATATCTCTTGCCCTGAGCCTACTGAATTGCAAGTGGTAAAAACTGCTCAGCGGAACCTGACCCATTGGGAAAACCAGCTGTGCGGTATGAATGTGCAAGCTGCTATCGAAATGTTTGGCGGGCAGCAAATAGAAATGACTTCTTTACGTACGGGCCAAAAGTTAGACCTGGCCGGGTGTAACGGGCGGATTACCGAGGCGGTGCGCCTGGAAGTCCCTGGTGTGATGACCATGGAGCTGTCTCCAGTGGATGTGGATGCAAAGGCCATCGAAGGGCAGATAGGGGAGGCCCGGGCGGCTATCAGTGATATTCTTAGTAAATACCAGGTATCCTCAGTGGAGGAGCTGGAGGCGCTTGCTGGTAATGTGGCTGAGGATAAGGCAAAATTAGCCTTGGTGGAGGCTAAGCTAATAGCGGCCCTAGGGGAAACATCTTTTGCGGAACTAGAACAGTCTGTGGCCATGATAACTGCGCCAGTGGCAGAAAAAGATGTTATCGACCGGGAGATTTATCAACTTTTAGGTGGAAAAGACCTGGATAAAACGATTATTGCTACAGATGCGCGCATAGAGGCTTATACCAGTCAATATGGTAGTGTGGAGGCATTGCAGGAGCAAATCACCGAAGCCCGGTGTGAGCTGGCGAAGATGCAGGATGCATTGGCGGCAGGAGAAGAGATTCCGGCAGATTTCCAGGAAATTACCAATCCTGAACAGTACTTGGCGATGTTAAAGCAAGAGGTAACAACAAAACGTCAGCGCAGGGAAGAAGCGCTGACAGCAAAAACTGCTGCTGGTAGCAAGCTGGAGCATTACCTGGAAACGGTAACCGTTGCCCCGGCGGCTAATCTGGAAAAGGCAGAAAGGGATTTCCGGGAGCAGCAAGCCCTACTGGATTGCTGGCTCCATATTGCCGCAGTGTTTGCAGACCAAAAAGAGGTGTTGACCGATAACCCTATGCAGGATATTGCCGAGCGTTTCGCCCACTATTTAGGCGTTGTTTCTGGGGGGAAGGTCGTTTCCGATTTTCCCGAAAAAGATAAGCTCGCCATGGAAATTTACAGCGACAATCAAGTATTAGACTATGGGAAGCTTTCTGAAGGGACCAAGGAAACGGTATCTCTGGCCTTTCGGCTGGCGGTGTTGGACCATCTTTTTCCAGAGGGCGGCGTGATTGTTTTTGACGACCCCTTTGCTAATATGGACGCTGACCGGACGGGAGCGGCTTGGCAGCTGATAAGGGACGCTGCTCAACGTCATCAGGTCCTCTTCTTTACCTGTAGGGAGGACTACCCAGAAGAATCGGCGGCGAACTTGATACAGATATAACGATGTGTAGCTATCTATAAAAAGAAGACCGTAAAAAGGTCTTCTTTTTTATTTTGTATTCTTTGTCGAAAGAAAGAAAACATTTTTATGTGGTACGCATATTCCTTCTGATTCCTGCATAAGGTTATGTAACTGTAAATGTGAGAACACAATCAGGAGGGATTGGTATGGATAAGATTTATTTTCCCATAGAAAAAACAGTATTTCTACCCCGGGAAAAAGCGCCCATCGGTAAAATGGAACGGGTTACGACAAAGGCAAAAGTAGATGCTATCGAGCCGGCTCAGACAGGTTGGCTTTGCTATGGCAATCTGCTGATTGTTT